>JAKSBQ010000048.1 GCA_022361075.1 Opitutales bacterium | reverse complement strand
TCAATTTTCATACCGAACGGTTCAGTCACGGGAAACGCTGGATACAGTATCGCGGCATTGAGGCTTTCTTATATTGACGCATCTGGAACGATCATAGACAACAAATATGCGTCATCTAATTCGGAAATATACCAGTAAGCACTAAAATTCTCTTACAACAAGACGCTCGAGGTAATTCCGGGATGCTTCGCATCCCGTCTTACCTCCACTTGACGTTATAAAGAAAATTTCAAATGGAACATTCCTCTCCTCAGAAAATCCTTTTTGTTTGTAGCATCAACAAATACAGAAGCTACACGGCGGAAAAGATTTACGAAAAATTTGATCGTTATCAGGTCAGGTCAAGAGGCACAGAAAATGGCGCTCGAATTAAAATAACTGCAGGTGATATCGGGTGGGCAGATATAATTTTCACAATGGAAAAGAGGCACACCAATAGAATAAGAAAAAAGTTTAGAGAAGAAATAGTTGGGAAGAGAATCGTGACACTTTTTATTGAAGATATCTACGACCCAATGGAGCCTGCATTAATTGATGAGTTAAGGCTCAAACTCCGAAGGTATATTCTTTTCCCAGAAATATGAAATTGAGTCACAACAAGGTAGGTGTTGAAAATTCCACCTCAAAAAAAACCACTAAATACTCCCGGGAGTAGAGATTTATAAATCCATCGAGAAATCCCCTCTTTGCTATTCTGAAAAGCCTTGGGTGAGATACGCCTCGGTTCTCGGGGGAACGAACAGTTAAAAATCTATATCGACACTGCTTTAAGATCAAAAACCCCCTATTCCGCATATTCTGCATTGAAAAAAACTTACCAAATCGACTTCCATCAGTCTATTCGCCCTTCAATACTGATTTAGCAAGCTGGACAGCTTGTGTAGTCGGCGCAAAGGTTCTAGCCTACCGGTTACCTAAAAATACGCTATGGAGTTTATATCGCTATTATATTTTGTGGGCATTTTTAACGGATTGTTGTTAGTTGCGATTCTGTTTTCTCCAAAATTCGTCAAATACAAGGCCAATCTTTTTTTAGGATTTTTCACACTCATTATCACGGGATATCTCTTTGAGCAATTTCTCACAATAAAAGAATACATCGCTTCAATGCCGCATTTAATAGCGGTGTTTGTGCCTTTATTTTTACTCCTGGGTCCTTTGTATTATTTCTACGTCAAGAGCATGATCGTAGTTGAATATAAATTCAAAATAATAGACCTCTTACATTTCGCCCCAGCTTTGATTTGTTTAATTATGTTGATTCCCTACTTCATTTTGCCTGGTGAAGTTAAGATTCAACAACTCCTGAGTTTTGACATAAGCACCAGACATGAAAAAGATAGTAATAAATTCCCATACCATCTTATCTTCTTCATTCAAAGCATGCTCTATGCATTATTCACGATAAAGTATTTAGATAAAAAAATCGCGTGGGGAGACGGACGCTCAACCAGAATGATCATCTCAGTAACAAAATGGTTAAGAGTTTTTTCGATCGTCTTTATTGCGTTCATATCTTCTTACATTCTGATATTCTCCTACATATCGTTTATAGATTTTTTAGTTTTTGAACTGTTTTGGGTGTATAATTTACTCACTTCTGTTTTCGTCTGTTTCATTGGATTTTGGACGATTAGTAAGTTTGAATTTTTAAATAATTACATCCAAAAGAAGGAGCCAGTGAAAACCGAAGATGAGGATCTGAAAAATAAAATAACTCGACTTTTTGAAGAGAGTAACATCTTCACGGACAGTGAACTGAATTTACACAAACTCGCTCAGCTGCTTGATACGAACACTCAATACCTCTCAAAATATATAAATAATAATTTCAATTGTAGTTTTTCTTTCCTCGTAAATTCCTATCGAATATCAATGTCTAAAAAACTGATTAAAGATCCGTCAAAAAGCCATTTAAGTTTGTTAGGTATTGCGATGGAAGTAGGTTTTAACACAAAAAACACATTTACACGCGCATTCAGGAAGCACTGTGGAATGACTCCCAGCGAATACAAAAAGACCTAAAAATGGCACCAATTAGTTAAAATGTGGCTCAGCGATGGGGCCGTTTCCATATCATTACGCTCAGTTTGTTTTTAATTCAAAAATTAATGATATGAGAGATCTAGTTGCACATAATGCCAAATTTGTAATTGATTACGGACAAGCCTTTTTAGTTCTGGGTATCGTCATCAGTGTTTTTATTCTTTTTATTAGTTGTAGAAAAAAAAGATTTTTTGTTCCCAAAAGCTTCCTTGGATGGGTAGGTTCTTTATTCTCGATACTATTTATTTGTTTTGCGATTTTAGGAATCATCGGCCTGAACCATGAAAAAAAGACAACGGGGAGAGTGCTAGAAAAATTCGAGTCTATGTTGAATAAAGAAGCTCCACATTTGAGCTTTCATACGGTCGATAACGACCAGCATCAGACGTTAGAGGATTACAGAGGCAATGTAATAGTCCTCAACTTTTGGGCGACATGGTGTGCTCCATGCATAAAAGAAATGCCTGAATTAGAAAAGCTCCAGCATGACTTTAGGGACAAAGGTTTGGTAGTCATAGCACTATCTGATGAATCCCGTGAAAAGCTATTAAAATTCTCGTCCAATCAAAAACACGATTTCACAACCGTTTATAATAGACAGATAGAGTGGATAGAAATCAGCATGGGCACAGCGCGACCACTCAACCTAATCATCGACAGGGATGGAATCATAAAAGGCTATTTCACTGGTGCACGTGACTATGATTTTTTCGAAAAACAAATTAGAGAGCTTTTATAGATAAAGCACGATCGCTGTGCAATAGCCACCTGAACTGATGTGTTTAAGTGATTGAGGGGCTTGACTACAGTCAGCATTGAAAAACTCAAATTTCAAAATATCTACATCACCCACTAAGCAGTCGCGCGAGCTATGATCTGTTCCGCGACTATCAGTCCCACACTTTGGCCTTAACCTATCCCATCTCCGACAAGCTCTTCATCAATTTCCAAAACTTGTTGGATGGCATCCTGGAAGTTTTGAAATAGTACCCCGTGCATCCCGGTCTTCCTTGCTGCTGCAACATTCTCAGGTTTGTCGTCGAGGAAGAGGATTTCACTCGGTGGGAGATTCATCTGTTCAGCCGCAAAATGGTAGATGTCTGCATTAGGTTTGCTCACGCCGCATTCGCAAGAGAAAACTAAGTGTTCGAAGCAGCTGTAGTTTTGACTCTCAAACAACTCGACTGCGGGAAGTTCGGTATTCGATAACACTCCTGTTTGAATCCCAGTGTCCTGTAGCTTTGTGGCCCAATCAAGAGTTGGGTTGATCTCAACGTAAACCTCGTCAAAGGCCTTTCCCCACAGACCCTCTTTAACTGCTGAGGGAACAGAGATCGAATAATACTCACCAACCGCATTCCAGAAGTCTCCTTCTTCGATTTCCCCTCGTTGGAATAGATCGAGTAACTCCAATGGCAAGCCACCCATGGATTTGAAGTCCACACCCCAAGTGTTCGCGATGACTTTGGCCATTCCCGGCGCAGGATTCTCAATAATCACCCCACCCCAGTCGAAAAATACTCCCCTTATCTTCGGCATAACCGAAGCGTTGAATGTTTAGGATACTGCGTCAACCGCGCAGACTGATTTGATGAAGAAAGACCGCATTCGTAAGTTCTTCACCTCAGCGGACGTTCTTTCTTGAGATCCTGAAGTGAGTGTTTTTGATTACAGGCCTCCCATGTTACTTCAACTTAGCGGCATCAATCTAAAACGCGGAATCCACATCCTGCGAAACATTCATTGGTCCATGACGCCCGATCAAAATTGGGTCATTCTCGGCTCAAACGGATCCGGGAAAACCTCGATTCTGAATGTGATCATGGGTTATGAGCCGCCCAGCTCGGGGCAATTCATGGTATTTGGAAATCCATTCGGCACTATTCCATGGGAAGAAACCCGGAAAAAGATCGGCATCGTCAGCCAATCCATTGGACAACGTATTGAACCCGACCAACTCGCGCAGAACATCGTAATTTCCGGCAAAAGTGCGCACATCAACCAGTGGCGTTACATCACGGAAAAAGAGAAGGAAGAAGCCAAACGTTGGCTCTACCTGGTGGGCATCGAGCATTTGGCCGAACGTAAGTGGGGAGTACTATCCCAGGGAGAGCGCCAACGCACATTGATCGCTCGCGCACTCATCCTGAGGCCTAAAATTCTCATTCTTGATGAGCCCTGCGCAGGCCTGGATCCTGTCGCTCGTGAATCCTTTCTTGAGTTTTTGCAGTACACGCTGACTGAGGAATTTCACATTCCTACCGTGATGATCACCCATCACATCGAGGAGATTTTGCCGATGTTTACGGATGTAATGCTCATGAAGAAAGGAGAAATCATCGACTTAGGTTCCAAGGAAGAGATGCTCAATAGCGAAAAGCTCTCTACCGTTTTTAATACCGAAATAGTGGTCCAGCCAGTTGCGAATCGCTACTACCTGCACATGGTCAAAGCCTGATATGGCTTATTTACCCCTTTTAAAGTCCGTCCGCTACCCTTTAATCATTTTGTTTCTCACTCTGGGACTCCAATCCAGTTTTGCTGGCCAGGAAAGAAACGAACTATTCGCCATCTCCTTTGGTTTTCCAGATTGGAAGCCTTCTGATAAAGTCTCCTTCTTACACGAAGCAGGTTTTGATGGGATCGCTGGCTGGGTGATGAACGAAATACTTCTGGCTGAGTTTAAAGAGACTCTGGAGACCGAACTCGTCCAATCAGGAGCATTTAAGGTGTATGGCGTTTACTTCCCTTACCGCTTCTCTAACGAAGAACATCGTGCCCTGGTGTCAAAAACCATCGAAGCCTGCGAACCTCTAGGCGTTCCGCTGTGGATCGCGATCGGTGCAAGTGCAGAAAATGACGAAACCACCGTATCCTTGCTGAAAAGCATCTGTGAAGAAGCCGAAGGCAAACGGATTGACGTCATCCTCTACCCACATGACCGGAATTACCTTTTAGACGTAGAAGATACGATTCGAATCATAAAGAAAGTGGGAGCTTCCAATCTTTTTACGAGTATTCAGCTCCACCACGAACTACGCGCAAAAAACTCAGAGAGACTTGAAGAAATCGTACGATATGCAGCACCTTACAGCAAACTTGCGGTGATCAGTGGCACCTGCCTACCCGAGGACGTGAATACGGGTTCGAGAGACTGGAGTGACGTTGTAAAACCTCTCTCGGAAAGTTTATACGATGCAGAAAGCTTCTTTAAAATGCTTCAGAATTCCGAATTCAAAGGACCAGTCGGCCTCATGAACTGGAAGATTCCGGGTGACCCCAAAATACACCACGCCGAGTCTCTCGCCATCCTCAAGAGCTGGCAATAGTTGCTCATCCAAATTTCTAACGGAGCAAGGAGAAGCACATGGAAATCAGCCATGCCCAAAAAGATATGAGGGAAGCCTACTACGACGGTGCCACTGGAGCCTTCATTTCCGGTTTGGTTTGGCTCGCAGCAGGAATCGTAGCAATGATCATCTCTCTGAAACCGGCGATGGCTACATTGTTTTTCGGAGGAATGGTGATCTTTCCACTGAGTAAATTGCTCTCGAAAGCCTTAGGGCGCTCCGGTGCTCACGCAAAGGGAAATCCGCTGGGTAAACTCGCAATCGAAAGCACCTTTGGGCTCTTCATGGGCTTATTCATTGCGTTCGCAGTCTCACTGCGACTGCCCGAGTGGTTCTTCTCCATCATGCTCATCGTCATCGGTGTCCGATACTTTGTGTTCTCCACCGTTTACGGACTCCGCATTTACTGGGTATTCGCCGGAGTCCTCTGCGTAAGTGGTGTCTTTTGCATCATCCTGCAATACCCTTCTAAATTCGCCGCACTTGCTGGCGGAATCATTGAGATCCTCTTCGCCATAGTCATCAGAGTCATGGCGAAGAGAAGTCCAAACTAAAGTTTACTGATACTTCAAAACCACATCAGTTTCGAAGGCGTTGACTTCGATCTGCTTCGGATTCTCCGAATCAAGAATTTTGACTGTGTAGAGTCCTGAGTCAACCTTGATGGATTCACCATCTACTTTGCCCGATGCTATGAGTTTCCCGGTTTCATCGTAGATTTCGTAGTTCGGTAATTCCACCGGTGTCATAGCAGTCTTTAGTGCTTCACCCAGGGCTTCAACATCCTGTGCGTCGAGGTAGCTTCCACCCGTCGCCTGAACCCAAGAGCTGTAAGCCGCCTTTACCGTTTCATCTCCAAGGGTAAACCCAACGATATTGACTGTGACCTCCAGGCCAGACGCCGCTAAATCGCTGATAACCGCAGCTGGATCGCCCTGACAGGTTTCCTCCCCATCTGTGAGCACAACCACTCGTTTCAACCCCTCTAGCGTTTCCATGTCTTCGCCTGCTTTACTGAGTGCTTCGGCTAACGCCGTGTTGCCCAAAGAACTCGAT
The DNA here is from genome assembly GCA_022361075.1 of Opitutales bacterium. Classification (GTDB taxonomy): domain Bacteria; phylum Verrucomicrobiota; class Verrucomicrobiia; order Opitutales; family JAFGAQ01; genus JAKSBQ01. The sequence continues at coordinate 17,507 of JAKSBQ010000048.1, read as the reverse complement.
CGGAGGAAAAGCAGTTTTTGCTTCACGACTTCAGGATTGAGCGTGTCCACGGGAATCATGAGTTCACTGATGCAATTCTCTCCCCCCCGGTGACCAAACACACGCAGCCCAAAACGAATTCCAGCAGGAAGATAATTGTCCACCATGTCCTGAATCACTGCTTTGGCTTCAGACACTTTCATTTTGCCGTTAGGAAGCTTGTCCCTCATGCTTGCTGACGCGTCGATGATCAACAACACTCCATCCTGCTCAGGATTGCGAACTTCTGACCTCTCCCGAGCATCGATTACCGAGATTGTCGAAGGCTCAAGCGCCGGAGCTTCCAACATGATGCGGTACGGCGCAGGTCTCCTGAGATAGGCCTGCACACGGGCAAATGCATCATCCAGCTCGTGGGGTGAACGCGTATTATAATAAAAACCACCACCGACAGCCGCCCAATCCTGCATGTCATCCTGCTCGATGCGGTATGCGGATGTTTGATCGGACGTCTGGAATGTAAATACGGCCGGTCTCTCTCTTTTAAGCGCCTGCCATAATTCAGGATTCACTCCTCTGCCCGACTCGCAGTCTGTGATTACAATCGCCGCACGAGTTCCAATTTCGTCAGCCAACTTTTCGGTCGCAGCCAGCAAATTCAAGTGAGCATAACTGGAACTGGGAGCCTTGTAGTTACGTACGGTATTCTGCAGCAAATATGAGTCGCTTGCCCAGTCTTCGAGCAAAAAATGCGCTGGATCATCGAACGGGAGGAGATGCACTTGTTCGGAGTTGGGGTCAATTTCCTGAGCGAACTTAAGAACCGCGTTTTCGATGCTCGGGATAAAAGCACCCATGCTTCCACTAACATCCCAAAGGTAGACAATTGAGCGCTTGGGTTCATACACATGCACTTTATAACTGACACCCGCTTCGGCTAAGAAGGTGAATGGTTTTTGAGTTGAGGTTCCCTGTCCTTCCTGAAGCTCAACAAGTTGACCTTGATCGTCGAACACTTCCACTGCGACCTTCACAAAGGGCTTGCCCTCAACCAACAGTTGTAACCTTTTCTTCGACTTCAGTGGTTGAATCCGATACCAGTCCTCCCAGGACTCGTTGACCCAGGCAACGCTCTCAACCCACTCGTCTGCTTCAAGATCATAAGGTTGAGATTCGGTGGACTGAATGCGTTGGACGGTCGAATCAGCCGACGTATGAATCGATTTTCGCTCCAGATGTTCATAGATCGCGTCTTTTCCGACATTACCCCATTCACCGAGGATACTACGGTAACTTTCATCAGGTAACTTCTCGAAGACTTGAAACGCTTCGTAAGTCTGCCAATGCGGTTTATCATCCTCCGGCTTGAGTGAAGTGACTCTGATGAACCTCGCCCAGGGCTCTCCTTCGAACGATTGGGTCGTTTCAAAGCCCCCTTCCAATGCCTCTCTCAGGTCAAACTCCCCAACTTTTTTCCACGGTCCTACCGGCGAATCCATGCTTACTTCAATCACCAGATCACGGGAGTTGAAGTAACGACTCCTTTCAGCACCTTTGTTTTTCCACCGAAAATGGGATACCCTCGCAGCCCGGTTGTGATGAAAGCCGAACACCCACGATAAATTCTCATCATTGTAGATATGATGACCTCCATTAGCTCCCGCCAGAAGATCCGGCGACTGATTCTCTTCCAACACCGCATTTGGAGAGGCGATCATCCTCCATTCCCCAAGGTGTGTGGCTTGCCCGGCTCGCTCATTTTGAGCACTGTGAATCGTTAAGCGGGCATACTTCGCTTTTACCGCCTCATCAAACACAAAGGCTTGCTCACCTACCCTCGGTTCAAGAGAGACTGACAGAACATCGGTAAACTGCACTCCATCGTTCGAAACCGCAACAGTCACATCCTTCGCCGAGACCCACAGGTTCGCACCCGACTGAAGATCAAACGACGTCCCAACAATCGGGATCTTGCCATCTCCGGCAAGTTTGCAAACCGCCTGATAACCGTAAAACGTCCTGTTTGAAAGGACACCATCCATCAGATGCCCGATGGTTCCGACAGAAGGTGGGTTTCCACCTCCGGGGTACGACTCTTTTGCAGGCACAATCGGTTCAGCGCCCAACGCGGTCAAATTAAGATTCAGACCCCCCAACAACCGATCATCGAGTCGTGTGTAACTTTCATCCACACCGACTGGAACAGCTACAGTCGACAGCAACAACGAGGCCTGGCCTAAAACGCGACTTCCATTCGTATCCTCGGCGGCAACAAACAGCTGTATCTTTCCGTCCGAAAGCTGAGGAGCAACCATCCATGGCAACTCCACGGTCGTACTTTGACCACTCTTCAAGTTCAAACTTGTATTAAAATCCAAGTGTAGCTGAACCTTCCTGTGGGAACTATTCGCAAGTAGTTTCAGATTTTGCGAAGAAGCGCTTTTGTTGGTAACAGTCACTTTCTGGATGACTTTCTGGTATTCATCCACAAACGCCGCCGCATGGGTTTCGACATCTTGTGCCAAAAGCTGCAAACCTTCTGATTCCTTGGGTCCTTCAAACGGAGAAACTGTCGACACCGTGAGCTTGTAACTCTCCAAACTGGGTTTGGACGGATCGAGCCGGAGGTAGTAGTTTGCGGGAAGCAGGTAATACTCCTCCACCAAGGCACCTGTTTCCTTATCGGTATAAATTCTCCGAGGATTATAGCCGTTAGACCGGAGTTCCATATTGATAGCCCCGTCGATCCCCGCTTTCAATTCCACCCGATAAAGCATCGGCTGTTCCACCACGATTCGATACCAATCTTCATCATAGGTGTCCAACAGGCGACCCTCGTAGGTTTTGCCAAACTCCATCAGCTGAGCACGATTGTTCGCATCGTTAGGCTCCCACTCATACTGATCACCGGGAATCGGGTTCGCTTCGATGTTGATCGCATAGTCTCCTTCTTTGCCCTCAATATAAAAATAGCTCACACCGAGAGGTAACCTCAGATCCACCAATGCCGCGGCAAGCTCATCAGTCGCGTAAGTCCGCTTCTCCATTCCCCTTGGGCCGTTGTGATACTCCAGTCGGGTTCCTTTGGGAGCATTCACAGAAATCGTATACAGCTGATTGATGTCCTTCACATTTAGCCCAAAGAAATCACCATACCTTCCCTGAAAACGACCGAGTAACTCAGGACGGCCGTCGTCAATGGTTTCGATGATGTCCACTCCCTGACCCAAAGTATTATCGTTCGGTTCACGTTCCCAACCCGCGGTTCGGTAACCCCTGTTGATGGTTTTGAGTCGATATTGCATTGGCACCTGTGGGCGCGCCCGGAGCTGAACATAATAAATACCGGGATCAGGCGAGAAATCACCTGCCATCAAGCTCCCTTTCCCATCGACCCAATAGGTATGCGCTTCGCTTTCATCCATGAATCTGAGGTCAAACTGCGTTTCAGGTTGATCAGTCTGGACAACGAAATCCCACTTCAACTCCGCATCTTCTTCAGTAAACTCGATCTTAAAGAAGTCCGATTGGTCGTAGTGATCCATCGTGCCCCTGATCTGAGTGCCCAGCTTCAAAGAAGTCGCTTGACCAAGGTAATTGTCTACCTCCCTCTCTGTTCTTTCCCGAAAAGACTCCTGATCCACGCGGAAGAAGTATTCTGCTTCCGGTTGCTGAGAGTAGTTGGAGACTTTGACGTAATAGTCTCCTTTGTTCAGTGCCAGATGAATCCGAGGATAACTTTGCTCGACCCACTGTCTCAACACCTCCTGGCTGTCTGCTGTATGAATTTCAAAATAAGCACCTTTCATGTCAGTGCCATTTGAATTCACCGCAAAACGCACGGTATAGGAGCCATTATCGTTCAGAACCGAGAACTTCCAATAATCCAACCCTTTGGTTTCAACCGAACCCTTAACCGTCTGCCCGATGTTAAAACGACTCGCCTGCGTCGCTTCATCATTAGGCTCCGCTTCAAAGGTAGACGCTTTTCCAAACTGTTCCTCAAAATCGGAAAAACCAAATGCACTCAACGGCTCGAAAACATCCGGAGAGGTTCTTAAGCCTTCCAAATCATCATTTGCTTTAGCAACCGCATCCTCGTGATAAGGAACAATATCTGCCAGGTGAAAAGGCACTACGGCTTCATAAGGCTTTTCCTCTTCAGATGGAGGTGTTTCTTCCTTAGCTTCAGGGGTTCGCGATGGAGTCGTCGCAACAGGTTGAGACTGATGAGTCTGCTCAAATTTCTTGGATTCCGTCGCTCCCGCCTGATCATAAATACGCTGCTGCACCGTATCAAAATCGGTCGGAGTCAGCGTCAGATTTTCTATATTCACATCCAGTAAATGCTCTCCACCAATGCCGGAATAGCTGATCACAGGACCTTCGATTTCTCGAACCGCATCAAGATCGAAAAGCACGACAAAACCCCTCTCAGCGTCCAGGTCCAGATAAAGCTCCTCCGGCGCCAGATAAGGATTTATCGCCGGATTATTGATCGGGCTCACATTACCGGTTCCCACAAAACTTAAGCGGTCCCAGAACTTCATCATACCAGGCTCACTTCCCGAGTTTTTGTATTGTCCGTAGACTCCGAGATATTTCTGATCATCGATGCCCCAAGCCGATAAGTCCTTCACCAAAGCCAATTTTAGATCAAGCTTGTTGGGAGCAGCCTCATCAATGACCTTATGAATCACCCCTAGTTCTCTGGCAACTTCACCTTCATTAAATACTGGGACATTAATCGCTTCCGCATAATAGGCACCCGCATCACTTGTTCCCATCTTGATAAACTGCGCGGCCAAATCGAGCTGCGAGTATGTTTCCGGAATACTGAAAACAAGCCTGCGCTGAGTCCAGGCATCGGAGATAAATGCCAGACTTCCAGAAGGGCTGCTCAATTCTACATCATAGGTTCTCGCAAATTCACCATCGACAATCAGATTCAGGACCGTTTCTCCACGCTGGTAGTGAAAAGGAAAGTCGATCACGCTCCTTTGCTGCGGATCCGCACCTGCATCCAGATAAAAAGCTGGTGTCTGACGCGACCATTTGCTTCTCCCCACCACATCCACAAAATAATAAAGCTGGCCTTTTTGAGCTGTTTGCCCCTCCAAAACACCATGGTCGACAACTGACAGTTCCAATCTTTCGTTTCCTGAAATCGCAGATGCATCAGGTTCTTTCAGCAACGTCGGGTCACCCTTGATCGGCAAATGAAAGGTTCCGTAATTTTCATGGTAATAGAACAATGCAAGCGACTCTGGCTCTACTACCGGAGAATCGAACAACAGTTTACCATCCACCTTGGAGCCCTCGTATTTGAGGACACTACGCAGGGGCAACAATCCCTCTCCCTCTGCCGGAAGAGGCGATGCTAGGTATTTGCCGTCGATCAACAAAAATGCGTACAAGTTAACCGATGCAAAGAGCATCGCTTCCTGCTCCCCGTGGTCAAAAACCAGGGCCGGGTCGATCTGGTTACGAATCCTCAACGGCACTTCAATACGAGCCTTTGACTTCGAATTTCCCTCGTTCTCAAAAACTTGAACCTCTCCTCTCAAATCGATACGATACATCGACGCAGGTGACTTCAACTCGATTGAAAACGACAGATACGTGCCCGTAAAAAGCACAAAGAAAGATAATAATTTCATGTAGAATCTCCGAGTTTAGCCCGATTGAGTCATTCCTACCGCACAAAGTCCGGAAATGGTTTCTCCGCCATACATGGCCCACTCCGCCATGCTCCCCGGTGCAGCCAAATTACTTCCGATTACAAATATGGCCATTAGAATTGCACACATCAGACACCCGGAAAAACTACCTATCGTACCACTGGATACCGAATGGCATCCAAAAAACGTGATGGTCCCTGCCACTGCTCCCTTGATGAGGGCTATGGCAACCACCGACTTGGTGATGGTGTATTCGGTAGCCGCATTTCCAGCAAGTCCGAGTTCAGAAACGCCCATACCCAGAGTTTCACCAGTATTTTCATCTACATGATACCAAACTGTCGGGTTCTTAATATCTGCAACCACCAGGGCCTGAAATTCTTTCAGCTCTTCCTGCCAAATTGCGTAAACGTAAGGATCTGTAGTAGATCTGTATTTTTCTATGTTTTTAGAATCTATTTTTACCCAATTTTCTTCTGACAGATGCTCAGGAAACGCCAGATCAGTTTTCAAACTCATATGGTTTCCCGTTGAAGCCCTTAAGAACGTACTCTCGGCGAGGGTATCAAAAACCCCAATTTCGACCAAATCCTTCTGTCGTTCCTCCGATGACGACCCCAGGCTTCCCATTTTATTCTCAAGAATATCAAACCCGGTGACGGCGGCTACCTTACCATCTTTGTAAACGAGTTGCTTCATCGTGGTCAGTACATTTGCCGTGTCAAAATACGTAGTACCCGCAGCCTCAGGCAAAGTGCTTCGGACCAATCCAAGTGAGACAAGTAACAAATCTCTCCTGGGTAACTTCTCGAAAATCTTAAAAAGTGCGGTAACCGACTGATTTTCATCCTCCAGATTACGAAGCAAATACTTGATGGGCAGTCGATAGGCGTTGATAAGATCCACCTGCGCTTTCAGGTAGCCATTTTTAGTCAGTTTACTTGCCTGGATGAACATCTCAGCATTTCTGGTGCAAGCAAAACCACGTCGAACCATTGAATTTTCATCAAGCTCTCCTGACTGCGCAAATCCCTTTAATTCCTCCTCCGAGAGTTCAAATAGTTTCCGCTTATTGACATCCCGTTGACCCATCGGGTTTGTTGCGATTGTTTCGATCGTGATCCTTGATAATACACTCTCACCACTAGGCTCATCTTTAGTTTTAGCTCCAAAATCAAGAGCTCCTAAAATCCCGATTGCTTTATTGAGGGTCTGTCCCTGCCCCATGCCCTTTTCAACCTCAAAAACCTCTCCTCTACCGTTGAAACTATTCTGAACAATGGGATCTTCTTCATTTTCAAGGATCAAGCCTGGGGTCCACTGAGACTCACTTTTGATCAATTCTACAATCTTTTGCTGTTTCTGAGCAAAATCGGCGCCTTCAGCTGAAAGAATGCTCGTCATTTCGGCAAACTTCTCACCTTGAATCACTAGAGAAATCTGAGAAAGATTGATCTCAGAGACCAACCATTCGTTTTCGAGTACTATTTTTTCCGACTTAACGCCTTCAAGAAATTGTTCGACCACAAACCTTATCTGGAACTTATGAACCAGTTCATCAGGAAAATCTGCAGTGGAGGAGTAACGTTTAGTTGGTTGAGCGTTTTTCAAAAAAACTTCAGGTATGGATACACCGAAGACCGGACAAACCTGTTTCCAATTCTCTCCTTCTGCATACTCCACATAAAAATAATCTTCCGCAAACTGGGTGTAGTCCAGGGAAGGAGTTTTCGCAAAGTCCACTGTATCCAACAATCGATCGCTTTGGCTGGAAACCGCGGCCATCATCTGTTCGCGATACAGACTCAGTTGATGTTCATACTCAGCCGCAACTCCAAATGCATCCTCAACGGGTTTGCCACTAAGAATTGAGAAGTGTTCGAGAGCATCTGCATGGTCTTTAATTTTCTCAGCAAGAGGTTCATCGTCGACACTCCAATCTTTCCAAAAATCTGCAGTCTTAAGTTCTTCAAGCAAAGTCGGTTTTAATTTCTCATCCAATCTTGAGTGAACGATGCGAACGTCTCTACCCGCCTTCGACAACATCCGGGCCATAAGCACGACCCGATCCAGACTGCTTCCCTGTCGGGCTTCAAAAGTTCCTTCCGGACCCTTCAAATAACCATGATAAGGAAGCCAATGAGTTTCACTAGAAACCCACTCAACGATTAACTCAGGGTCTGATTCTAAAAACCCAACCGTTTTATCGATGGTTACAAGATCCTCGCTCGCTGCCTCAGCAAGATCAGAAAGTGCGTTAACAATTTTATTTATTTTTTGAGGGTCAACAGCCTTCACAGGCTCTTGGGCCGTCAATACACCCCAAGGTCCCCAGGTAGCAGGAAACACTACTAAACTTAGGAGAGCTACTCCACGGAGTGCTCGTCTGATTAAAAAGGATATAAGAAGAACAGGGTCAGTTTTTGTCATAGCGGAAGTAGAAGACGAAGACTTCGAAAAGTTATTCAAAACCATGCAAAGTCAAACGGAGCTACCGCTACGATATGACTTCGTTTTTAATCCTTCTCTTGATGCGGTGGAGGTCCTCGAAACGGCGCTTCACCCGATCCTCTTCGTCCCCCTTCACGCTGACCTTCACCACGGGCTTTTCGAGAGTCCATGCGATATCTCATGATACGCTTACGAAGGGACCTTTCCTCGATATAGAGTTCATAAGCAGCAATCTGATCTTCTTTCAGGTGAGCTCGAATCGCCCTCGATCCGTCTTCCATAATCACGCTCATCTTTTTCCCAGTTTCTGCATGAAGGGCCTTGAACGCTTTATCTATCTTTTCGACCTCTGCCTGGATCTTTTCACGTTGCTCCGGATCCAGGTTTAAATCCCGATCCAGACGCTCGATGATCATGTGAATTGGACCGTGTCCCTTTCCGACAACATGTTGAATTTCATGCTGCCGTCTTTGCTGTTCTTTGATTTTCGATAACACAAACATGGTACCCATGGTCCCAAGTGCGCTTCCGAACAAAATCGCTCCCAGAAGCAGGCCGGCAGCCATCCATTTGTATCTCTTAATCATAAAAACTCTGACCAATCTCCGTCGTCCATAAATTCGACAACTTCGTCAGTCTCCGAATCGATAGTAACTGTATCTCCAAATTCGCTGGCCGCATAAATACTGGAGATCGCAACCATGGTCATCACGATGCCCGCGAAAATTCCAGCTTTAAGCCCCGAAAATACCTCTGTCAGTTCCTGCAAAGACGCATCCACAGGCGATTTACTCCGAGCCTGTCGTGTCAATGCAGCCATCACCCCCGCCCTGACATTCACTTCAGGAGCCTTGGAAGCTGACGAACTCTCGATCAGCTGTTTAAACTGTTGCGACGTGTTGTGTTCCCAGTCCTTCATGATCTTGAAATAATTTTTGCAGTTTCTTTCGTGCCCGGTGGATTTTCACTTTCACATTCGAAATGCCCCACCCGGTTCGCTCCGCCATCTCCTGGACGGAAAGTTGTTCGACGTACATCAAAGTGATCAGCATCGACTCGTCCGCTTTGAGCTGTGCCAGGAGCCATTTGATCAGATCTTTATTCGCACTTAGCTGATCCACTTGAGGTGTCTCATCTTTGATATCCATTTGCACCGTGTTTTCCTCTTCGTCCTTTGCTGGAGCTTTCTGAAAATTCAAAGGATTTCGTTTTTGCTTTCGGAGATGATCACAAGCCAAGTTGTATCCGATCCTTCGTAGCCACGCTCCAAAAGAGGCTTGTTCCCCGGGTTTCCATTTCTCCAGTTTGCGAAACGCTCTGATGAAAGTCTCCTGAACCAAATCTTCCAGCTCACTCTGATTTGAAGTAAATCGATAAAGTGTGCCTGCCACTTTCTGTTGGTATCTGTTCACTAGTTCATCGTAAGCTCTGAGATTTCCATCCAATGATTCCACTACCAACTCCTCGTCAGTGGCATCTAAAAGCCGCGTGAAAACATTGCTCATCTCAATTATCTGAAGAAAACAGTTGCCTGGCTCCTACACTAGCCAGGCAACTTCCCAAACATCAACGATATTTACCGTTAATTCAAATTCCTGACGCTTATCCGGCAGTTTCTGGAGAAGAATTCTGGCTTTTGCCTTGCCACTGACCTCTCTTACCCTGACCTCCTCGTTTCTCACGCATTTTGCGCATTTTTTGGATCTTCTCCTTGGCTTCTTCGATCTGCGCGTTCTGCTCTTCAGTCAATACTTCGGAGATTGCTTCGCGATATTTCGCACCCGCAACCATCGATTCTACTTTGTGAGCATGGCCTTCTTCGAGCACTGCACGGAAAGCTGTTTCATCGAATGTTTCCGCTTCACGAAGAGCTTTCATCTTTTCACGAGTAGCCTTGGCTCCCTCACGATTGGTTTTCATCTCAGCGCGAAAATCCTGTGACAGCGCGAGAATCTGCTCTTCCTGTTCAGTAGTGAGTCCAAGCTTTTCTCCCATCTGGATTAATCGAAGCCCCGGATCCATTCGTTGACCTCCACGATGACCTCTTTGGTGTTGGCCCATTTTTGATTTGCCAGGACCATATCCTTCCCCACGTTGCTCACCTGGCTTTGCGCTAAGTAAACTGAAAGATGTTGAAAGGATTGCGAAGCATGCGACAAGCGCTGCAACTTTACGAACTGATTTGTTTTTCATCTTCTGATTTTCTAGGTTAGATTAAAGTTTCAGATCCGAATCTTTCGAATCTAACCCAAGAAACGCAGAATTTTCCGAAACGGTTACAACCGTGGTAAAAAAAGTTAGGAGTCCTTCGGATTGTGCTTATTCTCGACGATAGACACGTTATTCGCCGATCCTTCCTCAAATGACTGCTCCGAGATTCGTGTCAGTGTGGATTTCTCCTGGAATTCATCCAGTGACGAAGATCCACAGTTGCACATCGTCGAACGCAATTTCGCACAAGTCACATCCAGCACGTCGCTGACGGAACCCACGATCGGAACATAAGCATCCACACCTTCTTCAAACTTCATGCGTTTACTTCCGTCTTCGGTGTAACGTTGCCAGTTGCGAGCACGGGCAGAACCTTCTCCCCAATAAGGTTTATACATCCGGCCCTGCATCGAAACCTTGTGGGTCGGACTTTCATTGGTTCTAGCAAAGTAACGACCCATCATCACGAAATCAGCACCCATCGCGAGAGCAATGATGATCTGGGTATCGTGGGCAAGTCCACCATCCGAACAAAGCGGGACATACTCGCCTGTCTCTTTGTGAAGGCGATCACGATGCTCAACCACTTCCATGAGAGCCGAAGCCTGTCCGCGGCCAATGCCTTTCTGCTCACGTGTGATGCAGATGGAACCACCCCCGATACCGACTTTGACGAAATCCATCTTCGCTTCTTTAACGAGGTAATCAAAAGCTTCTCCGGAAACCACATTTCCCCCGCCAATCACGATCTTGTTTCCAAATTGCTCACGAACCCAAAGAGCCGCTTCCTTCTGAAACTCAGAATAACCGTCAGACGAATCGAAACAAATCACATCTACTCCAGCTTCGACAAGGGCCGGAACTCTCTCTTTGTAATCGTGGGTGTTAACCGCTGCGCCCACGACGAGTCTTTTTTCCCCATCGGAAAGCTCGTTGGGATGCTTTTTGTGAGCAATGTAATCCTTTTTAAACACAAGGGATACCAACCGTTGCTCATCATCAATGATCGGCAGACAATCTTTCTTATTCTTGCGAAGTTGGCGGTTTGCTTCATCCAGTGTGATTCCCACCTTACCGTAGACCAACTTTTCCCACGGTGTCATGAACTTGGACACTGGCGCATTCAGGTCATCTTCAAATTCCCAATAATCGTTTTCAGTAATGATACCCAAGAGCTTGCCGCTGGAGGTTCCATCCTCGGTCACTGGCATGGTGGAGTGTCCGTTCTTTGCCTTTAAATTCAACGCATCCTGCAAAGTCTGTGAGGGCATGAGATTGGAATCACTCTCCACAAAACCTGCTTTGTGAAGCTTGGTTCGGCGCACCATTTCTGCTTGTTTCTCAATCGGCTGCGAACAATAAATAAATGCCATTCCTCCGAGCCTCGCGAGTGAGATCGCCATCTTGGTTCCACTCACCGCCTGCATCGAAGCGGACACGAAAGGGATGTTTAATTTGAGGCCATTAGGGTCTCGTGAAAGAGGTGCCTGCAGGTTTACCTCAGATGGAATGTGATTTCGCTCAGTGAGCCTGGGAACCAACAAATATTCCGAAAAAGTTCTTGAAACGTCTGGAAGAATCGTAGCCATAAAAAAGAATTGGCACACAATTTGGAGGATGCAAATCAAAAATGCTTGTCTCCTGCGGACGCAAAAACCTCTCTATTTCCATGCATCGAAACCCGACTCGAGAACTTCTGCAAAACTACCTCTCTTGTTACCCTGAGGAACGTGAAGTTGTGGAAAAAATGCTGAAATTTCTAGATTCGCACATCGATTGCTTCGAGCGATCGTTAACGATCGGGCACTTCACTGGATCGGCTTGGGTGATGGACTCCTCTCATCAAAAGGTGCTCCTCACACATCACCGAAAACTCGACAAATGGCTCCAACTCGGCGGACATGCGGATGGTGATTCCAACCTATTGAATGTTGCGCTTCGGGAAGCAACTGAAGAATCAGGGATCGAAAAAATCTCAGCAATCAGTCAGCAGATTTTTGATGTCGACATTCATCTGATCCCAGCCCGCAGAGAAGAACCTGCGCATTACCACTACGATGTTCGCTTTCTGCTCGCAGTTCCGGAGCAAGCAAAATACGAAGTAAGCGACGAGTCCCACGATCTCGCGTGGGTGCCACTAAATGAAATTCAAAGGCTGACCTCCGAGCCTTCGATGCTTCGGATGGTCCGTAAGTCAGCTCATTATGCGCATCATCAATTTGATTGAGTGGGTTTTGGAGGATGCAAGGCGGTAACATGGTCCTAAGGTTTTAGGAATATGATCGGCTATGGACTTGATTTATTATATGTGAGTATTAGTCATCTCTTAAGTGAAGCATGGCGAAAAGTATACTCTGGGAGTAATAGTTTTGATCATAGCAGGATCTGTTCTGTTTCAACATCTTTATGGACCAACAATTCCTCTCACTGATGAATGGTATCACATCGAATGGATCAATATCGTTGAGGTTGCCGGTCTGGAATCACTGGGATCTATCCGAGAGTTTCGTTATCTAGATCACCATGTGATTGTTCCTTTTTTCCTATATTGGGGCATCATGGAACTCTGTGGATATAATTCAGGTATTCTCATCTTGGTACTGACTACACCTCTTTTTATAACGCAGACTATCCTCTACAGTCAATGGGTAGGGAAGTATGATTGGAAGATTATCTCTATCTTCATTCTTGTTCTGTCTCCAGCTAGATACATGGAATTCTTATGGGGATGGCAACATACAATTACTCTGTCAATAACACTTCCTGTGATAGCATTAGCAGTACTCGATAGCGGCAACGCTAAGGGTATTCTACCTAAATCTCCTATTTTCAATCTAGGGATTGGAATAAGACAGCTTTATCATCCCTTTTTATTCGTTCCCGGGATTATTTTACTCGGCACTTTGAGTTCTGCTGGCGGTCTATTTGGCTTTTTAGCAATTGCGGGCTACATCTTTATTAAAAACTATACTTTGCCAAATAAGATTATTGGTATTGCTTTCACCTTAGCGTCTGGTATGGCAACCTATCTCTGGCTGTTTGCAGGACGTGATAACGGTGAATATAACTTCACTCTGAAGATCATACCTATGATCCTGTGTGCCTTGGGTGGTGCAATAATCGGGAATCCTGATGCTGACTATCAATTTAACAATCCACTTCGATTGGCGATAGGAGCAATATTCTGCCTAGTCATGCTTGTAATGGCCTACCGGTCGTGGAAATCTAGAAGTGTCTCCGAATACGCATTTCCTATCGCTCTGATTGCCTTAGGGTTCATGCTAATAGGAGTCATCTCGCTATCACGGCCATATCTTGGAAACTGGCATTTGCAACATATATTGCCTACAATCTGCGGAGCCACAATATGGTCAATCTCTCTGCGTAAAAAAGATCAAAATATACTATCAATAGGTAGTTTTTGGACGATGATGATTCTCTCTTGGATGGGTGTCATTGGGTGGTATAGAGGTTTTACAGAATGGGGGCCTGATTATGCGGCGTACATAGCAAAGCATGAGGCTCACATGACGGCTTATCTGATCAATCCATATGCCAAACCTCCAACCCAAAGCGGTGTTGGAATTCGCATGCAATCAGCGCTCATGTTCGCCGCACATAAACACCCAATTTATCATGAGAGAATATCAAAATATTATCCGTCTGAATTTGAACTACTACAGATATATGAAAATTTTGAACCTCAGGGATTATCCTATATTATAAAAGAAAAAATAGAGGAGAGAAAACTCATATGGTTGGTAGTCAAGAAATCTGATACACCTGCTACGATAATAAAGGGCAAAATAGGTGACAAAGAAATTCTGTTCTGGAACCTACATCGTGAACTATTATTGAGAACCGACCCTAACGGAGAAAATGCAGACTACTTTGCAACAATGCTGTATCCGAGATTACTGGGCAACACTAAAGGTAAATTGCAGTTTATTGATGTTAGAAACTAATCGCGAGTAGAACCTAGGAAATATAACTGCCCTAAAGCCCCTCAAAATCCGTGATGAATACTAGGGTAATAGTCGAATCCCGAAGGTTTTGACCAACATCGCGAAACAGAAGAAGAGAATGATCGTCATTCCGCAGTTCACTCCGAGCGAAAGCCAAAATCCGTGCCCTCGATTCAACATCCACGGCATCACGAGGAACATCGGAAGAGTTGGAATGACAAACCAAAAGGTGTAAAACGCGTGATTGGCAATCTTCTCAGTTCCTTGTTTTTCAACAAAAAGCCAAATCATCACCATGATACTGACGAGTGGCAACGACGCGAGGAGGGCTCCCAAACGATCGGTTCTTTTGGCAACCTCGGAAACCAAAACGATGATGAAAGCGGTCGTGAGATACTTGAAAACTAAGAATGCCATAGGTCGGCACCTTAAAAAGATCATACCTTTTTACAACAAAGATCCCATCGCTGCTACGGAAGCACCGAGCAAGGACGCATTTTCAGGTCGGATGATTTGGAAACGAATGTCCCTCTTGCGAGTCAGTTCCTCGAAAAGGTAAGCTTCGATTCGCTCACGATAGAAGTAGTCTCCGCCGTAAGAAGAACCGTCAATTGAGAACACAACGGGTGCTTCAAGGCTATTTGAAGGAGGGGTTTTTAGAACTGTTCCAACCAAAAGAATTGCGACCACTTTCGCTGCACGTTCAAGGATGACGTCAATCACTTCGAAGAGCGTCTTTCGATCTTCAGGATGTTCCCCACAATGAATACTCAAAGGGTTGTTCGCATCCGGGAGATCAAGCATGAAGTCATTGACGTGTTTGGTACTGATCTTTTCAGCCTCAACTGTCTTGCAGAGTCCTTGCTTGGAAAGCATGCCTAGGGCGATTTGAGTCAATGCTCCAATGTAAGCTCCGGATACCATTTTCTCCGCATAATACCTTCCGGGATTTCGAGAACTCTTGTCATAAACCTCGTCGATCTCACTCAGTGCGAATCCTGAGAAATCGCCGCACTCGGTGTTGATGATCTGAGAGGCTCCTGAGGTGAGATTTGATTTTTTAGTGATGTTTTCATGAGCCTCTACGTAGGAAATGTTCATGCCCGTTCCCAAAATAAAACCAATGTAGCTGGAAACCCTCCTGCTTGGGTAACGCAATTTGCCCATTAGGAGCGTAGAAACCGTATCGTTCAAAATCGTGATAGGAGCATCCACTTCGACACCGATGCGGCTCCAGGCCGCTCTCATGTTTTCGTTCAAAAGGCATCCAACCATCCCATCAACGTCCAACTCCTTACCAAAGAAGAGCACTTTCGAATCTCCATTGTCCAGGATTTCAAAGGGAAACGAAAAACAGAAACCTACAAACTCGCATTCGCTTACCCACTCAGCCGATAACTCAGCGATCAAGTCAAAAACCGCCTCTTTTTTCACCGAACTGCTCGTTCCGGGAACCTTTTGTTTCTTCACTCCCAGAATTTCAGCTTTTCTCTCCCCATCAAAGGCAACCCACCCAACGCGCAAGTTGGTTCCGCCGAGGTCAATGACAAGCACTTTGCAGTCAGGTTTGATCTCATCAGGAACTCCCACGAAGGTTGGTAACATGTCGACATCTGCATGCTCCTTGCTCAATCCTTCCTCCATCGCCGCATGAAATCGATCGATATCTGCCTCAAAGTTATAGTTATCTGGCGACAAACCTCTGGTTTTAAGAAATTCCTGAATATTCTGACTCATTACACTTCAATAGCTATAGGGACCCCAAATGTCGTATATGGAGCGGCATTCGAGTTTGATCAACCTCAAATCCTAAAATCCAAGGTTTGCCGTAGGTTTTTAAGAATTCACCCTTATGAGTGTTTAAACATCCACTCTTGGCTAGCAAACTTTCCAGCACCGTATCATCTGGAGTAGAAAAGGATCATACAGGATGCAATGACTGCGATGTAGCTAAGCGGACTCTTGATTGTGTAAACCAATGGATCTGAATCCATCAAATTTCTGGACCCCAGATACCACATCCTCAACATTAATAACGCGTAAGGAAAGCAAATCAGTGAAAATAAATCCTTGTCACGGTAAAAATCGGAAAATTCAGAGGACTTAGCGTAGATAAGCAAAATCACAATCGATGCAAAAATTGATCCAATTCCGCAAATTCGAAGGAATTCCCTGTCACTAGCATCATATTTCCTTCTTATGTTTTTACCATTGGAATCTTTGTTCACCTCTATGTATCGCTTCAAAAAGGCAAGATTAGAGAACAATAAAAAACAAAATGAGAAAAACCAGGTAGAATAAGGAACCCCGAGAGTCTCAACACCAATCAGTATCCTAAGCAGGTAAAAACTCACCAAAATGAAGATGTCCAGTATCGCAATCTCTTTCAGATGCATCGTGTATGCAACTGTCAGAAAAAAGTAGGCCAGGAAATAACACAAAGTAGGTGGCTGCCAAAAGAAAAGTATTAAGACAGCAAGGAGTAAGAGCGCTATCGCCGTAAAAAAACCAAATTCAATAGAAGCCTTACCAGACGCAAAACAGCGGTTCTTCTTATCCGAATGTCTTCTGTCACTTTCGACATCAGCAATGTCGTTCATTATATACACAAACGATGCAAGAAGACACATCACAGTAAAAGTGGGCCCGACCAGCCAAAGATTTTTCAGATCATACAACCCCAGACCTGTGACTCCGGGTAGAAAAAAGACGATGTTTTTGGCCCATTGATAAGGTCTAAGAAACTTGGAGTCATAAGACCAAAAGGACGTTCTGGAGGAATCAAGAATCTCATAATCTATGCTGGCAGATTTGCACGTTTTCAGAAGTTTGCGGCTCGGATTCACCAAAAATGATTTTTTGGCTTTTTTGAAAACAGGAATTTCCGAATTAGAGTCACCGATAAAACAAAAGCGGTCACCGCCAATAGTGTCCTCAATTTTGTTAACCTTGGTTTTGCCTTTGAGGTTTACATCAGGATCACTCGCAACAACTTCATCAAAAACATCCAAATGCTCATTAATCTTTTGCGCGTGCAACTCAGACGCTGCTGTAGCAAGCATAATTCTCTGACCTTCACTTTTCGCACGCGAGATTTTATCAAGGACGATTTCATTATAAGGCAAGTGAGAGTATGAAACATCTAATTTCTCAGCCAACAAATGCTTGAGCATAGGTATTCGGAAACCACTTTGAAACAGCACTTTGAGCAGTAAAAAAG
>JAKSBQ010000082.1 GCA_022361075.1 Opitutales bacterium | reverse complement strand
TTGCAATGACGGATCGCTTCGTGGATGGAGATCCCGGGAACAACCACGAAGATCAGGGAGGGGAGTTTCCTACGTTTGATCAGAAATTAATCGGCCCCGAAGGGCAAGAAGCCAACGTGGGTTACCAGGGTGGAGACCTGAAAGGCGTTCTGGACAGTGCAGATTACCTGTGGGATTTAGGCTTCACGGCGGTTTGGTTGACGCCGGTCATGGACAATCCGGACGAACATTTTTCGGGAGGGGAACCCATTGAGTATGGTGGTAGTTTCAAAGACGGGGGTAAAACGGGATACCATGGGTATTGGATCAATAATTTCTTCGTTGAGGATGAGCACTACGTTTCAGAGGGGTTGGACTTCGAAGCTTACGCTCGAAAGATGAAAGAAAAGGGCTTTAAAATCGTTTTTGATATCGTGACCAATCATGGCTCTCCATCATTTACGATGCCGGAGGATCAGCCGAAGTTTGGTGAACTTTATGATCGTGATGGAAACCTGGTCGCGGATCATCAAAACCTGCCGCCTGAAGATTTAGATCCAAATAATCCTCTGCATGCATTTTTCAGGACGGAGAAGGATATTGCTGAACTCAGCAACATGAACGATGAAAACCCAGACGTGATGAATTATTTTCTGGATGCTTATCTGGAATGGATCGATAAGGGGGCAGACGTCTTCCGGATCGACACGATCAAGCATGTTCCTCATCGATTTTGGAAGATTTTTACCGATGAAATTCGGAAGAAACATCCAGGGTTTTACATGTTTGGCGAGAGCTTTAATTACGACGCAAATTTCTTGGCTCAACACACTCTTGAAAAGAATGGAGCGGTCAGTGTGCTCGATTTTCCTTGCAGAGAGAAGATGATTCAGGTTTTCGGCAAACAGAGCGAAACTGAGGACGGGGAGGTGGTCGAAAAAGGCTACGAAGTATTTGAGAGTTATTTGCATCTGACCCATGGTCCTTATCAAAACCCATACGAATTAGTCACTTTTTACGACAACCACGATATGACGCGAATCGATGCGGATACTAATGGCTTCATCGACGCTAACAACTGGTTATTCACCACTCGGGGAATTCCCTGCGTTTATTATGGCTCCGAGATCGGGTTCATGGCGGGGAAGGCCGAACACGAGGGAAATCGAAATTTCTTTGGATCAAAGAGAGTGGAGGAGGCAAAGGCACATGAGATATATCGGGCTCTGAGGACAATTGCTAATGCTCGAAAGAATTATCCCGCGCTTCAGAGAGGGCTGCAATTGAATGAAAAACTAGAGGGTGATGAAGCAGTCTTTTATAGAGTATTGCAGGAAAAAGGTTTCACTCAAACGGCTTTGGTAATGCTAAACAAGTCGGAGCAGAAAAGTAAGATAACAGCCGAGAACTTTCTTCAATCAGGTAATTGGATCGAAGTGCTTGATGGCGAGGAAACTTCAGTGAAAAAAAGCGGCAGATTGGT
>JAKSBQ010000152.1 GCA_022361075.1 Opitutales bacterium | reverse complement strand
GCCGTTTCGATATCTCCTGCCACCAACGGAAAAGAAAACATCTTCAAAAAATCAGGATCTGCAAAACCCACGCTATCCTTCTTGGTTTTTTCTCCGTATTCGAGCCAATTCCAGTCCGCATTTTGAAAACGGGTGACACGTTTGATAGTTGGATAGTTACTTGCAAACTCACCGACTGAATCCCTTGGTAAGAAAGAAGCATCTTCATATGATTCATCTGACCCGTGAGGCATCATAAAACGAGTCAGCACTCGGAAAATCCTGCTTTCATTCTCGTGAAACCTGTCAAAGGACCACTCATGTCGAACAAATAAAAAGAGCAAGATAAAACAAGCCATCCCTACTGAAAGACCCAGAAGGGTGATTCCTGTAAAAGCTTTGTTCTTCAGCAGGTTCCTGATGGCAACTTTGAGATAGTTTTTAAACATGACACATTCGGGTTTTGAAATGATGACATCTGTAACCTAACCAGGCCCTACAACCTTACTTCAGAACGATCAGCAACTGCCTGACCACCGTTAGTGCTCTGAGTAACCACTTCACCATCAAACAGATTGATGATGCGGTTACCATAATCCGCGTGCGACGGGGAGTGGGTCACCATTACGATCGTGGTGCCACTGTTGTTGAGATCCACAAGCATATTCATGACGTCCTCACCATTTTTCGAGTCGAGATTTCCCGTCGGCTCGTCCGCCAGAATGATTTTGGGCTTGCCGACAATCGCCCGGGCAACTGCAACACGCTGCTGCTGTCCTCCCGAAAGCTGCTGAGGAAAGTGATTTCGCCGATGTGCAATTTGCAGAAAGTCCAGAATCTCTTCTACCCTCTCCTTTCGCTCAGCAGATGAAATTTTCTGATAAAGAAGAGGTAACTCCGCATTTTCGAAGACCGTTAACTCATCAATCAAATTAAAGCTCTGAAAGATGAAACCAATGTTGTATTTGCGGAGTTTTGCCCGGCGACGTTCGGTGTAGCCAGCCACTTCCTCATCAAGTAAGTAATACTCCCCCCCTGACGGACTATCCAACAAACCAATGAGATTAAGCAATGTGGATTTCCCACACCCGGAGGGTCCCATTATGGAAACGAACTCACCCTCCTGGATGTGGATATTGATGTTGTGTAATGCGGTGGTTTCCACCTCTTCAGTGGTGAAAATTTTGCTTAAATTATGAGTTTTGATCATGGATTTCTTATTTTTTGAAATTTGTTCTACTTAGTTTGTAAGTAATTTGATTTGAACCACTGATGAACACCGATCCTCACAGATGAATAAAATATTCCTCCAAAAAGAATCCGTGTAAATCTGTGTCGATCCGTGGCTTTACTATCCATACTGGTTATTTGATTTAGTTAATAATCAGGATATCCATGTCCTGGTAATTATCGTAGCTTGAGGTGACAACGCGCTCGCCAGGTTTTAGCCCCCCAAGTACTTCAAAGTTTTCAATATTCTGTCGCCCTAAACGAATTTGACGGCGCACGGCCTGATTGCCTGTTTCATCAAGCACAAATACCCAGTTTCCGCCAGTTGCCTGATAAAAACCTCCACGCGGAATCATCATCGCCTGATCCGACTCCCCAAGTTCAAGACGAATGTGCAAAGTTTGCCCCCTCCGGAGATTACCGGGAATCGTGTCAGGAAACAAAAGGTCAAAAACAACACTGCCATCTTCAATCTCAGGATAAATCTTACTTACCTTAAGTTCATAGGCATCATCGGATAACTCAAAAGTGCCTCTGAGATTCTTCTGCAACCTTGGTAAATAATGTTCGTCAGTATTTGCCTGTACTTTCAGTCGATCCAGAACGTCAATCATACCGATCCTCTGTCCTTTGGATTTCGACTCCCCTACCTCCGCATCGAAAGAAGTCAGTTGTCCGTCTACCGGAGCTCTCAACACAAGCGTATCCAACCTGCTGCGAATCAGCTCCATGTCTTTTTCCATACGTTTGACAATGTCAGCCTGCTTCTGGATACGAATCTGCTGAAGCTCACTCTCCTGCTCATGGGTCTCAATCATGAGTTCTTTTCGCTCAAGATTGTATTCATAGCTAGCTTTGGCATCAATGTATTCAAGCTCAGGTACCAAACCGTCTTCCCACAATGCAGCTCTTCGTTCATACCTGCGTTTGTCCCCTGCAATCTCAAAGTCAAGCCGACTAATCGTCTGCTTCTGCTCCAATAAATTCTGTTGAAGATTCAGTTTCATCTCCTCTAAGCGATTGATCTCAGAGTTCACAGTCTCCTCACGGGCACGAACTACCAGCTCAAGTTCTTTATTTTCAAGTCTGAGCAGAGGTTGCCCCTTCGTCACATTGGCGCCTTCTTCCACCATGATTTCCAGCACCTGCCCACCCTCAGGAGAGTCCAAATACAGGGTATTGATCGGAAGGACATTTCCACGAACAGGAATAAACTCCTGAAAACTCCCCTCACTCACTCTTGCGATGGTGATGCGCTCAAGCTTCACACTCAGCTTTCGATGTTTACTGCCTGAGTAAATGCTGTAAATCGCAAAAATGACCAAAGCGGGCATCACTCCAAACATGACTACTCGCTTTAGCGTCCACTTCTTCTTCTGGATTTTCCTGTCCATCAATAAATTGATACTTGGTTTTATTAAACTTGTTTTATGCCATTTCCTTAACCAACTGATAATCAATGAATTAAGAATAGATAGTTAGATTTCTTTCACCATTTACTGCACGATTTAAAACAGTAGATGTCCGGAAATGAACACATCTCAAAAATACCGGCGGCAAGTCACATAACCCTATATATACAACTTGCCGCCTCCTGATCACTCACTCCTCAATCCATGAACGGGATTGCGATGAGCCGCGCGGAAAGCATGATAACTCACCGTCAGAATGGCGACGCCACAGGCAATCATTCCTGCATAAATGAACACATCCCAACGGAGATTAATCCGGTATTCGTAGGTATTGAGCCAATTCTCCAGAAGATACCATGAGAAAGGCACCGCAATCATAAATGAAATGAAAACCAGTCTGAGAAAGCTGAGAGACAGCATCTGCAGGATGCTTGCAAAGGAAGCACCTATCACCCGACGCACGCTGATTTCCTTACTCCGTTGCTCAGTCATGAATGCGGACAAGGCAAAGAGCCCCAGACAAGCAATCACGATCGCCAGGACCGAAAACCAAGTCAGAATCGATAACATCCGCCTGACGTTTTCATACATCGCCGCATAACTTTCATCCAAAAAGTTATACCGAAATTCCTGATTCGGAACAAATTGAGCCCAAACCGATTGAACGGAGTCGAGCGTTTGCTGATGTTGCCCGGCCACAAGCCTCAGATTCACGATCCGGGAGGCATAACCGAAGTTCATGCACAGTGGAAATATCTCACTCGTAAGCGAATCAAAATTGAAGTCTTCCACAACTCCTATGACCTCATTAACTGCGAAACCATTGGTGATTCGGGAACCAACGGGGTTAGACAATCCCAGCTTTTCCGCCATGCGCCGATTGATGATTGCAGCCTGACGGTCTGATTGGATTTCGACCGAAAAATTTCTGCCTTCGACAAGCCTCATTCCCATGGTTTGAATATAGTCCTCGTCTATGATCCATCGTTGCCCGTTCACCGCGGGATCCAGAGTGGACCGACCCTCTTTCCAAAATCCATTTCCATTTCTCGTCCCTCCCGCAATGGGCACATAATCACTAATCGAAACTGACTCAACTCCTGAGAGTTTCCTCAGTTCCTGCTTAAAACTCTGGATTTGCTGACCTAGTACATTCGTGCCTTCGATCATCACCACCTGTTCTCGGTCATAACCAAGAGGCTTACTCAGGATATACTGCTGCTGTCGGTAGACAAAAATAGTACCGATGATCAGTAAAATACATGCTGAAAACTGAAAAACGACCAATACACTGCGAATGGAACCACTTCGACTGCCCATTGACAGACTCCCCCTCAATACACTGATTGGCTTGAAAGACGAAAGGTAAAACGCTGGAAACAGGCCCGCAAGAAATCCGACCACAAGGATCGCCACCAGCAAAAGCAGTGGAAATTGCCAGGTCATCCACGGAAGTGACAGATCTTTGTTCAGCAAATGATTAAAAACAGGCAAAAACAACTCTGCCATCACCACAGCCAACGCAAAAGAAAACGCACTAATGATCAATGATTCTCCCAGAAATTGCTGAATGAGCAGAGCTCGGTTTGAACCCACCACCTTGCGCAATCCAACCTCCTTCGCACGATTTGCAGACTTGGCTGTAGAAAGGTTGATGAAATTGACACACGCAATCAGAAAGATCCCAACAGCAGCCATTCCAAACAACCAGACAAAACGGATGTCTCCGCGAGTCTGTCCTCCGGGTTCTAAAATTCCAACCGACTTGAGATGAATATCCCGCACGGGTAGCATTTTAATAAAAACCATTTCTTCAATATCTTTAGCGACAACTGAACCTTCTGCTTCAAATGCAGGTTTATAATGATTCCTGATCACGTTTTTGAGTTTTTCCTGCAGCGCAACAGAATCGACACCCTCTTTCAGTAACGCATAGGTATTGTGATTGCTTTGCGTCCACCGCGTCGTTTCACGCTGCCCAAAAGGTGTCCCGGCCAGACTCATGAAGAAGTTGTATTGAAGATGACTGTTTTGGGGGAAGTCTGCCATCACACCACCAATGCGATAGGGCTGCTCCGCGTTGTTGTTGACGACCAAGAGTTTTCCAACCGGGTCTTCAGAAGGGAAATATTTGTCTGCTATTTTTTTGGAAATAACGATACTTCGGGGATCGCTCAGTGCTTTTCGAGGATCGCCCTGAACAATGGGTATCTGAAGCGTATCGATTAGTCCCTGATCGGCCCAAACGAAACCTTCCTCAAAAAAGTTCTGATTTTGATCCGCACGCCGGAAAAACCGATCCCCCGCGCCAAAGAGCGGTACCGGAAACAAACGCCCGACTTTTTCGATCTCGGGATATTCATTCAGGATCGTTTGAGCAAATGGTGACGGGAATGAGGTACTCCAGTAGACGTTCCCCTGATAATGATATTCCACGTAAAACCGATAAATCCGTTCCCCATCAGGAGTGTGCCTGTCATAGCTCAATTCATCCCGGATAAACAACGAAATCAAAAGACAGGCAGCAATGCCCACCGCAAACCCGCAAATCGTAATCGAAGAGTGAGTTTTGTGTTTGGCCAGATTACGCCAGGTAAGTTTTAGAAAATTGGATAACATGCTTTTAATAAATTGATGACGGCACACCTTCTAGCTGTAAGCGTGCCACAATGGGAAGCCATTGGTTTCACTCGGCCTAAACGCAACTATTCCATGATCACACCCCAAACAATGTATGTCTTCCGAACACAAAACGTCCGATTCCGGACAGTTTTGAGATAAATCTTCCCAATAATTGAAGTGCGACATCACTTCTAATCTCAGTGGGAATGCAGCCCAGCTTCAAAAATATAATTGTCCGGAATACAGGTATGAGATATGCATGAAGCAGTCTTCATGGAGCCCCAAATAACTGGAAAGATACTGGTTCTCGACGATAACGAGGATGTCCTGATAGCCGCTCAAATGCTTTTTGAGAGGTATGATTTTAAAGTCGAAGTGGAAAAGGATCCTGAGAAGTTGATCCCCACGCTCAAACGTAAACGATTCGACGTCATTCTCCTCGCCATGAACTACACACGTGACGCCAGCAGTGGACGGGAAGGCTTCGATCTCATGACCCAAATTTTCGATTACGACCCCACATCAATCGTCATTCCTATCACCGCTTATGGCGACGTTGAAATGGCGGTAAAAGCTATGAAAATTGGCGCAACCGACTTCATCGAAAAACCCTGGAAAAACGAAAGAATGCTTGCCACCGTTTCTTCTGCGATCCGTTTGGGAAATTCCAGACAAGAAGCGGATAGCCTACGCTCGAAACAGGAACAACTTTCGCGGGATATTGACCAATCCTACACCCAATTCATCGGACAATCGGAAGCGATACAGCAAGTATTCAAAGTCATTGATAAAGTCGCAGAAACCGACGCCAACGTACTCATCATGGGGGAAAACGGTTCAGGAAAAGAATTTGTCGCACGGGAAATCCACCGCCGGTCTCATCGGAGAAATGAGGTTTTTCTTTCGGTGGATCTGGGCGCCATCAGCGAAACCTTGTTTGACAGTGAACTCTTCGGACACGTGAAGGGGGCTTTCACCGATGCAAAGCATGACCGAAAAGGGCGATTCGAAGTGGCTTCAGGAGGAACGTTATTTTTGGATGAGATTGGGAACCTTTCTGTGTCACTTCAGCAAAAGCTCCTCACTTCCTTACACAGTCGCGAAATCACACGTGTGGGTTCCAATAACAAGATTCCCATCGATGTGAGACTCATTTGCGCGACGAACATGCCTTTGCTCGAAATGATTGAAGAAAAAACATTCCGACAGGATCTCTTCTACCGAATCAACACAGTGGAGATCAACATTCCTGCACTGAGAGAACGACTCGATGACCTGCCACTGCTGCTGGATCACTTCATCTCGATCAATGTCAAAAAATACAAAAAGAAGATTCGCCGGGTAAGTAGCAAAGCGCTCAAAAGGCTTCAGGAATATCGCTGGCCGGGGAATATTCGCGAATTGCAGCACGCCGTGGAGCGTGCAGTCATCATGAGCGATGGCGATATACTGGAACCGGAAGACTTCTTCCTGAGCTCGTCAAAAGCATCGTCAGGAAACTCGCTGGACTTGAGCGATTACAATCTGGAATCGGTCGAGAAAATGATCATTGAACGTGTGTTGCAGATGAGACATGGAAATGTGAGCCATGCAGCGAAGGATCTGGGGATCACCCGCACCTCACTCTACCGACGCATGGAAAAACACGAGCTGTAGTATGTCCCGGTTCCGCATTAACTGTATTGTCCGCATATTGCTGTTAGCAGGCAGCCTATTCCTTTTTTTCACACTTCTGGAATACTCCAACTACCGCGTAACGCTCTTCACGGTTGGCCTCCTTATCCTCTATCAAATCGTCCGACTGATCGTCGTCGTCGAATCGACAAATCGTCACGTCGCACAGTTTTTGGAATCCATCAGCCAATCCGACTTCTCGCAAGTGCCGACACCTGGGAATCTGGGACCGGGGTTTGACGACCTCAAAAACGCCTACAAGGAAGTGCTCAAACTTTTTAGGGATTCCAGAGCAGAAACGGAAGAAAAAGCACGTTATCTCCAAATGGTGCTTCAGCATGTCAAAATCGGATTAATTGGATTTAATCAGGATGGCAAAATTGAGATTTACAACAACACCGCTAAAAAGTATCTGCAAAAAAACCAGCTGCGCACGACTGACGACATTCACAATCTGGACGACGAACTTGCAAAAACCATCCTCAATCCTGAGCTGAAACCAAACACCATCCTCAAATTTGAGTCTGAGGGGGATTATCTGCAACTCGTCCTGAATGTGTCTCACCTCCAGTTCAAAAATACCCGGCATACGTTGATATCGATGAGTAATATTCAAAGTGAATTGGAGGAGAAAGAAATGGAAGCCTGGCAGAACCTGATTCGGGTGCTCACCCACGAAATCATGAATTCAATCACTCCGATTTCCTCTTTGGCCGGAACCACGAAATCGATCCTTCAGGATGAGATTAAGAATGAGGAAGCAGTAAATTCTACATCACTTAAACAAGTGAACTCTGCAATTAGCACGATTCATAAAAGAAGCGAAAGTTTGCTCGGATTTGTCGAAAATTACCGCAAACTGACGCGCATACCCAATCCAGAGTTCCAACATATTGTCGTTTCGAATCTCATGAGTCGGATTCGCGATCTAATGCACACTCAGATCAACGAATCCACTACGAAAATCAGTCAAAGTATCGAACCCAAAGATTTGAAAATCACTTGTGATCCCAATCTCATCGAACAGGTGTTGATCAACCTGCTTCGAAACGCGATCCAGGCCACTCAAAACCAGGAAGATGGAAGGATTGAAATGAATGCCAGATTTTCTTCAATGGGAAGAGTTTTGTTGGAAATCACAGACAATGGATGCGGTATCGAAAAAGACGTCATTGATAAAATCTTCATCCCCTTTTTCACCACCAAACCAGACGGCTCAGGTATCGGTTTGAGTTTCTCCCGTCAGGTGATGCGAATGCACAACGGTTCGATCAGGGTAATCTCTCATCCCGACATAGAAACAAAGTTCATCCTGACCTTTTAGCCATTGTAGCAAATCACACTCAAATGCTAAATTTTCTAACCAACGCATTTAAACGTTCTGCCATTCGCGAAAGCTCCTCACTGCTGCTATTCGCCTCCGTCGAGGCACTTGCAACCTGATAGGAGGTTTCTTTCACAGACATGATCGTTTCTGAAACTCCACGACTTACAGTCGCTGACTCCTGAATATTCTTCGAAATACCGGTAACCGTACCCGACATGGTTGCCACATTCTTAGATATCTCGTTTACCGTCGAAGATTGTTGCTCAACGGCTACGGATACCGAGGTTGAAAGTTGACTGATCTCATCCACCACTTTGTGGATACTCTCAATCGATTCACCTGAAAGACTGGCTTTTCCCTGAACTTCTAAGACAAGATCCCGAATCTGCTCCGTAGCATCCGCACTTTGTCGGGCAAGCTCCTTCACTTCATTTGCCACAACTGCAAATCCTTTTCCTGCTTCACCTGCACTTGCAGCTTCAATGGTCGCATTTAATGCCAGCAAATTCGACTGCTCAGCAAATCCCTTAATCAAATCCACAATTTTGCCAATATCATCTGCAGACTTCACAAGATTACGGATGACATCCATAGATGACTGAGCTTGGCTGCTTGCATCCGTTGTCAACTCCACTTCTTTACTACAGCTTCTCGCAATTTCATTGATAGTGGCATTTAGTTCTTCAATGGCTGCGGCAACTTCGCTGGTTCCAGATGACATTTCTTCCGTTGAATCAGCAACAATCGAAATGTTCGCAGACTGCTGCTCACCAGCTGTTGCAGCAGAGGCCACATTATTCGACAATTCTTCGGCCTGCTGGGACATCTGACTGGATGTAACAGATAGCTCCTCCGATGAAGACGACAAAGTCGTAGAGTTCTCCTGAATCTCCGATACAATCTCTCTCAAATTCACAACCATTTGATCAACACTAGCCGCAAGCATCCCCATTTCGTCTTCACGCTTGATACTTGCCATTTCCCGCAAGTTCCCTTTAGCGATCGACTGCACAATAGGGAGGAGTCTCTTGATGACACCAGTGATACTTCTGGTGATCAGCACACTTGTCGGAACTGCTATAAAAAAACATAGACCTGCGATAAGAATCACTGATGACTTTGTGGTTGCTGCATTTTTTAGCATTTGTTCATCCGAAATCACATTTGAAGATACTTCAGTTCGAATTTGATCAATTAATGTTCGAATCTGACTCAGAGCAGGAATGGTCTCTTCCCGGTAAACATGCTTACAAGCATCCGACCTTCCGCGCTCAACAGATGAATGATCATCCGAAAGTTCATTAGCTGAATATTGATGATAGCAAGTTTCAATGTTTATAGCACTTGCGTGCAGGGCTTGATGAGGCTCTTCTAACTGATCAATCATAGGACCCAAAGTTGGAAGAAATTCCTCTGCTTGATGGCGCCCTTCACCATAGAGCCACTTCCCAAGGGCACACTTACGATCGTCGGTCTGGATATCCAACTCCGTCACATTCTCATCATCTATAAAAGCCTGAAGCTTCATCACCCAATTCAAGTGATCTACTTCTCTTTTAGCTAATATGCTATCCAGCTGATTACTATTGATCACCGCTTTTGCTTCTGAAACAACACCACTCAATCCGGAGATACTTCCAAAACAAATCCCCAAAAGAAGTAATAGTGTCACCCCAAAACCAATGTACAATTTGGTGCCGACTTTAAGATTATTCCAATTTTTCATACTGTAGATCATCAAAAGTTGAGAATACTCACTCGCCAGCAGACAGAGCCGCAGCTGAATGACATTTCCTAATATCAATTACCTGATTTAAGGTAAACAACTCGGAGATATCCTGATGTTCTTAAGTCTATGGTGTATACTTTTTTTAGTATTGCTTAGCCACATCTTGAATATAATAAAAGACTTCACAAAAAAACGCTAAAGACTTAATTCACTCTGAAAATTGTGACGACCAGCTTGAAATCCTGTCTAAACAGGACCGTCTAAGATCAACAAAACACAAAGCTTAAAAGATCTTAAAATAGATCATAACACTCCACTACTTGCTCACTATGATCTTGAGTTGTTCAAGATCAACAGAGCCATCCTCCGGGTAATCAAAATCCACTAAATACCATTGTTCCGAAAACTCGGTAGACTCCTCAGGTTCCAAGTAAACCAGAGGACCCATCGGCTCGATTTCACACACTCGATCACCCGAATACCAGATCGAAGCCGTACTTGCCATCCGGTCTCCGTACATCGCTTCAGGAAAAATCTCGTAGGTTTTGTAAAACAATAAATTTTCGGGAGTCAGATACGCCAACCAACCCTCATGTCCATCCATGTAAAATTTGTGAAATGGCGGGCTTTTAAAAATCTCCAAAACACCCTCCCGAATTCGAACAGATGGATGATCTTCATGCCGAACCAAAATGGAACCGTTCTTTTCACCGTTTGTGGCAAATCCTTCGTCGTAGCGGGAGTCTGGATTAATGGGAGCGTAGGCAATTCCTCCGCCAGTCACAAAGGTTCGGCCCCAATGAGAAACTCTTTTCGTTTCGTCGGTCCGATTCGTGATCGTCTGAGTCACTTCAAGGCGTGATCCTTTTTCAACTAGCGTGAAATCTCTGACTAATTGAAAACCCGTTACCGAACAAACTTCACTTGTCATCCGAGCACTCCATTCTCCGGTAATTTCGGAAGCCCACTTTTTAATCCAAAGATCGGGCCGGCTGGGGAATCCATGTCCGATGTCGATCCTTCCCGCGCATACTTCAAAGAAATCGTCCGGACCTCTGTAGATCTTCCCGTTTAATTCCTTGTTGATGTAGAGAACATTCGTTCCATTTCTGGTGTATGCCAGAACACGGCCTCCCACATTGGGATCCAAAACAACTTCAACTTCATCGTTTGAGATGCGAATACAATCCTCGTATCCGTAAGCCTCAACTCGCTCCGTCCTGGCAAACAACGAACCCGCTGTGAGAACCAAGCCAAACCCAACGATCCAGATCCCAAATGATTTCATGATCTCTAAAACTCCACTTTCATTTCCTCAAACTGTGCTGCAGCGTTGAGAAAGTGTGCGGTAATCCAAAAGACGGTCCAATCTTCGACATAGTCTCCTCTGTAAGAAACAGGAGCTCCAGGAATACCTTCTTCATGTTGCGCGAAAAAAGTCTGCTGAATCTGCTCACCCTGGCTACCTCGGTGATCCATCAGCTGCCCACAACTCACGAACATGAGCTTCGCAGTTTCTTTAAGCATGCTGTTCTCAAGGTATTTTCCGAGGCGATACACGTCGGGCGCGATCAGCACACCGTAGACGTCCAGATGATGGTTTTGCACCGACACAGTAGTCCACCCGCGAGATTTGTAATGGTGATCGCGAAGACGACCCGCTGGCATATCGATGTCCCACACCTGCAAGTAGGTCAGACAAACCATGCCAGCGTGTTTTGCCCAATCCAGATACTTTTCATCCCCAGTGGTTTCATACATCGCCATGAATCCCTGGAACGCCGCGAAAGCCCCTTCCTTGTCTTCACAACTTGCATCGAGAGTGCCTCCCCAGTAGGGCTCGTCCATGCTCAGATGACGTTTTGCATAGTAATCAGAAGCATGCCGGGCAGCTTTGAGATATCTTTTGCTGTTAAAAAGTGTACTAGCCTTTGCCAATGGAGCGATAAAGAACCCTTCGTTGGTTGACTTCGGATTCCATTCCTCGCTCAAAATGCGATCAGCGTAAAAATCACAAGCTTTCTTCAAAAATCCTTCCCACTTCGTCACATCGTAGCCGCGCTGCCTACCTGATCGGATTGCATTGGAAAGATTCCACATCCCTTGCCCTTGTGAGAGCCACTCCGGCATCGGCCGCCAGATCCGAATCTGCCACTTCTTTTCGTTGACGTTGTACCAGGTGTAAAAGCCGTCCTCGTAGAACACGGTATCTGAAAGGAAATCCAGTGACTTCTGCACCTTCGCTTTGTCAGCCTCTTCCCCGTAGTTTTGCCAGAGATGCTGCATGGCATAACCTGGAGCGGCCGCTTGGCCAACCCAACCCCAGACAATGTAAGGATCACCAGTCTCAAACTGGTTGTAACCCGCGTGGTCGTCACCTTCCAACCACCGTAACTGAGCATACTTGTATTTCTCAGCGACGATATTTTCATAGGACGGAAAAACATCCAAAAGCTGGTGAGCTTTATGCAGTTGAATCGACGCCAATGTTGGTGTCTCGAGCCCATTGCCTTTTCGGTTCACTGGATAAACCTGAAGGAAGAAGGATTTTTCAATGATCGCACCGGGTTTCAGCGTAAGGTAAGCATCAGGATATTTCATCAACATTGGAAGCTTCTTCCCCTGGTGCGCTTTCACGGTGCTAGGCTCCCGATTCATCCCCGCTGGTCCTGAGAGAAGCAGTAATTCGGTCGACCCATCCTTCGCCGCAGCTCCGATGGTCCACCACTGATCCTCCTGATTTCCAAAATCAACCGGCGAAGGAAAACTGTGCAGGGCCGCACCTCGCCACTCGCCTCCACCTTCCCATTCCAAACTCACGTAAGGCATGGACAAACGGTGTTCCTCGACAATCAGAAATTCACCTTTTTTACCTGCATAGGTCGCCGTTCTACCGCTGTTCGTTCCATTGGGGTTGCCATGATACATCACACCGGGAACGACCAGGCCGTTGCCTGCTGCCGGCGCGATGAAGCAAACCGAGAGAGTCACTTTATTCAAGGGCTCTTCTCCGTGCCACTCGACTCGACGACTTCCCCTCACTCCGTCTGCTTCGACCTTGTAAACATCGCGAAACGACAACTTCCCACCATCTAACTCAAGCTCGCCGTAAAAAACCTTGTGACCATTCTCTTCCTCAACTCTAGAAGGAACGGCATGAACCTTTCCACTAGGCCAATCATTCTTCCAATCCAGTGCCACTGTCCAGAGTCCCTCTGAGGGTGACGCTAGCAGAGTTTTTCCATCATGATTGATCAGAATCTGCTTGCCTTCGGTAATGACAAGCTCAGGAGACCCATTCGCAAACGAATGTGCCAACAACATAAAAAGTACGGCTGCTTTTTTCATAAGTAGGGGGAATTTTAGGGGTTAAACTCTATTCGAATCGAATGTTCTTAGTAAACTCATTCGTTTTGATAGCGGTCTCATCAAGCGAAAGAATATGCTGACCGTTCGCCGTCAAATTGACGAAAGTGATGTCACTGATATTGCTTTCTTCACTGTGACCCAGCATCTGCAGATCCACTTCACCAGGCTCCGCATGAATACTCACATTCTCCAGAAGCACATCGCGAATCGCTCCACCTCCAGCACCCCAACAACTCGCCTCCTTCACCTCAAGACTCACCAACCTGCGATGGAAAAGTTCAATGTTTCGAATCAAAATATCCTTCGCGACCACGCTCCCGCCGTGCTTCGCTGCAAGGAAACCCTTGTTCGTAAAACCGAGGCTGTAACAATCTTCCACCAAGATGTCTTGGCAGGTCTTCCCCCCGTTCCAGGTGATCATGATATCACCTCCATTTTTCTGCCCCCAAAATACCATGTTTCGGATGTGCATGTCGTGAACATCAGTGTCTTCGAGTCGCGGTTGAAGTTCTGATTTTTGGGTCACTTCAAACTTCTCACGGTCAAACAGTCCCGTAACGCAAATACGATCGTCACTCGCACCAATGAAGGAATTTTCCACCAAAATATGCCTTCCGTAGAGGTGCATCCCGTCGTTGTTGCTTTCACCAAAACCAAGTAGTTTCACATTGTTGACGTAAACCTCCTCACAATCGGCAAATTCCAGTTGGTAACTCGGGCAATTGATCACGGTGATGCCTTCGACGACAATATCTTCACTATCTCGAAAGTGCATACCCATCATGTCCGCCATCCACTCCGCTTTGAGGGGTGATACTTGCTTACCATTCTCCCAAACCGCCTGGGCAAACACGCCCTTACCGATCAATGAAATTCCCTTCTTATCTACACTCCGGATAGTTGCCTGAACCACTGAACCGGGAGCCAGGTAAAGCGTCTTCACACCATCGACAAAGGGGTCCCAGGTCCGCCCAAACTGATGAACTCCTGCTTCAAGGAAGAGCACTGATGGATCGTCGGAATCCGGAATTTCGTGCTCGATTTCCTCCGCTGAAAGGATAAACCACTGCTCCTCCCCCGCGATCCAGACTTTGGTCAGCACCTTCGCATAACCTTTAATTGAATAGTTTAATACCGAGCTACTTTCTTTCTCAACTTCCACAAGTTTGGGGAGCACCTCAAATTTTTCGATTTCTCCGTCAACCTTCAGTGACAACTCAACCGTGCTCGAGTCGTCATGCTCAAAAGTGAAAAAATGCCCGCCCTTCTTCGCGTAGCCATACTTGTTAAACTCGGGCTCCGAGCCATGGTAAACAAAACCATCTTCACCGTTCACCGTAACATCGAACAAACCTGATTCACGGATACCCTCGATCTCTGATAAATCACCCGGATCCGGATACAGCACCACATCTGCAGCAACGTTCAACTTAATCAGCACTAAAATAGCAGTCAAAAGGGGGATTTTTCTCATCATGATAACGATTATAAAGTTTCTCAGGTAAGGCGTAACTATAGCCAATCTTCTTCACCGATAAAGAGAAAGCCGATTCTTTACAGTTAAGAATCGAATCCCTTTTTGAGATTTCATTCATCTATAGACTGTAGCCGCTTGAGATCTTTGTTTTAAGGTCCATTCTAGCAAACAAGCTCGTAACGAACCGAACACACGGTTATCGCGATTCATTTCAACCCCCTTACTATGAAAAGAAACCTAACGTTACTTATTACGCTTTTTTCAGCGCTAGGATTCGTGCAATTGTACGCGAAACCCACTAGATCCGATCAGCCACCTAACGTGCTCATGATTTGTGTCGACGATCTTCACCCCTTCGTCGCAAAGGGAAAATTCCCCTACATTAAAACACCACACATCGACAAACTGAAGCAGAGCGGCATCTATTTCATCAATGGAGCATGCAGCACACCCGTCTGTAACCCGTCACGTTCCTCTTTCTTCAGCGGACTCCACGCCCACACCACTGGTGCTTACATGAATGGCAGTGACGGCTGGAACCGGTCCGAGCTTTTGCAAAACATCCGAAATATCCCTGAAATGTTTGGAGACAACGGTTACGTCACCTGGGGTGCCGGGAAAATCCTGCACAACCCGCTCGCAAAGGAACGTGAGGCTGACATGTGGGATAACTTTCCCGTTTACAAGGGAGGATTTGGGCCGTTTGCCAAAGACGAAAAAGACCACTACGGCTCTAGATTTCGCTCCATCGAAGCGTGGGAAGATCCCGACACGGACTTCCCGGACGTCAAAAACGCAAACGGTGCCATCGAATTTCTCCAAAAAGACCACAACAAACCATTTTTTCTCTATTACGGCCTCTGGCGACCGCACTCCCCTTACACTGCCCCCAAACGCTTCTTCGACATCTACAACGAGTCAGACTTTGATTACCCAGTCGGTCGGGTCGAAGGTGATATGGATGACGTTCCTGAGTTGGGCAAACTGCTGACCAATCAACAATTTGACCACTACGTTAAGGAAGGAATGGCAACGGATGAGATCATGAAAAAATTCCTCTACGCCTACGCCGCCAACACAAGCTTTGCCGATTGGAACGTAGGGCGAGTCATCGAAACACTTGAAAACAGTCCTTACGCGGACAATACCATCATCATTTTCTTTTCCGACAACGGTTTTCACACAACCGAGAAAAACCGCTGGGGCAAAGCAACTCTTTGGGACCTTTCAGCAAATATCTCGCTCATCATCCGCACCCCCGACGGCACTCCGGCGGTGTCCGAAGCAACCGTCAGTCTCACCGACCTTTTCCCAACTCTGGCAGATTACTGCGGATTGGAAACGAACGGTCAGCCAATGGATGGTGACAGCATGGTTCCGCTGCTTGAAAACCCCGACGCGGAATGGAATCGCCCATCGTTTACAAGCTACGGCATCGAGTATTCCTCCGTACGCAATGAGGAATACCGTTACATCCGCTACCCGGATGAAACGGAAGAGCTTTACCGTTACGCGGACGACCCGATGGAATTACGAAATCTCGCCAATGACCCCGCATTTGACTCCATCAAAGAGGAGCTTAAAAAACACATCCCGAAAGACTGGGCACCCACGACGGGCGGCCGACTTGAAGTCCCCCACGATTTTGATAAAGTGATGAGGCCCAAAGGAAAGTGGTTTGGACAAAAAACAACCTCCTGAAGCATCTTTAATTCTAGAAAACCCTACTAAAAATGATGAAATTCACCCCCAAACTTACGACATTTCTAGTGGCCGCATTAATCACAAGCGGATCGCTTTTTGCCGGAAAAGACCGTCCCAATATCCTGATGATCGCGATCGACGATCTGAACAACTGGATCGGTCCCGTAGGCGGCCTGGCCGACACACCGAACATGGACGCGCTGGCTTCCGAGTCTGTCATGTTTGCGAACGCACACTGTGTCACGCCAGCCTGTAATCCTTCCCGGACTGCCCTGATGACGGGTCAGCGCCCGGAAACAACCGGGCAGTACCAAAACGCGGGAAACTTCCGAGATAAGCCCGGTGGTGCTACCCGCCAAACGCTCCCACAATATTTACGCACTCTTGGCTATAAAACGGCAGCGGCTGGGAAAATCTTTCACAAACAGCGTGGCACCGAAGAACAACCAGACCCTGAATCCGACCCTGTTTCGTGGGATGAACAAAAAGTCGGAACAGTCGGGACTCCAGGCCACAGCAATTTCCTTGGAGAAAACGACCTCGCACTCTGGCATGGTGGCGAAATCGAAGGCTATCTCGGAAAATTTGGCGTGTGGGGCGATGTAGATGTTCCCAAAGAAGAAACCGGTGACTGGAAAACGGCGGAATACTGCGCGGACTATCTCGCACAGGATCACGACAAACCATTCATTCTCGCGTGTGGAATTTTCCGTCCTCACGCACCGTTGATCGTACCCCAGGGTTACCTTGAGAAATACCCACTCGACAAAGTGATGGTGCCTTACGTCCCTGAGGACGATTTCGACGACATCGCACCACAAAATCATGCAAACTTCTCGACACCAATGGTCAAGCTCATGCAGGCAAAAGGCGAATGGCAAAAAGCAATTCAAGCCTATCTGGCATCCATCACCTTCGCAGACGACTGCGTGGGGCATGTGCTTGAGGCCCTCAAGAGCAGCAAATACGCCGACAACACGGTCGTGGTCTTTTGGTCAGACCACGGATGGCAACTCGGTCACAAAGATCGTTGGGAGAAGTACTCCAATTGGCACCAGGCAACCAATGCACCGATGATGGTCAAAGTCCCTTCAGTCACTGACGGTCGGTTATCCCAAGCTTCGGTTTCTTATCTTGATATTTTCCCAACTCTTGTGGAACTCGTCGGAGAAAAACCAATGCAGCACCTTGAAGGGAACTCTTTCAAAAAGCTGCTCCTCGATGAAGAAGCAGTTTGGCCTCATGCAGCAGTCGTAACCTACCCTAAAGGAAGCCATTCCATACACTACCAACACTGGAATTACATTCATTACGAAGATGGCAGCGAAGAACTGTATGATCATCGATCAGACCCTAACGAGTTTACCAACCTAATTGAGGATCCGAAACATCGTCCTCTCATCGAAAGGTTAAAGAAGTGGATTCCAGTCACGCCCGGTCCATGAAATCAGTTTAAATCAACACTACACCCGATCTTTATTGAACTTAACCAAATTTTGCATACAAAATTGAATTTAAAACTCACCCCCGTTTAATCATGAGAAAATATATCCCACTATTGTTGATATCTCTAATCCCTCTGTTCCTTCAGGCAGGATCTCCTGAAGTTTCTGGAGAATTAAAAGTCTGGCATAAAATTACCCTGACTTTTGATGGTCCAGAAGTATCGGAAACTGACGATTACAACCCATTCGTTAATTACCGCTTCAACGTAGAGTTCTACCACGACGAAAGTGAGAAAACCCTACTCGTCCCCGGTTATTTCGCCGCAGATGGCAATGCGGGCAACACCTCGGCATCATCCGGAAACAAATGGCGAGTTCATTTCTCACCTGATGAAATTGGTGAATGGACCTGGAAAGCATCTTTCCGCAAAGGCAAATGGGTGGCCATCAGTGACAAATCTACCACAGGAAACAGCGGAGGATTCATGGATGAGGCTACTGGCAGCTTCACGGTAATGGAGTCTGACAAAACCGGCCGCGACATGCGTGCCAAAGGTCGCCTGAAATACATCGGAGAGCACTACCTACGCTTCGCGGGGAATCGTGAGTATTTCTTAAAACTCGGACCCGATGCTCCTGAAAACTTACTTGCTTACGCAGACTTTGACGGTGATTTTGCATCCGACGGACACAAAGATCACTTTGTGAAAACATGGGAAGCTCACCTCCAGGATTGGAAAGACGGCGATCCAACATGGGGAGATGGGAAAGGTAAAGCACTCATCGGCGCAATCAATTACCTCGCCTCCGAGGGTCTGAACTCGTTCTCATTCCTGACTAACAACATTGTTGGTGACGATCAAAATGTATTCCCTTACATCGATTACGATACCTACGACCGCTTCGACGTGTCCAAACTCGATCAGTGGGAAGTTATCTTCGAACACGGCACGAAAATGGGATTTTTCCTCCACTTCAAAACTCTCGAAATGGAAAATCAGGGATTACTCGACAACGGCGGACTAGGTCTACACCGGAAGCTTTATTACCGTGAACTCATCGCACGCTTTGCGCACCACCCGGCATTGAATTGGAATCTCTGTGAGGAAAATGGTGAATGGGTCAAAAACCACCCAACCCCTCCTCAGAATACCATGGAACGCATCTCAATGGCTCAGTATTTTGCAGACCACGATCCGTACGGACACCACATCGTAATCCACAACGGGATTCAATTTGATGACCTGCTCGGTGACGCAAGTGCGCTCACTGGAGTTTCCCTGCAGACTCACCATTCAGATTTCCGACTCGTTCGCCCCGACACGATCAAGTGGCGCGAGCGCTCCGCAGCAGCAGGTAAAAAATGGGCAGTCGCAGTAGATGAGCCTGGTGACGCGCAACACTCACTCGTTCCTGACAAGGATGATCCCACACACGATGACGCTCGTAAACAAGCGCTCTGGGGTGCATTGCTCGCAGGAGCGTGGGGCCTTGAGTGGTATTTTGGATATCAGCACGATCACTCGGACCTCACTTGTCAGGACTTCCGTTCCCGCGACCTATTCTGGGATCAGTGCCGTTATGCGCTCGAATTCTTCAAAATGGCTGACATTCCCTACTGGAAGGGTGAGCCAATGGATGAAACGATCAGTGAGCATGACAACTTTCTATTTGGGCAGCACAAAAACTTCTATGTCGGCCTGATCAAGGATCCTTCAGTGGAGAATAAGATCGAAATCAAAAGATCCACAGATGAGGATACTTACACGGTTCAGTGGTTCAATCCGCGCAAAGGGGGAGAACTCCAAAGCGGTTCTTTGACGGAATTCACCGGCGGGTGGACCAAAGAAGACAGGAAGACCTACTACACGCTGGGTAAACCTCCAGTCGACGACGGAAAGGACTGGGTCGTTCTCGTGAAGAAGGTGAAGTGAGCTCTAATTCAACTTTTTTCATTACTTAGGGGAATTCGTGTGGTCAAAACCGCACGGATTCTTTTTTTTATCTGAACCCCCTTATGAAAAATATCAAACAACCCCGCACTCTCGTCTTGGCGCTGCTATGCGCATTCACATTTGTTTCAGCAGATGATTTCATTCAGACCGCTGAGGAGCACCAGGCCAAACAGATTAATCACGGAAAAGAGCTCATCATTCAGGCTCTGGAGCAAACCGGTAAGGAAAGAATCGTCCTCACCGCCAACGAAGTTTCGGGAACCATTCCTGCACCTTCCATTTTGTTAGCCACAGAAGCTTCGTTTGATTCGAATCTTGCTTCGCTTCTTGAAGAAGCCTCTGCCCCTTCCCTTCAACTCAGAGGATCCGAAAGCTTCAGCATTCGTGTTGAGCAGGATAACATCTTTATCGTTGGTAAGGACTCCGCCGGAACCATGTACGGAGCGATGGAGGTCGCTGAGGTCATCCGAATCGGTGGGATCGATTCCGTCACCGATCTCGACCAGGCCCCCTACATGAAGATGCGGGGCACCAAATTCAACATCCCTCTGGACGTCCGCACACCCACCTACACAGAATCATCCGATGCCGCACAAAACAACATGGCCGAAATGTGGAATTTTGAGTTTTGGAAGGAATACATCGATCTCATCGCGAACCATCGCTACAATTACATCTCACTTTGGAACCTCAACCCCTACCCCTCCATGATCCACGTTCCGGATTATCCTGAGGTGTCACTTCAGGACGTGAGGAAATCCACTTTCGATTGGGAGGAGTTCTACCCGCTACAGGGTATCGGCTACGATCGTCCTGAACTCCTCAACAACTACGAAACACTAGTCGACTGGGACATTCATCAAAAAATGGAATTCTGGCGAAAGGTGATGGCCTATGGGAAAAGCCGAAATGTCGATTTTTACGTGGTCACCTGGAACATCTTCACCAACGGCATCGATGGAAAATACGGGATCGATAACGACATCCAAAACGGCATCACACGAGATTATTTCCGCAAAGCGATCAAGCAAATGTTTGTCGAATATCCTGATCTCGCAGGAGTCGGATTGACAACTGGAGAAAACATGCCCGGTGGCACATTCGAAGAGAAGGAAGATTGGGCGTTCGACACCTACGGAAAGGGCGTGCTTGATGCGGTAAAAGAAATGCCCGGACGCAAAATCCGCCTCATTCACCGTCAGCACCAGACAGGAGCCAGCCAGATTGCTTCCGTTTTTGAAGAAGCAGTAGCACACCCGAATGTGGACTTCATCTTCAGTTTCAAATACGCGAAGGCTCATGTTTACAGTTCCACGATTCAGCCCTACTACAAGGACGGTTTCATTCAGGACATCGGCGAACTCAAAACGATCTGGACCCTCCGGAATGACGATGTCTTTTACTTCCGCTGGGGAGCCCCCGACTTCGTTCGGGAGTTCATCCAAAACATTCCCTACGACATCTCCCAGGGTTACTACTACGGCTCCGATCAATACGTATGGGGAAGAGAGTTTTTAAACAAATTCCCATCCAACCCTCGCCGTCTGGAGATTGATAAGCATTGGTATCAGTGGATGCTCTGGGGCCGACTCGGCTACGACCCGGAGATGAGTAACGAACGTTTCGCTGACCTGATCGCCCAACGTTTTCCGGATACTGACTCATCAAAGCTTTTCACTGCCTGGCAGGAGGCTTCGATGATCTACCCGAAAACTACAGGCTTCCACTGGGGAGCACTCGATTTTCAGTGGTACATCGAGTCCAGTCAGAGTCTCCCGGGCGCCGCCCAGACTCCCACCGGTTTTCACGACATCAACCGCTTCATCACGCTCCCACCTCACCCGGGAACGGATTACCTGAGCATCCCGGACTACGTGAAAGCGCTCAAAGAAGGAAATCCAGTTGAGGGAACGACCCCGGATAATCTTGCAAACCAAATCCACGAACATTCCGACCGTGCTCTTGAATTGCTAGACGATGGAATCGGGGGCTCAGGCAAAGAATTTGTACAAACGCTGCACGACATTCGTATCATCGCCAATCTCGGCAAACACTTCGCCCACAAGATCGACGCTGCTCTGGCGCTCCATCAGTTCCGCACATTTGGTGGGCTTGAGTATCAAGAGAAAGTCAGCGATTCGATTCGTAAATCCGCCGAACACTGGCGCAGATACGCCTCGCTCGCTCTGAGCCAACATCATAATCCGCTCTGGACCAACCGAGTAGGCCATGTGAATTGGCGCAATACAATGAATGCCGTTCTCTATGATCTTCGCATGACCGGCACCAGCACTGACTTGACGCCCATGGAGCCCACTCCTGGTGGAACGATCTTCGAAGCAGAAAAACTCTCCGCAAGAAACCTCGAAGTTATTGATGACATCCCAGGTGCGACAGGCGGGAAATGTGTTCACGCACTCCGCGAGGGAGATCCCGTCCTGAGATTCGAATACAACTCCAGGAAGGAAGGACTTCACATGATGGAAATGCGCTACTCGCGGAATTGGGGAAATCTCAATCATCTGGGCCTCACCGTAAACGGAGAAGCCGCTCCGGAACTCATTGTGTGGCCAACTGGAAGCAAGACCTCCTGGGCCTGGGATCAGGTGCCTGTGAGGCTCAAAAAAGGAAAAAACAAGATCGAACTTGAGATGCATCATTCTCTGAATATCGATCACTTTAACTTTATCCCTGCCCAAATTTTGGATGACTGAATCCAAGCGGCATTTTCCCCTGTAAACTAAATCACTATGAAGAAATTACTCACACTACCTCTACTTTTTGCCGTCTTTGCAATCGGAACCGCAACCGTGTCAGCCGAGGAACCTGAAAATCCCATGATCGTCGAACTCGACGGCTTCGGATTCAAAGGAGACCTCACGTGGAGAATGTTTGAAAAAGGACTTACTCAAGCTTTTGAAGAAGAAGGTCTGAATTATACCTTGGAATTCAAAAAATTCCCCGTGAAGGACTATAAAGGAAAGCCCGCGTTGGAGATCAGACTCAACCGCTGGCGAACCTGGCACTCCGAGAGAGAAATCAACTTTTGGGCAACCTACGTTTCAGCTGACGATGAAGACACCAAACTTGACATCATCAGCCACAAGGAAGTTCCGTTTGACGTGACCAGAGATCAACTGGAACGTAATCTCCAGGGTGAAGCCAAAGAAGCAGGGTTAAAGCTTATCGAAAAGCTTAAGCCTCACCTACCAGGCACCGAAGTCGCCAAGGGCTGATTTGCCAGTTAAATATCGTTTTGAAGCACCTCAGTTCACGAGGTGCTTTTTTATTTTAGGAATCTTGAGCATCTGTAGCCGAATCTGTGAAGATTTGGCTTCGCAAAACAATAATCTCCAAATGTTTACACATTCGGCTACCAATTAAGAAAATAACTAATTTGGGAAAGACCAACTCTCCTCTTGACAATCTAGAAGTAAA
Source organism: Opitutales bacterium (assembly GCA_022361075.1). GTDB lineage: Bacteria > Verrucomicrobiota > Verrucomicrobiia > Opitutales > JAFGAQ01 > JAKSBQ01. The sequence continues at coordinate 27,499 of JAKSBQ010000152.1, read as the reverse complement.
ACAATCTTTTCTAGATCAACTAGAAGAGAAATGGCTAAATCACCAAACGACCTACTCCAGGGCTCACTCGACATGCTGGTCATGCGAGCCTTGCGCGACGAATCCCGACATGGCTGGGGCATTCAACAACGTATCAACCAACTCGCCCAGGATGCCCTCAGTGTCAATCAAGGCTCACTCTACCCCGCACTCATCAGGCTGGAGAAACAGGGTTGCATCAAATCCGAATGGGGAACCTCCGAAGCCGGCCGTCGTGCGAAGTTTTACAGCATCACTCGAAAGGGACTGAAGCAAATGGAAGCGGAAACGCGGATCTGGAAGGAATTCTCTGCGGTCGTGAACCTGATTCTGGATCAAGCCTGATGGACCTTTTCAAAAGTCTGAGCTTCGGATTTCGATCGCTTTTTCAGTCCAACAAAATTGAAAACGATCTCAAAGAGGAGATGGAGTTTCACCTCGAACAACAAACTCAGCACTACATAAAAAATGGGCTTTCTCCCAAGAAAGCGCGTCTGGCGGCCTTACAAGATTTCGGCGGAACCGAAAAACACATGGACAGCTGCAGAGACGGTTGGGGTATGCGATTTTTTGCTGAATGCTTCCGCAATTATCGCTCGGTTTTTAGAAATCTTTTCCGAAACAAGTCTTTCAGCGCAACCATCCTTTTGGTTCTCGGTCTTTGTGTTGGCGCAAACACATCCATTTTCGTTTTCCTGAATAAAGTGGTTTTTGCACCCTACCCTTTTGATCGATCCGGCGATTTGTTGGAAATCCTTCACTACCACGACAAAACGAACCCTGAACTCGCGCTCAAAAGTAACCTTTCGACCTACGCACATTACACTGCAGATTCGGAAAGCCTTCGATCCGCCAGCCTACACACCGTCGGTTGGAAGAACGTGGAAATCCAGGGTGAAACGCTTCGACTAAAAGGTATCCTGGCCACTTCGGAATTTTTTGAAACATTGAAAATTCCCTTTGTCGAAGGGGCAGTGGATTCGTTTCAATCAGTCTCATCCAACTCCTCGCCCATTGTCCTGACAGATTCCTTTCGTCAATCTCGCTTTCCCGCAAATCAAAACGTGCTTGGACAACTCACTTCCATTCAAGGAAGAACCTACAAAGTCGTCGGTGTCGTTTCCAGCGACATTCAACTTTTGGTCCCTGGAGTTCAGTTCATTTCGCATTGGAATACAGACGAGCTCGCCAAGCTCAACTCTCCTGAATCGAGAGTCGAGAACCACGCCACTCTTTGGGCTCGTAAAAACACCAGTTTCAGCCTTCCGCAAACTAACATCGAGTTAGAGCATCTGGACAATCAATTCTTTGCGGAACAGAGCGAAAGCTATCGAAAAAACATCGAAGATCTCGGTTATCGAACTCAGGCGGTTAAGCTAAGGAAGTTTCAAAACCAATGGATAAGACCCAAGCTCCTGCTCCTACAGGGAGTGAGTCTGATGATTTTGATCATCGGTCTGGTCAACATTACGAACATGCTTCTCGCTCAAGTAAACGCCAACAAACGAGACTTGGTCATTCGCAACATGTTGGGCGCAGGGAAGAAGCGCCTGCTAGGCCAAATGCTTGCGCAGATCACTGTCTACGTTGCCATCGGCTGGATTTTGAGCATCACAACCGCGCTCCTGGGCATCAGTGTGTTAAAGTCAGTCACGAATGAGATCGGGCAATTCATCAACACTCCAAAACTTGCACCTCTGGACATCGGATTTTCGGCATTACTCGCGCTTTGCTGCGGTTTGGTCATGTTTTCCGCGAGAGCATCGGGGATCATTTTCTCCTCAAATTCGGCGTTGGAATCGAATCAACAGTTCTCCGCCACGAAACAGTCAAGAATCACAGCTTACCTGCTCCTCACCCTTCAGATTGGCAGCAGCCTCACCTTACTGATCATCACCGGCTTACTAGCAAAAAGCTTCTGGGCCGCCATGAACCAAGAATCAGGATTCAATCCGAAGGGAGTCATTACCGCTCGTATCGAACTGCCTCCTCAACACTACCAAAACGAAAATCAGATCGTTTCTCTGCGGGATCAACTACTGGACAAAGCCAAGGCAAAGCCCGAGTTTTCGAGCGTCGCAATCGCCTCGCACATCCCGACGTTCGGCTTCCCCACTTCACGATTCCATGTACAGGAGACTGATCAACCTCGATCCCAATCTGAAACACGATTCGTATTCGTTTCGGCAGACTATTTTCAGACCATGGGAATACCGATCCTGTCAGGCCGCAGCATTGCCTCCACAGACAACGCTTTTTGGAGAGAAAACAATGTCGTCGAGGCGGACGCCGCTCGACATTTTCAAAAAGACCAGCGAGAACTCATCGGCCAACGATTTAAGATCGCACCAAACAGACCCAAAAACCAAAACTGGAATCAAATCGTCGGAGTGGCTGCAAATACCCGGCATGAGTATCTCGATAAACCCCAAACCATGCCATTGATCTATCGTCCCATTCAGGGAACGGCTGCCAGAGAATTCAGCCTACTGATCAAGACTCCCCTTGATATCCCACAAGCGTTGCGGGAACTGAGAAATCTGATCAAAGAAACGGCACCGCTCGTGCCTGTTTTTCGAATAGGAAGTCTGGAGGGATTCATGACTGAGTCACTGAATGCAAGAAAGGGATACCTGAAGATCATCTTCGCCTACTCACTGCTCGCTCTCCTCTTATCGAGCGTCGGGGTGTTCGCCCTCCTCTCCTACGACGTCAGTCGTCAGATCAAAGAAATCGGTATTCGCATCTCAATCGGCGCATCCAGAACACACATTTTCTGGCATGTCATGAAAAAGGGCCTATCCGCCGGACTCATCGGATCGATTCTGGGCCTAACTGGCGCATTCTTAATCGCAACGAGCATTCGTTCCTTCCTTTTCGAAACACACGCATTTGATTTAATCCTCTATCTTTCGCTCTCAACCCTCATCCTGCTACTCGTCACAATCGCCAGTTACCTCCCATCGAAAATGGCAGTTAGAGTGAGCCCCTTAAGCGCGCTCAGGCAGGAATAAATTTTGAAACAGTTTACGGGATTCTGTTTCAGCTCAATAGAGATAAACGGACAACTGGAAAGTCGAAAAAACGTTATTCTGAAACTGCTAAATCTTGCTCATTCTTTGGACGACATACTCCTGTTACTGAAAACTCGGTTCCAAAATCTTGTTGTGATTTGAACGAGATTTTTCCTCCTAATACCAGCGTCAATTTGTTCACGATAGACAATCCCAAACCAGCTCCTTCATGAAGTGAAAAGAACTTCGACTTTCCTTGAAAAAACTTTTTTAAAACATGAGGTTGATCAGAAATTGAAATGCCGCATCCCGTATCTTTTATATAGATGCTGATATCATTAGAACTGTCCAATCTGTAACCGATTGTTATGTATCCGCTTTCGGTAAATTTAATAGCATTCAACAGTAAATTCTCTATGATCTCTTCCAAAGCATGACGATTGGTTATTACCACCAGTCCATTCTCACATGATAGATTATAGTCGGTCTGAATTTCCACGTTTTCCTGAAGCGGATGAGGAGAATTTGAGATCGATTTTTTTACTATTTGCGTCAAAAATTCGTTCAGTTCCAATTCATCGCTAGCGTCTAATTTGGCATTGCTCTCGAGTTCGGAGACTTTAAGTATCTGATCTACAATTTTTAGCAGAATTGAGGAGTTTCTCTCGATCGTCACAATAGCCTCTTTTCCTTCGTTAGACAGTTGAGCCTCTTGTTTAAGTAAGTCAGAAAAACCAAATATTGCATTCAAGGGCGTTCGAATTTCATGCGAAAAATTATTTAGAAAAATGGATTTCAACCGGCTGCTTTCTTCAGCCTGACTCTTGGCCACCAACAGATTATTTTGAAGCTTCTTCTGTTGGCTAATGTCATGTTTAATACCGTAGAAATGCGTGATTTTTTGGTCATCATCTCTAATCGGAGCAACTAATAGCTCTTCCCAAATTAGTTCGCCCCACTTATTTTTGTTGATTAATTCACCTTTCCAGGTCTCGCCAGACAATATCGTTTTCCAAAGGCTATTGTATGTTTCATTTGATACCAAGCCAGATTTAAACAACCTGACATTCCCTTGGTTAAGTTCCTCTTCGCTCCAGCCGTATTTGGAGACCACCTGTGGGTTAGCGTACTCTATGTTTCCTTTTAAATCAGTGACCACAATTGAAAGTGGTGCATCGCGAACAATTCCAGACAGTTTGTTGATTTCGGTATCTTTTTCGATCAAATCGTGAATGAATCGAAAACTCATCCGTAGTGGTATAAACAATAAACAAGAAACTAGCACTAAACCCAAGAGGGCATTTCTGACAATGGGTTGGGTTACTTCTCTGATTTCATCTAAAATTTCATTTTCATAAAATCCCGATCCAATCACCCAGTTCCAGGGTTCGAAAGATTTAACAAAAGAAGTCTTTTTTTCTGTGCGAGATGGATCATCTTTCCATTGCCACTGATAATCAATAAAACCTTCGCCAAGTTCATCGACCAGACTATTCATTTGGGGAACCACCTTAAATCCGCTTGGATCGGAATGGTCGGAAAGATCTTTTTTGTCTTGGTAAGGATGAGCGACGATATTGGAATCCATGTCATGAATCCAACAATAGTCTTTCATTTCAATTCCGTATCTTAGATTTATAACGTGTGAACAAACGATACTTTGTGCTTCTTGCTCGTCCAGAATTCCCTCTTTGTACTGGTTGTGAACGCCATCTGCTATCGACCAAACCGATCTGACGAGTTCAATAGTTTGATTCTTCTTGTTTCGTATTGTGTATGACTCAATAACTGGAATGATGCCGAGAATGACTGTAAGCCCGAGAAACAATATCACTATCAGTAGTGGCACTATGGCGCTCAGATAGTGGATAATCCTGATTTTGCCTTTGGTACTTAGAAAATTCACTTTAAACAACCGATCTGAACTATCGGATGTATAAGTCGTTCATTAAGTAAATTCCTAGACTATCGTAGTATTAAGTTACCGCCTCGACTACACAATAAATCCTTATTATCTCAGTGGTGGCGATCGCCAGTTATCCCTCAAAAAATGGTAGTTAAGCTGAGCCCTTTAGCCAGCCTGACGTAGGAGTGAGAAAATGAAACTCGATCATATCCTTGAAGTTGATTAGGGTTCTGTAAGCTTACAATTCTGATAAAGAAATGACGAAAAAAACCATATTCGCGTTCTCACTAATTTTCTCCGTCCTCCTGACACAAATTGCTGGGTTTGGGCTTTTCTCGGTTTTCCAAAAAGGAAAGGAAAAAGTGATTAGAATATGGGTGTGGGATCCTTGGGGAAACCTAATGCAATGTCACACAGCCTCTTCTAATTCAGAAAACAGTTGGTTGTTATCAACGTATAATTCCAACCTGGGTTCCTTTTTTAAGTCAGGTTGTTTCACTTTTTTCTTCAAAAAGAGACAAATTGACAGCAATACCAGATTTATCCCGCCACCTCCTCCCAGGCTTGATAAGTCTCCTGACGATCGGAATTTTACAATACCAAAGCATTTCAAAAGAAACGCAAATGGAGGTATGGTTTGGGCTTCTCCAATGGATTCCATGGAGTTCAAAAGTGAATTGAAAAAAGGATATCAAAATACTCCTGATGCTCTTGGAACCGATGGAATGCATTTTGAATATTATGTTCGATACGGAAAAGAAAGGTACAATTTTAAAATCCACAGTATTTTCACAAATAGCAGGGAAAGAGGGATTGAATTTCTCAGCGATGTGACCGCTGAAATCATCAATGAAGGGTTACTTGGGAACTACCATTTATACAAACCCCACCTACAAGACGGTTGAGCAAAAATTGCATCCGGCTCTTTTGTTCATAATTCTTCACTTTTACGTTCCCGAAACATGATGATTGAAACAGACAGACTTTTTTTGCGCCCTTTTCAGGAGTCGGACTTCGAAGACCTGAAAAGTGTATGGGGTAACCGCGAAACTATGTCGTTTTACCCGGAACCTTACTCAGATGAACGCATCCGGGAAGGAATTTCTAAACAAATTAACACGTTTGAAAAACATGGATACGGCCTTTTTGCAGTGCTGGACAAAAACACTGGAGCATTTCTTGGAGACTGCGGAATCACGATCCAGGATATTGATGGCGTAGAGGAATATGAAATAGGATATCATATAAAAAAAGAACACTGGGGTTTGGGATATGCACCCGAAGCTGCATGGGCTGTCAAACGCTATGGGTTCGAAACGTTGAAGCTCAGGAAGCTTTCCAGCTACATGGAAAGCACTCACAAGCAATCTCGTAAAGTCGCAGAAAAAATTGGGATGAAATTGGAGAAGGAGTATTTAAACCCAAACAATCGGAATCTGCCTACGACTGTTTATTCAATTAAAAATGCGAGCTAGTCGGTAAAGTTCACTTCAAGTAGTGCCACACCACTCTCCGTAAATTTCCTCAAACAACGGCAAATTTCTGATATCTTTCGCCTAAATAACCAGCTCATCAGTACTGAGCGTCGTCGATCAGCTTCAGATCACCTCGCACTTCGTCTCGCATTGTGGACCAGTGGAACACGTTGACCGGGCTGCGGTGGAGGTGCGTGAGCGGAACAATGCGGTAAACGTCCTCAGTGACGTCAACGAGGTCCTCCCAATGCTCAATCGCATCGATGATGTGGCGGCGGGCTTTTGATTTCTGGTCAGTCGCGTTCCATCGAGCACGGTTGTAGTCTTCCAGATCGATTCCGGCCCTGATTTTATCAGCCAGATACCCGGAAAGATGAGACCAAGCCCGAATATCAGTCAGTTCCTGACGCTTGTCCTCTCGTCCTCTGTTTTCAAAACCTTCGATCAACGATAGCGCTTTCTCAGCATTACGATCAAGTTGATCCGCTAATTCGACCGGAGTGATGAAGGTATCTCTAATTTCCTCTCCAGTCAGTTTCTTATCCACATAATCTGCGATCGACATAAACTGTGGATCAAGGGTCGGTTTACGAATCAACATCTCGATGTCTAAAAACTCGGAAGCATCCGCTCCCTCGCGCGCAAGAAATCCCTCGGAGTAGAAAGATTTGTCATTGTTGATATCGATCATCGACGCGAAGAGTAACGGAAATTCGCTGGCAATGGTCATCGCCCTGAAGATCGACTCGCCATCATCACCGTAACGCTCCACGAACTGCTGCGCAAAAAGAGAATCTGGGGTATCGGGATTGAAGAGCAGACGTCCCCACATCGAATAAAACAACCACTGGCGCTCGAAGGCATAATTCCACTCACGCTCTTCGACGTCTTTTGTGAAATAATCCACAGCAGGGATGTAGCACTCGCTGCCCACGTAGTAGCCTCCCACATGCGAGCCGCCATTCAGCTCGATGTGCTTGCGAATGAAGTCACTGTTGCCCCAGCGCAGGAAAAAGAAGTCCTCGTTGCGGATCATCCAACACATTTTGTAGTTCTCTGGCTCGGGGTTCCAATAAGTGTCGGTAAGTATACCACCGTGCACCTTAACCAATTTCGGTGTAGAGTGACCATGCGACCAATTGAACTTTGCTTCGGTATAAATCGGCAATTCCACACCCTCTGTTGCTTCGAGCGCTTCACGGGTCAGTATTTCCGTGCTTTTGCTGACTGTGCCGCCATTACTCAGGCCTGCAGAAAATGGCAGGCGATGGATGAACTTTGCCGGGCGATCCGCGTCTTGGATACCCTTCACAAACACATCCTGCACCCACTGCTCACGAAACTCCGCCGTGACTCCTCCCATCGCTTCGCCCAAGCTGACCCCTACCCCATCGAGATCAGGATATTCGTTGAGCACCTGAGTGATGCACTCGCGGTTGTAACGCTTCACCAGGTCTTCCATCTCCTGCGTGTAACCTCGTGCAGTCGTGATATTCGCGTGGCCGATGCCATGGTGCTCCGCAAAGGCATCTGATACAAAAATATTCCAGTTCACGAGGTAGGTGTCGATTCCCCGTTCTTCGGCCAACCGGAAAATCCCACGGAACAACTTCTGCCACTCCGCAAACTCCTCGTCGTTCATGTCGTTGGCGTAAGGAAAATTCGCCGGGCGGATCAGGTAGGTCCAGGGATGAAGATTCCAAAGCGAAAGCACGTTGAAACGATTCTCCGCCATCATGTCCATCCATGCCTCCCAGTATTTCAGATCGCGGCACTGATCGTAGTGAAGCGTGATCGCGTCGTTGCTACGGTAAGCATACCAGGGAAGATTGAACTTGATCGCACGAAACTCGAATTCCGGTGCGCTACTGACAGATTTGAATCCCTTCGCAGAGCCACTTGCTTTCAATTGATCTAACAACTCAAGTATGGCGAATTTGGCACCGTTCGCGTCTCCGGCTTTGATGGAGATTCCAGCATCTTCGACTTCGACATCGTAAGCCTCAGAACCTAACGTTTCAGCATTCGCCTCTATCTTTAAACCGGGAACATGGACGCCTATGCTGCTGGCATAAGCTGAGAGCCGCTTCTGGGCCCATTCGATCTGGGGAGCCGCGTTCGCAAATAGTAAATTTACAAACGTAATCGCTAGGATCAGGGAACGTTTTTTAATCTTCATGCTTTCGATGGGGGTTAAAGCTATTTTTAAAACCGGAAGATCAATCCAACAAAGGAACTGCCACGGGTCAAGGCATCCGAATGGTCACTTCGTAAAACTCCCACCCCACACGATTCGTGCTGGAGTTTGGGTGCTTGCACGGTTAATCTTAATTTTTAACCCTAAAAAGCCCCCTTATGACAATACCCAAACTGCGTCTTTTCGCACTAGCCTGGCTATTGCTGCGCGTTCTAGCTTTCGCTCAGGATTATCCCCTTCCAGAAAACACTCCGGCAGCTTCGCGAGCTGATCTTAAAATCCACCACGTAGACACACTCAATGTTCATGATCCGGCGATCATGCCTGATCCTGTGAGTAAAACTTACTACGTCTATGCCAATTACTCTCCCACTCGTAGCTATGAGACCCTCAAGTCTCCAAACAACCGGGCTGGCGTCAAAGCATGGTGGAGCAAGGACCTCATCAACTGGCATGGCCCGAAGCTGGTCTACGAAGTCGGCAAAAACTTTTGGGCCGATAAAACCGACGCTCCATGGGCACCTGAAGTGCATTTTTTTAAGGGAAAATACTACCTCTTCGTCACCTTTAACGACTGGGACTTAATCATAGATGACAATCCGGAGCGCCCCAAGATCAACAAGCGAGCAAGCCAAATACTGGTCGGAGATTCCCCTCTCGGACCCTTCAAACCTTTCGATAATCGACCCCACACTCCTGAAGGAGAGATGACGCTCGACGGCACGTTCTGGTATGAAGATGGGCAACCCTGGCTCATTTACTGCCACGAATGGGTTCAGCTCGGCAACGGCCTCATCAAAGCGATCCGCCTTAGTGATGACCTTAGTCACACGATTGGAGATCCCATCACCCTCATCGATGCGGGTGACGTGAACTGGGTCAAACGCACCATCAACTACAGGGGCACACCCACCCCGGGAATCGTGACGGACGGTCCATGGCTTTATCGTTCAAAAACCGGAAAACTCATGATGATGTGGTCGAGCTGGAGCAAAGATCGAGCCTACACGACCTCTCTCGCTTACTCGGACAATGACAAAATCACCGGAAACTGGACTCACCGAAAAGAACCCATTCTTCAAGACGATGTAGGACATGGAAACATCTTCCGCACATTCGAAGGGGACCTGCGAATTTCGATTCACCGGTATTTCAAACAACCCAACACACGCATGCAAATTTACCCGGTCGTGGACACAGGTAACGACCTTAAAGTCGGCCCTCTTCTACACGGTCACCCTTAATTTTTTAACCATAGATCATGAAAAAACTAATCATTCTCACCACATCGCTACTTATTTTAAGTTTTTCCGCATTCTCACGTAACCAACCCAACATCATCGTCGTTCTTGTCGATGACATGGGATATTCCGATATCGGGTGTTACGGTGGTGAGATCGAAACACCTAACATAGACAGGCTGGCAAAAGACGGAATTCGGTTTCGGCAATTCTACAACACTGCCCGATGCTGCCCCACGCGCGCGTCTATGCTCACCGGGCTTTTTCAGCATCAAATGGGCATTGGGCTCATGACCTCCGAAGGCAGGTGGGATTTTGATTTTGGAGTAGATGGCTACAGCGGAAACCTCAACCGAAATGGAGTGACGATTGCGGAAGTCCTAAAAAGTGCGGGCTACCACACCTACATGACAGGTAAATGGCACCTGGGTAGCGCCGACATCGACGATCGCCCGAATCAACGAGGTTTCGATCGCTACTACGGTTGCCATAGAGGTGCATTCAGCTTCTTCAAACTCGAAGGTGAAAAACACCTGTGGTTGGACAACAATCCACTACCTCCGACAGATTCTGAAACTTACTATACAACCGACGCTTTCACCGACAAGGCCATCGAATTCATCGTATCAAACGAGCCAGGTGAGCCTTTCTTTCTCTATCTCGCACACAACGCCCCACACTGGCCACTACACGCTAAGGAACAAGACATCGAAAAATATGTAGGAAACTACTCCAAAGGCTGGGACAAAATCAGAGAGGAACGACTACAGCGTCAAAAGGAAATCGGCTTGTTTGACGAATCCGTGCAATTGACAGAGCGAGACAAGCGAGTGCGCCCTTGGGCCGAGGTCGATGCCAAACAAAAAGTTCATTCTGACTACCGGATGGCGGTGTACGCTGCTCAAGTCGATTGTGTGGATCAAAACATGGGCAAGTTGATCGAAGCTCTCGAAAAAAGAGGTGAACTGGATAACACGCTGATCTTATTCCTCTCAGACAATGGAGCATCACCTGAGCCGTTCAATGAATTCGGCGGACAAGACATGGACCAGATTAACAACCCAGACAACGGTGGTATCGTCTCCTACGGTCTAGGTTGGGCAAACGCCTCAAGCACTCCATTCCATAGCTATAAAAGGAATGCTGAAGAGGGCGGTATCCGTACCCCACTCGTTGTTCATTGGCCAAAAGGCATCTCCAAAAAGCTTCGTGGCGAATGGGTAGACGCTACGGGTCACATCGTTGATTTCATGCCGACATTTGTCGAACTCAGTGGAGCCAAATACCCGACCATGCACAAAAGCCACAGCATTCTTCCGATGGAAGGGCACTCTCTTGTTCAAGTCTTCAAAGAGGGAGTAAAAGACCACGAGCACACGATGTTTTTTGAGCACACAAACAACTGCGGAATTCGCTCCGGAGACTGGAAAATGGTCTGCCGTTTTGGTGAATGGGATTGGAAACTCTACGATCTCAAAAACGACCCGGTTGAAACCAATGATTTAGCCAAACAACGACCCGACGTAGTCGCCGAACTTGCCGCTGCCTGGCACTCATGGTCCAAGCGGGCAAAGGTGACTCCGAAGGGAACTAAAACCGAAAATAGCTACGATTAATGAAAAACATCTGTCGCATCCTAATTCTGTCACTATCTGCGTTGCTTGCAGGCAATCTCGTTGCCGAACTGACTGAAGAAGAAAAACAAAAGCAATTGGAAATGGTGCGTGAACGCATCTCCCAGCGCGTGGAATCAATTGTTTCCAAAATTCCTGACCTAACTGATGAACAGCAACAGGAGCTTTTACCCATTCTCATCAAGAAACAATACAGTCATTTAACTCTCATGGGCAAGATGCGTAAGATGCGCCAGGAAGGAGCGGATCGTTCGGAAATGATGAAGGTTCGTGAAGATATGGACGACGCCATGAATGATCATAGCGAAGTCAAAAAAGTACTCACAAAAGAACAATTCAAGGAATACAAAAAGATCATGAAAGAAATCGCACCCCGTGGACCCAGAGGCGGCAGTCAAGGTGGAGGCCGCACGGGCGGTGGTGGTATGCGCGGCGGAGCAGGCGGAGGAAACGGCCACTGATCCTTCAAACATACTTCATTTCAAATCAGGGGAAGTAACGCCCCTGATTTTTTTGACTCAAAAAACATGCTTCTTACGAAACGATTAGACTAATTCGATGTAATTTGATTGGCTAAAGCTTATGAAGAATCACACCCCCTGCTCTTCACCGCTGTTGATGTTATTCATTTCATTCTTTTTTGGGATCACCCCCATAAATAGAATAAACGCGACCCAATCAGAATCACTGCCCAATTTTGTATTCATCGCGATCGATGATCTGAACGTTTACAATACGGTTCTCGGAGGCATCCCTCAGAGTTTTCTGGCCAAAGTATATCCCGATCCGGAGATTCGCGAAGCGGTCGTCAAGCGACTGACTCCCAATCTCGACCGACTGGCCAGTCAATCCCTAACTTTTGAGAACGCCTTCTGCGCTTCACCACTCTGCGGTCCTTCCCGCACAGCGTTAATGACGGGTGTGCCGCCTCATCTATCCGGGTACTATCACCACGATCGCCACTTTCGTGCTTACGAGACTTTGACTAAGGTCACTACCCTGCCCCAATACCTTAAGGACAACGGTTATTTCACTTCCGGTCTGGGAAAAGTCTTTCACAAAGGCCGATCCTACCTCGACCGTGGTTACTTCAGCGACTGGCCTGACAGGCTTTACTCCTGGAGTCACTGGATTGAAGTTCACTCCGGCACTGGGCGCACCCAAGGTTCTAAGGCTGAATTTACCGAGAAAAACTCAAAATACTGGAAACAAGACGGGCGACCGATCAAACACTTTACCCGATTTGGAAAGACCACCCTGCCACTCGATCAGTCCAACGATTACACCAATGCCAAATTCGTGGCAGATCTGATCTCCGAAGGATCAGCGTCCATCGTCGACGAACATGGAAAACGCCACAATCTGAACCTCCCAACGGACAAACCTTACTTCCTTGCCTGCGGATTGTTTGCCCCGCATTTGCCGTGGATCGCTCGTGAAGAGTTTTTTGAAATGTTTCCTCAGGAAGAAATGCGCATCAACAAGGATCTCCTCAAGTGGGTAAGGAAAGACTTGGAAGATCTTTCGAGCACCGGAAAAAACAAGACTGCGAGAACTGGGTTTACCAAACTCATCAACTACGGACTCGAGCTTGATGGAGAAGGAGGAGATGTAAATGCCTGGAAAGATGCACTACAATCCTACCTTGCCACCATAGCAGCAATGGACCAGTGTCTCGGCAGTTTGGTGGATGCGATCGAAAACAATCCCGCAGGGGACCACACAGTCGTCCTGCTCTGGAGTGATCATGGTTATCACATCGGTGATAAAAACCGAGAAGGAAAAACCACACTTTGGGAGGGCGCCAATCATTGCAATCTCATCATTCGTGCACCTCAGTTCAAGGAAGCCAGCAGTGGTTTGAGAACGACCGCTCCTGTGAGTTTGCAAGACATGTATCCCACAATCGTGAGCCTGGCCGGACTGAATCGCCCGACGCACCTTCACGGCTACGACCTGACCCCGATTTTGAAAAATCCAGATACAAATTTGAAAACACCCGTACTCAATACTTTCGAAGCCAACAATCACTCGCTTCGAACCCTGACTCATCGCTACCTGCGCTTCGAAAATGGAGATCAGGAGCTGTATGATCTCAGCAACGATCCCCTGGAAGTCATCAATTTGGCAAATGATCCTGAATCCAAAGATCAACTGCAGAATTTTAGCAAATTACTGGACAAAACCCTTGCGATGAAACCCTCAGATTACTAATCAATCTCTTTTAAGAAAATGAAAAACACCCCTGTTAAATTAATGACTGCACTTCTCGCAGTTTTTCTGTTCATCACAGGACTGACTGCTTCCGAACCCATCAAAGTCCTGATCATCGACGGTCAGAACAACCACAACGTGTGGCCAAAGTCCACGTTCATGATGAAACGCTACCTTGAGGAAACTGGTAAATTCACCGTCGACATCTACCGCAGCCAATACATGTGGCGTTCGGATGTTTGGCTGAAGGAATACCCCCTCAACGATGGAAAAACTTACAAAGAACTTTCCGATCCCAAGACGGATCCCGAATTCCTCCCCAATTTTTCTGACTACGCTTGTGTCATTTCCAATTTCGGTTGGCGTGCTGCTCCGTGGCCAGAGAAAACCCAAGACGCCTTTGAGGCGTACGTGAGCGACGGAGGAGGCTTCATTTCAGTCCACGCCGCAGATAATTGCTTCCCTGAGTGGAAGGCATACAATGAGATGATCGGTCTCGGCGGTTGGGGAGGACGAACCGAAAAAGATGGTCCTTATGTTTACTTCAACGAAGAGGAGGTGGAAGTCCGCGACCACTCTCCGGGACGTGGTGGCAGCCACGGTAGAAGGCATGAATTCCAGGTGACTGTCAGAGCAGAACACCCGATTACAAAGGATATGCCGAAGGTTTGGATGCACACACCTGACGAGTGCTACGACCGACTACGGGGACCCGCACTGAACATGACAATTTTGGCTACAGCTTATTCATTTACCGAACTGGGAGGAACAGGCCGACATGAACCCGTGATGATGGCCGTCGATTATGGCAAGGGCAGAATCTTTCATACCACCCTGGGGCATGATGACTACTCCTTCGAGTGCGTTGGCTTCATCACCTCTCTGCAACGCGGGGTGGAATGGGCTGCAACCGGAGACGTGACAATCCCAATCCCAAACGACTTTCCTCGTCCAAACGGTGCGAGAGTGAGAAAGTTTGTAAAGACGTCCTGTTGCGAATAACTAAACTGCAATCACTTTAAATTGCTTCCAATCCAGGTTACTCTGCCACTGAGGCAGACGACCTGCAGGGCCTTCGATCTTGACGAGCGGGGGCTCTTTTTCCGTCAGACCATTAATCTTTCCCCATAGGCTTGTGTCGCCCCAATATTGAGGCGGCGTTTCTTTTGCGGCGACAGCCTTGAAAATCGAACCCGGTGAAGAGTGCCCTTCTCGAATTGCCTCCAAAGCCATTTGTTCCAAACGACCCAAACCCGTTTCTTTGCTTGGAAATTCTTCCAGCCATCGCTTAACTGCTGCGGGCACCCACCGGAGTGGAACTCCTTTTGCTTTTGCCAACTTCTCGAAAGCCTCCCGGTCTTGGGTTGCAAACGCTTCATCAACCTGTTTCGCATATCGTATCATTTCCACCGTCACAGGTTGCTTCCGGTCGACGCAGGAAGCCAGCTGTTCCGGAGTCAATTGGCCCAAACCATGAAAGGGTTCAATAGCTGGATACGAATCGACTACAACGAGATTAAGATCAGTGGATTCGATGCAGGCGATCAGGTGACACAACATCGACATATCGAACAAACACGCGTCAAACCACAGATAGATTTCATCCCAAACCTCAATTTTTTGAATGAACTCGTACTGTATGCGCAACGTGTTGAGCACTCCGTCTGGCTTCATGGCTGCTCCCGAATGCTCAACCAACATGGTTACTCGTTGTTGAAGCGTTTCATCCGTCGGCCATCCTACATTACGTTTGCCTTCGTAAACGAGGTCATGCCAAACAAAAACCTCCCCTTCCAGGGAAGACTCACGAATCATCTCTCCCGATACGTCGCCACTGGTGAGATGCAGGATTTTCAAAGCATTAGCTCCTTACTTTCTGCGTTCAAAATTCAGAGTTCAACGAGGTGATCATTCTCCTGGTTCCATATTCTTTACCATCTGAAAATCCTTCATCGTGTCCTCAATGTATTTCATCCAGGAGAAAGGGATTCCAGCGTAGAACGGGAGTTCGCGATGGTAGTAGGTGTCGATCTGCATCGAGAGTCGTTGCCACTGAAGAGCCGCAGATCGCAAGTGTCCGAATGACGCCCTTCGATGCTCGTCTTTGTTCGTTTTTCGAAAGCGCTCCAACTCGACTCCTCCCCGGATCTGGCTCGCGAAAAAACGCGCATACCAATACCAACATTCAATGTCCATCAATTCAGCTCTCAGGGTTTCACTCACTCCATCCCCGGTCCGAAGTTCGTCAACAATGCGCATGGACTTCAGTGCATCCTTGTCCAACAAGTCCGCCAGCTCCAGCGGGCTCATCTGTGAACCAGTAGTTTTTTCACCTTTACTCACCCATTCGCGAATATTGATGTAACTGTCTTCATCCAAGACGTCATGGCTGATCAATCGATCCACACCGATGAACCTTGGTGGCGTCAGTTCACCCCAGCTCACATGGCCTTCGGTATAGAGCGACAGATCGTTCTTGCCTTTGTAGAATGATGCAAATCGAAGTGGAGTTTTGCTCGCGAGCTTCCAGGCTTTCAACAACCGCTCTCCTTTCCCCTTTCCGAATCGTTCGTCCAGTAAAGATTCAAAGCCAATATCTTGAACGGAGGGCTCATACAACAAACGACCCCAGACCGCATAAAACAACCACTGACGCTCCCAAGCGTAATCCCATGTCTTGTGTGCTCCATCTCTGCTCATGTAATCGTAGGCGGGGATATAAACTTCAGACCCGATGATGTAACCCGCGACGTAAGATTTCACCGCCTCTGCCATGTGTTCGCGGATGAAGTCCGGATCTCCCCAACGTAAGATGTGAAAATCTTCATTTCGGATAGTCCAAAGGATCTTATGCTTTGTCGGCTCAGGGTTCCAGTAGGCATCGGAAAGCTTTCCTCCGTGCACGTGAAAAAGCTTCGGCGCCGAATGTCCATGTGACCAATTGTATTTGAAAGAGACGTAGATCGGTTGCTGAGCATAGTCCATGCGCTCCATCTGGAATCGGGATTTGCGGTCATTTTCCTCGCTGGTGGATCCTCCGGAACTCTTGTTTGCAGAAAGAGGTGCTCGATAGAGAAATTTGATCTTTCGATCCGCATTGCGCATCCCCTCAAAGATAGACTCCTCAAGCCACTCACGGCGCTCATCCGCATCCTGACCTCCCATGCGCTCGCCGAGTGTAATGCCCAAACCCGTCAGGTCAGGGTATTCATTGATCACCGCTTCGATCGTCTTGGCGGTGTAATTTTTGACGAGTTCAGAGTCCGTGCCTTCACCGTAGTGATTCCACCCCTCACTCCAGTTTGCCACACTGTGAGTCCTGGCAAAACTAGGTGAAGTAAAGGTGTTCCAATTCACAAGGTAGGTCTCGATTCCCCTTTCCTTGGCCATGCTAAAAATTCCCGACCAAAGCTCGCGCCACTCCTTCATTTCAGCTTCGCTGAACGGACACGCCTCCGGATAATCCTCAAGTTTCACCATGTAGTGAAAGGGATGAAGGCTCCACATACTGAGCACGTTAAAACGATTTTCGACCATCATATCGAGAAAACCTTCCCAAAATTCCAACGAACGGCAGGTCTCGTAATTCGATTCAAGGGATTCCCCGAACCGGTATGACATAAAGGGTAAGTTAAACTTGATTGCCCGGAAGGACACCCCTCCCCCGGCACCATCTGCAGAGACACTCTCAGGAGCTTTCCCCCACTTCATCTGTCTGTTTAGTTCCACGAGTGCATACATCGCACCTTGAGCATCGTGAGCTTTGATGGAAAGTGCTCCATTATTTTCACCTAACCGAAAGCTTTCTGGGTTTGGGCAAACTTGGGTGTCAATTTCGACCAAAACCGTTTCATTCGTTTGGTTCAGGGACCTGGCCCACTTGACACGAGAGTCATCTTCGATTGAAGCCACCAGTGGTACAACCAGAAGTCGCATCGTGACAGCAAGCGTTAAAACAGTTTTCAAGGGGGGTGTTTTTCGCATTGTTTCAGGGGATTAATATCTGATAGTTTCTAGACTTCATCGTTTTTCAAAGCAAACAAATACCCAGACCCTATAACCCCCTTGAATTCAAAATGGCAGACGAATCCCAACTGATCAACAAAGCAAAAAAACTCCTTAAACTAAGCGGTTTTCACATCACTCAAGAAGAACTCTCCACGCTGAAGTTAAATGACTTCGGTCTGGACAATCTACCAACAGAGGGCTTCGCATTTATCGATTTGCTGCGCACCGAACTGGTGAGAGTCACTTTGATGGTGCTTCAGCCTCATCAAGCTCTTCCCCAACACAAACACCCACCATATGAAGGTGAACCGACCGGAAAGGAAGAGTCTGTGCGCACACTCTACGGTGAATTCAGAGTCTACGACGAGGGTGAAAACAATGCTAAGTTCGCTAAAATCCCATCAGGTAAAGAGCCTTACTACACCTCCCTCAACGAACACGTGCTCAAGGTGGGTGATCAATACTCCGTCGCGCCCAACACTGCCCATTGGTTTCAAGCAGGTCCGGATGGAGCAGTAGTCATCGCTTTTCAAAACCGAGTCGTTGAAGATCACAACATCTTCTACGATCCCGCAAGTGATGGTTGCCCCATCCCTACCGAAAACACCGGACAGTATTAATCAGATTTTCTTGAAATGATCAGCGTAATCGCACACATCCGTTTCGATGTTTCTAAAAAAGCAGAACTCATAAAGATCTACGAAGAAATGGTCCCCCAAGTGCTGGATGAAGATGGATGCCTGGAATATCATCCGCACGAAGATTTGATCACGGAACTACCTAACCAACTGAAAGACGAAGGAAGATTTTTAGTGATTGAAAAATGGGAGTCTTGGAAGGCGTTTCAAGACCACCTAAAGGCACCTCACGTAATTGAGTTCAGAGAAAAAATCAAAGGCATCGTGACCGAAGTGAAAGTCAACGTGCTCAAGCCTCTGTCTCTCTAAGATCTCTCAAAATTCGATGATGTAGATGAAGCCACCTGCCCGGGATCTGAAGATTCCAGAGCTTAGCACACCATCGTCAATTGCCCGATCCAACTTAAGCATCACGTCATCATCTACAGTCGGATTCCAAACCGAAACCCCCGCTCTGTACCCAAACTGACCGTTATCCCAATCGTATCGCCCTCCGGCAGGAGTTTCAGACTCAAAAACGTTCTCATTGATATAACCTCTCATCTCATTAGGCAACACACCCGGGCCGAGGTCGTCGGGAAAGCCTCCATTCTCGGCGCCGTAAATCTCGAACCCATTGGCAAACGTTCTCAGGTCACTGCCGACACGATTTGCAATCGTTCTTTCCCTCACAAAACTGAAAGCAGGCAAAGCAAGCGCAACGAGTAATCCGATAATCACGACAACGGTCATGATCTCAACCAGCGTAAATGCACGTCTGCTACGCTGTTTGTTTGAGGAATTAAAGGAAGAAACATTCATCAGATATATTTGGATAAGGTTGATATTGCAGGACGCAAATTGAGGAAAGAGAAGTTTCCAACATTTTTAAACGGACAGGGGCAAACCGCGTCAAGAGGGAACCTATCCTTCTTCATTTTTTACACAAGAACGCTTCGCGGTTTTACTCGGATTTAGCTTCCTGTGCAATCCGTCCCTCAAGATTCAAAATCGACTCATGGAGATGCTCTTTCATCGCCAAATAGGCCTTGTGGGAGTCTCTCGACTGAATCGCATCAATGATCTTCAGATGCTCAGCAAACGTTTGGTGAGGCATCCTGATCAAGCCATAGTGGTATGTGACTCTTAGAATGTTATCCACAACAGGCATGTTGTTGACGACCTGATTTTGAGAACCTTTGAGAATAAGGGAATGAAACTGGTGATCAGCCTGCTGATAATCCCGCATGTTCACGTGATGGATATCATCGGCAAATGGCTCAAAAAGCTTCCGTAGTTCATCGATCGCTTCGTCGCTCATCCGCTTAGCCGCCAAAGATGCGCACATCGACTCCACTGCACTTCGAAGTTGGAATGCATCGCGGAGCTCCACCAGTGTCATTTTGCGCACATACATTCCTCGCCTTGGGATGCTGACAAGTAGCATATCCCCTTCCAGCAACTGCAGCGCCCGCAGCAAAGGAGTCCGACTCACTCCGAGCTGAGACGCTAAGCTTTCTTGCGTTAGTTTCTCGCCCGGTGAGAGCTTACCTTCCAGAATCATCGACTTGATCTGGTTGTAAAGCTCCCGGATCAAATCGTCACTTTTGATTTTGGGCATCGTCGGGTTTTCAAAAAATCAAAGGCGGTAAATCTTTTCTTTTACCAAATCTAAAAGACCAAGAGCATCTTCTTTGTCCATCAAGTCAAAAAATTCGTTACGATCCAATTTCGAGAGCAGATCCCAGAGTGCCGAAGTAAACTCGGTGTGACGTTTGAAATAACCCACACGGTCAAAAATCCGCGGGCTCGCGTCGGTCGTCAAAAACTTGTCGTAGCCCAACTCCTGAGCGTAAAACAACATCTCCGCATAGTGTAGAAAGTGGCGAGTGCCAGAAGAAAGGTCCCAGTCGTGGCGGGCATCATTGTCATTAGTGTGGATGTAGTATCCGAACCCCGAATCTGCGATCATCATGAGTGAACGCGCCGGATTCTCGCTGGCATACATGCTATGTCCAAAGTCCAAAGTCACGCCTGTAGCCGGATTGTTGATTTCCTTCAACATGAGCAACGCTGCTGCAGTGGTGTCGATGGTACAGTGAACACGAGTCTCATTAAACTTAGGCTCAACATACAACGGAATCTCAGGCTTGTATTCGGCAGCCTCGCCAAAGGTGTCTACCGTGTAACGCCACGCCTTGCTGTAATTCACCTGAAACAAGTTATCATATCCGTCCGCAAGAGGGCAACAGGTCACCAACGGAGCTCCGACCTTTTCTGCGTAGTCTTTCGCATCCTTGATGTATTGCACTGCTTTGTCCCGAATCTCTTTCGATGGGCGGCTGAGTGCACCGGGTACGAAGATATCCTCTTTTTTGATATTCACGTTGATCGCGGCGAATTCGAGATTGAGATCTTTCATCCACCCCATCGTTTCATCGGAGTCACCCGTTTCGTAGGGGAAGATCATCTCAACTCCGGAAAATCCTTCAACTGCTGCTGCAAATTTGAGTTTTTCGTGAGTGTCCGTTGGGGAGTGATAGGCTGAAAAGCGGTCCTGAGTTTGACCAAGAAAACCAATGATAATGCCTTGTTTCATGTTTCGTTTATTTGGGAGTATTAACAGTTAGGGGGGATCGTTTAAAAAAGGTCACTCTGCCGCAATCACCTGATTAGCGAGTGTTTCAAGAATGAGATAACAAGAACAGGAACCAGCATCAAGCACGCCTCGTGAACGCTCGCCGAGGCGACTGGAACGGCCAAGTTTAGCCACCATGTCCTTCGTAGAATCTCTTCCCTCCGCTGCGATTTTTTTCATTTTTTCCAAAGCAGCATCGAGCGTATCACCTGCTGATACGGAGGCAACCAGCGACTCTACACTGGGAACCAGGCAATCCATCAGGGTTTTATCACCAGGTTTTGCCGGAGAGATTTTTGAAATCGCATCTTTTGCAGCCGAAATCATACCGCTGAACGTTTCCAGATCCATGGACTCCCGGTCTTTTAATGTATCAGCCATCGCCTTAAAAAACATGCCATAAAGCGGCCCCATCGAACCTCCAATTTTCATCATCAGTGTTTTGGAAAGCACACTTAACTCCTCGGACACAGTCTTCGAACCGTCTGCTGTGGCATCCGCTGCAATCGCGAAACCTTTGGCCATGTTGATGCCGTGGTCACCGTCACCAATCGCACCGTCAACCTCGCTGAGGTAGGCTTTGTTTTCCTGGATAGTGTCGTTGAGAGCAGCCACTACACCGCTCAGCTTTGAGAGGGAAATACTCATTCGTCTAGTCTGCTTGGGTTACTTGCCAAACTGGGTCAAACCCCAACAATCGGCAGGATAGTCAATGCACTGTTTCAGTTCATCGTCGAGCTTTAGGACAGTGAGGGTGATACCTGCCATTTCCAAAGAGGTGAAATAATCACCCACGTAAGAGCGGTAAATATTCAGTCCCTTCTCCTCAAGAAGTGCATTGATATCATTGAAAAAGATGAATTGTTCGAGCGGTGGAGTAGAGCCCAACCCTGAAACAAGGACTACCACATCATCACCCGCTTCGTAAGGGAGATCCGGCACAAGAAGGTCTACCATGCGCTTCGCAATCTGTTTGGAAGGCTCCAGGTCTGCGACTTCAATTCCAGGCTCGCCATGGTGCCCGATGCCGACCTCCATCTTGCCTGGCTCGACTGTGAAGTTTGGCTTTCCGACTTCAGGAATCGTGCAGGGCGAGAGCCCAACTCCCATGCTTCGGGTCTGGTCGATCGTCTTTTGCGCCGCGGCAATCACTTCATCAAGGCTCGCACCCATGTCCGCCTTAGCCGCACCGACCTTCCACATCAAAATTTCACCCGCAACACCCCGGCGATCTTCGAGTCGCTCTTTAGGCGCGCTTGGCACGTCATCGTTGGCAACGACCGTTTTGACTTCAATGCCGTCGCCCTTAGCCATTTCGATCGCCATTTTGACGTTCATGTTGTCCCCGGCGTAGTTCCCATAGAGACAAGCGATCCCGGCACCACCGTTCGCTTCCTTAAACGCGTCATAAAACATCATCGCTGGCGGTGAAGAGAAAATTTCACCACATGCAACGGCATCCACCATGTTTTTCCCCACATATCCTACAAACGCAGGCTTATGTCCTGAACCGCCTCCGGTTACGATTCCCACCTTCCCTTTTTTAGGTGCTTCGGTGGACTTGATAACGCGTTCGTTATCGGTGACTTCGACAATGTGCTTGTTGGCTTTGACAAATCCTTCGAGCGCTTCATCGACGACGGTTTGGGGATCATTGATAATCTTTTGCATGTTTCTTTGGGGTATGGGTTTTTAAAGTAAAACTAAAGATCTAGCAGCAACCTCCGAGAGTCTCATTATCGATGCTGCGCATCTGTTCCACCTTCACTGTGGATCCTCCTCCGGCAAACTCAGACTCGAGGAAAGCATCAACCACCATCTTCGCGAGCTCCGACCCGATCACACGCGCGCCAAAGGTCAGCACATTTGCGTTGTTAGACTTACGAAGCCTTTCAGCTGAATAAACATCGTGGCAGGTTCCAGCGAAAACGCCTTTGACCTTATTGGCAGTGATCGCCATACCGAGGCCTGTTCCACAGATCAGAATTCCTTTGTCCGCTTCTCCGCCAGAAATCTTTTTGGCCAGGTTGTAGGCAACTCCAGGATAATACGTCTCCTCTTCTTGCATGTGTTTGAGGTCGATGACCTCATGCCCTTTTGAGCGAATGTGCTCCACAATGATGTCTTTCAGGTCGTAAGCAGCGTCATCTGCATCGATGAGAATCGGTTTCGTTTCCGGGGAAGTCATAGCAGGTGTGGGTAAGACGGGGATTTTGAATGCAATTTTGTATCGAAAGTGTGTTTTATTCAAGATGGAAATCAGGATGGAGAAGGCAAGATTTTTGAATTCAAAAATGAATGCTTTTAAAATTGACTCTCAAATTTCACATTCTCATGCTTCAGACTCACTACCCCGTCTTGATAACTTAACCCCTTAGGCCATTGAAAAATCGTAGTCGTGTTCTATTCGTTTGCGGAACTTTCTCGCTATCTCTCCTACTCTACATCGACCGCACTTGTATTTCGGTTGCAAAAGGACCAATCGCTGAATCCCTCAACCTTAGCGACACCCAGATGGGATGGGTATTATCGGCATTTGCACTCGGTTACGCCCTGGCACAAACGCCTTCTGGATATCTGGCTGACCGATTCGGCCCAAGAATCGTGCTCTCGGGAATCGTCACCATCTGGTCACTGTTCACAGCACTCACCGGAGCGGCTTTCAACTACCTCTCTCTCTTGATCTATCGTTTCCTCTTCGGCGTGGGTGAATCCGGCGCCTTCCCAAGTATGGCAAGAGCGAGTTTCTCCTGGATTCCGCTTAAAGAACGCGGGCTCGTAACGGGCATCAATTTTTCAGGCTCCCGACTAGGGGCCGCTTTTGCACTTCCGCTCATGGCGTGGCTCATCTCCGCAGTGGGTTGGAGAAACACATTCTACATCCTCGGCGGTATCGGAATTTTCTGGGCAGTGGCGTGGTGGTATTTCTTCCGTGATAATCCGGAAGACCACAAGGGAGTTTCTGAAGAAGAAAAAGCCTTTATTCTCGAAAACCGGCAAAAGCCCGTGAAAACGGAGAACAATCTCAACGCCTCCATTCTGCTTTCGAGCCCCAACATGTGGTTCACGATGATCCAGTATTTTTGCTCGAACTTCACTTTCTTTTTCAGCCTCACCTGGCTATTTCCTTACATCAAAGAGACCTACGACATCGACGCGATGCAAGCCGGTTGGTTGACCTCTTTGCCGCTCATCGGAGGCGCATTTGGGAATTGGATCTCGGGCTACTTCATGGACTTCCTCTATGGCAAAGGTCACTGGGTGCTTTCAAGAAGACTCACCGCCATCATCGGCTTTGCGTTAGCAGCAATCGGACTCATCGGAAGCATGCAGATGGAATCTGCAATGGGAGCCGTTCTCATGCTCACGATCGCCATTTTCGGTGCCGACATGACTCTTAGTCCCTCGTGGTCTTTCTGCGTGGACATCGGAGCAAAGAATGCAGGCGTGGTGTCCGGAACCATGAACATGGCAGGTAACGTAGGAAGTTTTGTGACAGGGCTTGCGTTTCCTTACATCACCGCATGGTTCGCAGCTTCTGCACTCGTTGGTGAAGGGCAGCTATTTGCAACCAAAACCGACCCATTCTTCTATATCGCAGCTACGCTAAATGTCTTCGCAATCTTCATGTGGTTGTTGATGTCCCCGAAAAAACCATTACTTAAAGAGGCTGTCAGCTAACTCATTTACACCCCCATATGAAAAATATAACAATCACCCTCCTGGCTCTCTTTGCTACGATTTCCCTAAGCGCTGCTTTTCAAGAGCGTGACGGCTTTGTAGAGATCGAAGCAGAAGACTTTGAGTCACAGACGGAGTCTGATGTTCGCAAGTGGTACATCATCACTCCCGGCAACCAGCCCGACCTACAAGACATCGACGAAAATCATGCGGAGTCCGCGAGCGGCAAAGCTTATATCGAGATTTTGCCGGACACACGCTGGTCGCATGACGAGAAGCTCATCACTGGTGAAAACTTCTCCAATGAACCGGGCATCATGGGTATCCTCCACTACCCTGTTCAATTTGAAACTCCTGGCCGTTATTGGGTCTGGGTGTCCGCGTTCAGCACCGGACCAGAGGACAATGGACTTCACATCGGCATCAATGGCACTTGGCCCGAATCAGGCCGACGCATTCAGTGGTGCCAAGGTAAACACAAGTGGACATGGTCTTCTGCACAGCGTGTGGAGCATCACCACTGCGGATTTCCAAAAACCATCTACATCGACGTCGAGGAACCCGGACTCCACACGATTTCGCTTTCGATGCGCGAAGATGGCGTTGAGATTGACCGCTTCATTCTCGTAAACGACAAGGCGTTCGAGCCTGAAGGATTCGAGATGCCCGACCTCGAAACGATGTTTGACGAACAAATTTCTAGAAATGGCAACATTCGCCTCGGTTTCACCAACTATGAAATCAAAGGGAAACTCCCCTACTACCGAGACCTTGGCAAAGGTGCGTATGCTATCGACGCCTCATCTGAGGAAAATCGCAAAGGCTTCGCAGCCGCTAGCACGAAGTTTCCAGGCCCCAACGGGAAATACACTTTGAGACTGAAAGCTCTTACCGAGATTGATGGAGAAAGTACCTACCGAGTGATTCTCAATAACGACACTCTACTGATGGAGTTCCAAAATCCGGAAACAAAAGTGGACCTCAAGCCTAACAACGTGAGTTCTGCTGCGGTCGAGCTCAAAAAAGGTGATATCATTACGGTAGAATCCAATGCTCACACCAATGGCAAAATACCCGAAAGAGGGGGCACTGCCTGGGCAAGAGGCCGTTGGCAAAACCTCACCGTAATTCCGGTTGGGAACACGACTTCAGGTCATTAGAATTTAAATCACGATTTCCCTTTATCACATACATTAAAAGGGCTTTAAAGTGCGATGCGCTTTAGAGCCCTTTTTTTGAGGAGATCACTCTCCAGCAACAAACCTCTCCATGCGTTCTTCAACGTCCACTCCTCCGACATAGATTCCCCGATAGTTTCTCCGTGTCATTGCCTCACGATCTCTGCGTTGATTGTCATCGCCCTTCATTTCCCAAGCCACCACGCGTAACGGACGATATCGCCGCTGCACGCGATGAACAAACTTGAGCCCTGGCGAGCCTGATACACACAAACGTCACCAGGTTTTACGCACCTGAAGGACTGTTCGCCCAGACCACAATGCTCGCCCCTTTTGTTATGAAAGGTTCCATACTCCCCGAAGGCACATTGAAAAAACTAGTTTTGAGCTCAGGCATCATCCAAAAAATAGATTTCGCCAGAGCTCCATGAAGGCCAAACCCTTAGTCTGTCAAGTGCCCGGGGGCTGGTTGGAGGGTCAATGAAAAGTAGACTAAAGAGAAGATAAAATCGCCTCTTTGTCGACATTCTTATGAGCAGAAACTGCTCTTAAAATGTTATTCAATGTTCCTAGCCTAAGTGCTTTGTGCGCAGGAACGGATACTCTATGAGGTGTTGGCTCGGGCGTTTCCAAAATGATATGACTACCAACTTGATGGATTTTTTGATAACCTCATTTTCTGCAAAGAGTATCGGCTAATTTTACTCCAGATAGATCTCTTGGCAGCTTCATGAAGCCATCAAAACTTCGTCTCGCATTAGATGCAGACGGATTTGACTAGGAGCAACACTGTCAAAATAAAACGCAGTTACAGCCTCACGTACATTATTACGAAGCTCATCCCAACTGTCGGCTTCAGTAAAAATGCTTTCACCTAAAGCTTCAGCTACGAAGCCTGCGTCTGCTTCCTGGGTTACTTCAAAAACGATCTCTTTCATAATGTTGGCAAAGTAACATATTATACATCTGCCGCAAGCTCATCATGTCGGTTAGAATCTCGCTTTTTCGCTGGATGGTTCATCGTATGCACGTTTTTCAGTTATGTTATGGCAACTTATGGCAAAAAAAAGGGTCAAACGCGAATTATTAAGATAAACAACCACAATACTGAAAACGAAACATCTCCAAATTACTAGAATTTTAAAGAAGTCATCTGAATCTTTATATTTTGCGCTTGACCCCTTCAATCTCCCACTCACGCGCACGAGTAGAGTAACCCACTCAAATCTACTCGATTTGAGAAGATTAAGGGCCCAGAGAACTGCGATGTGCACTCAACGTGCGTCAGCTAGAGAAACCACCCTACTCCGTAACCACAAACTTCACATTCCAAGTGGTGTTCGGATCAACGAAAATGTTTCCTTCTTCAGCGGATCGAATCAGCTTTCCGTTCATTTTTACGTTCTCAAAGGTGATGTTGTAAACCGGGTGCTTCGGGTCGTGACCTTTGATGATCGAACGCAGTTTCTGCTCACCTTTGATCGTGATGTTTTTAAAATGAACGTTGGCAACAGAACCGCCCTCCGGATCCCAGTGAGCCCATCGATTCGGCATGGTGACGATGCGGAAAATTCTCCAGTCACAATTCTCGACACGAATATCTTCATAAAGATAATGAGAACGCTCACCGTTGGTGCCTTTGATAGCGCAGAAAACGGACTCATTTTCATTGTCGAAT
>JAKSBQ010000259.1 GCA_022361075.1 Opitutales bacterium | reverse complement strand
ATGACTTCAGCAACTGAACGACGCTTAGGGTCGTCGTCATCCAAAAACTTCTGATCTTCATATGATGTCTTTTCTTCAAGCTGATGAAACCAAATCAATACCATTCTCTGAAGGTGATACTCATCGAATTCCAAAATATTTAGAGGAGAACTGAAAGTAGTCGCATCCAATTTCTTTCTTTTGGAGTCGATAGCGGTATCAATTTTCACACGTTCCAAATTAAGACGCTTTACCGCCTCACTGTAATCACGCGTTTTAAGACTATAATACCACTGTTCTTTTCCAAAAGCCCCTATCAAGTCAGATGGCACACGAGCCTTTAGATAGTAAGTTCCCCCGCGTTGAATTAATCCTTTAGGTTTCTTCACTTGTCTGAATCCTACACAATTGTGTTACATATTTGTGTAGCATATGTTGGCATTAGTAAAGTCTATTTGGCTTAAGTGCTTGTTTTGTAAGCAATTTCGTAAAAATGGTGGAGGTGGCGGGAGTCGAACCCGCGTTCCCTGAGATTTCAAACCAGGCATCTACACGTTTAGTCGGTTGTTTGATGTCGCGCGGGGAGCGTGAGCCGACACACTCTCCCGTTGCCATTGCCTGAAAATGTCGGTGCGTCATCCCAGGCAAAGGATGGGCACCCCGTCTGCTAGTCGACGCCTAGACCTCCTTAGCAGATATCTGGAGCTAGACGTGGCTGAACTTATGCAGCCATTGGAAGAGTTTCTTCTTCACTTATTGTGTTGGTGACCTTTTAACGGAGCCAAGTCACCACCTCCGACGTGCAGCCGTGTCCTACGGCTCAGAGTCGAATCCATGACACCCCCACATTTAAAGAATTTAGAATACAGAATCTGGAATTTAGAATCGGTATACTGAACTCGAATTATAGAATGCCAAGCAGTCTATGAAAGAACGTTTTCTCGGTAGAGAACCTCAAACGATGAGTAATGGGATAACGTTTTGCAATCGGAATCGGTTGCAGGTGAGTTATGATGAGATGTTTTTTGAGTGACTGCTTCTGAAAGTTAAAATGATAAGGTTCTCTCTTAACCTTGGCTCCATTTGACCTTACCACCATTTGGGATAGCATCGATGAGTGTGCACGATGTAATGTTGCAGAAAGGAAAGGGGAGTGTTTTGAGAAGATTTATTCTGTGTCTGGGATGCCTGCAAGTGGGGATATTGCTCCATGCGCAATCGGTGGCGACGCGATTGGTAGAGGTCGCTGAAGTTTGGCAGGAAGAGCTGAAGAAACCAGTGGAGCTTGTTGGAACCGTGATGGCTCGCAAGCAGTCTGCACTTTCACCTAGGTTGAATGGATTAGTGGAGTCGTTATCCGTTGATTTTGGGACTGAGGTCAAGGTGGGTGATCCGCTCCTGAAGCTTGACTCCACACTGTCTGCGTTGGAGTTGAAACAAATCGATCAACAAATTCAGGCGGCTGAGTCTGAGTTGGAAGATGCGAAACGCCGCTTTGAAGAGACGAAACAGCTCGCCGTGAGCGGTGGTATCGCAAAAAGTGACCATGAATCGAGACAGGCGCTTCTCCGAGTGCGTGAAGCCCAGTTGAGTGAGCTACAGGTGCGTAGAGAGGAACAGCGGGAGCGGCTGGAACGTCATACCCTTCGTGCTCCGTTTAGTGGCGTGATCAGTAAACGCTACACTCAGGTAGGAGAGTGGGTGCAAGCTCAGGAAGCAGTTTTGGAATTGGTGGAATTGGATCAGATTTATTTTGATGTGCATGCTCCACAGTCATTATTTGAAGAGTTAACAAGTGACGTGGAAGTTGCGGTGAAGGTGAATGCTAAACCTGAGCAGGCCTTCGCTGCCGAAATCGCTGTCAAAGTTCCCGTTAAAGATCCGGTGAATCGGACTTTTCTGGTGAGATTATCGGTCGATGCGCCAAACCGAGCTTTGCTTCCAGGAGCCTCAGGCTCTGCTATTTTTGAAATCGGAAATGGAACTCCCGAGACAGTCATTCCAAGGGATGCTTTGGTCCGCCAACCCGATGGTTCTCGCGTAGTTTGGGTTGTCGATTCAAGTCAAAATCCCTCCATTGTCTCAGCAAGATCAGTGAAAATTGGCCAGCAAGTGGGCGCAAAGGTTGAGATCGTATCCGGATTGGAAATGGGTGAATCGGTGGTTATTCGGGGCAATGAAAATCTAGTGCCTGATCAACCTGTTGAGGTAGTTTCTCCATAAACGCTGGGTAAGATGATCGATTTTCTTGTCAGAAGAGGCACCTTGCTCTCCGTTATTCTACTCATCATCGTGATTTTCGGTGTGCTGGCGGCATTACGCATTCCGGTTCAGATGATTCCGGACCTTGAGGTAAGAACGATCAATATCCAAACCCGATGGCCAGGAGCGACTCCACAGGATGTGGAAAAGGAGATTCTCGTTGAGCAGGAGCAGTATCTCCGAAATTTGCCGAGCCTCCAGCGAATGATCTCCAACGCCTCTACCGGGTCAGCGTCGATCAACCTTGAATTTCCATTTGGCACTGACATCAACGAGGCGCTGATTCGGGTGAATAATTCCTTGAGCCAGGTTCCAAACTACCCCGAAAACGTCGACGAACCTGTGCTTTATACAAATTCTTTCTCAGAAAACGCATTTTTGTATTATTCGATCACACCAAAGTCCGGAAATCCGAATCGCTTGAATATGGATATGATGCGTGATTTCATCGACGACTATGTCCGAACTCCTCTGGAGCGATTGCCGGGTGTCTCTCAAATCAACTTAAGAGGAGGTGCCGAGCGGCAGGTACAAATCTTGGTAGATCCCGCGAGACTTGCGCAGCGCAATCTTTTGTTGACTGAAGTACGGGATGCGATCCGAGACCGCTATCGAGATTATTCAGCGGGAGATATGGAAAGCGGGAAACGACGCTACCTTGTAAGAACGGTTGGTCGTTTTAACCAAATTGAGGAATTTGAAAACCTGATCATCAAGCGCACGGGCGATTCTATTTTGCGACTTGGGGATGTGGCCGATGTGCAACTGGGGCATTTTGAAATCCGCTCGAAGTCCTATGCCGCAGGCGAATCCTCCATTATGTTGGCGGTGCGCCGGGAATCGGGGTCGAACGTGATCGATGTGAGAGATGCCGTCGTTGCGGAAGTGGAGAAACTGGAAGGAGCCGTTATCGAGCCCAATGGCATGAGAATCCTGATGGTGACCGACGACGTTTTGTATGTGGAAGCTTCGGTCGGTAACGTTTGGCAAAACCTCGCGATTGGAGCAGCCCTTGCCAGCCTGGTGATGCTCCTCTTTATGCGATCCATCCCAGTGACGCTTATTGGAATGGTTGGCATCCCGATTTGTTCGATTGCTGCGTTTACCGGGCTGCTATTGATGGATCGTACTATTAATGTGATCTCGCTGGCAGGCATTGCCTTTGCCCTGGGAATGACGTTGGACAATGCGATCGTGGTTCTGGAGAATATCGATCAGGAATTGAAGCGACATAAAGATCGTTTTCTGGCAGCGATACAAGGTGCTACCCAGGTGTGGCCGGCAGTATTGGCGTCGACCATGACGACTGTTTTTGTTTTTGCTCCTGTGCTCTTTGTGGAGGAAGAAGCTGGACAACTTTATTCCGACATAGCGATTGCGATTGCATCGGCAATCCTCATTTCGATGGTCTACGCCATCACGATTGTTCCTGCTGCGAGCGCACATTTCCTAAAGGGAAGGCATCAAAAGAATTCGGCAAATGCGTGGACTCCCTTTCGGGGACAAATTGAAGGAGCTATTGCTTGGTTGGTCGGATCAAAGATCCGATCATGGACCTGTATTGGGGGAATTCTTGGTGTGACCTTGCTTGCTGTTGTTTTCCTGACACCACCTGCAGAATACTTACCGGAAGGAGAGGAACCGAAGACCTTTTCCGTCATGATCGCACCTCCTGGATACAGTCTGGAAGAGATGAATACCATCGCGCTCGATATTCAGGAATATTTTCTGCCCTACATGGATGACGAGCCCGAGGCCTATGATATGGGCGAGACAGAAGTGCCAGCATTGCTGACATTCAACATTTGGGTGTCCCCACAGTCGATTCGGATCATTTCCATGCCCAAGAAAGCGGCTCACATCAACGACTTGATGCATGCCTATAATTTGAAGTTCCGATCTTATCCCGGGATGCGTGCATTTTCCTCCAGAGGCTCCATCATCTCCAGCAATGACGGAGGCACCCGCAGTGTGAATTTGGATATCAGCGGACCGACTTTATCCTCCGTCTACGAAACCGCTATGCGAGCCTATGATCTGGCTGTCGAAGCGATCCCAGATGCTCAAATCAACTCCAGTCCATCCTCTCTCATTCTGGGTCAACCATTGATCGAACTTCGTCCCAAATGGGAAAGGGCGGCAGAAATGGGGTTTTCATCAAGAGAACTGGGTTATACCATTGCTGCTCTAACCGATGGTGCCTTCGTTACTGAGTTTTTTCTGGACGATGACAAGCTCGACATATTCCTCTACAGCGATCAGTTGACTGCACGCAGTGTGGATGAGATTGAGGAGTTATCGGTCTATGCACCCGTTGGTGGGGTCGTTCCGCTTTCTTCGCTAGTTGACGTGGTAGAAACGGTAGATTCGGATTCGATACGACGTGTCAACGGCAGGCGAACCGTCACCCTGAATATCATTCCACCACGATCGATTGCACTGGAAACCGGTGTAGCGATGGTTGAGGACGGAGTCGTGAACGTCATGAGAGAGTCGGGCGAACTCAAAGACGGTCTCAGTATCCAGCTTTCGGGTGCGAGTGATCAATTGATGGCTACCCGCAAAAGCCTGAGCGGCAATTTCATTGTTTCGATTGTGTTGAGCTATCTATTGATCGTCGTGATTTATCGACATTGGGGTTATCCATTGTTGATACTTGCCACGGTTCCGCTTGGGATCGCTGGAGGTATTGGAGGGCTATGGTTGCTGAATTTCCTTGGAAGCATGTTGCCGATATTGGGCTTCGATGCCATCCAGCAACCCTTTGACATGATCAGCATGCTTGGCTTCTTGATTTTGTTGGGAACCGTGGTGAACAACCCCATTCTCATCGTCGATCGTTCCATTTATCATCTCAATGAGAAGAGAATGATGCCTGCGCAGGCCGTTCGTCTTGCTGTGGAATCCCGTCTGCGACCCATCATGATGACGACGATTACGACTGTGTGTGGCTTGTCACCTCTCGTTTTTATTCCCGGAGAAGGCACTGAGCTCTACCGGGGCGTGGGTGCGATCGTGTTGTTTGGTCTGATCTTCTCAACTTTTGTGACACTCACCTTTTTACCATCACTACTGAACGTCGTGTTTGGGTGGAAGCGCCCTCAATCAACCTAGAGTCAAGTGTTGGCGTCCGGATCTATGACGAGGGCTTATTGGCTTTGGCGTTTGTTTTTTTGAGACGCTGATCTTTTAGTTCCAGAGCGTGTTTTTGAAGATCTTCAATGGTGTCCTGCTCATCGACGATTTCCGCGCCCAGAAGGGTTTCTACAATATCCTCCAGAGTCACGATTCCACTGACTCCACCATATTCGTCAACGACCAGGGCAATATGGAGTCGTTGTTGCAGAAAAAGCTCAAGCAGGGGCACCAGCGATTTGCTCTCTGGAATGACCTGCAGGTTGCGCTCAATACGGTGCAGGGGAGTATTTCCTCGATTTGTGGCTTGGTAGTCGAGCATTTCTGAGCGCAGAACAAAGCCCGTGATATGGTCGACGTTGTCGTGAAAAACCGGAATTCGGGAATAAGAAACTTCCGGATTCGAGTCGAGTGCCTCGGTGATGGTGAGCTCCCGGTTGAGTCTGAAAACGACGGGACGAGGAGTCATGATTTTGTCAGCACTCAGCGAGCGAAGGCGGAAAAGGTTTTGAAGGATGCGGGATTCGCTCGGGTCGATATCACCCGATTGTACTCCGATCCCGGCCATTGCGATTAGTTCATCTCGACTGAATGGATGGCGATTGCCTTTTCCTGATAAAAGGCGTGTCAGGGACTCCGATATCCGGATCAACGGGTAAAGCGAAAAGATCAGAAACTGGACATACTTTGCAGTTGGTCCTGAGAGTTGGTGCCAATAACGAGCTCCGAGTGTTTTAGGAATGATCTCGGACAAAAATAAAATCAGCAAAGTCATCACCGCTGAAAAAAGCCCAAACCACGCGCTCCCGAAAACAACGGTTGCCTTTGATCCAGATCCGATCGCTCCAACGGTGTGGGCAATGGTGTTGAGCGTCAGAATCGCCGCAAGAGATTGGTCGATTTTGTCTTGTTTGATTTTCTTCAACAGAGCACCAAGCTTTGGCTTTTCTTTTTGTTTTTGGGCGATGAAGGATGGTGTGATACTGAGTAAGACAGCCTCAGCGATGGAGCAACTGAATGAAAAGATCAGCGCCAGTAGGATGTAGGCAACCAGTGCGATGACGTCATAATCGCTGTATCCGGTCGTTGTTGATGTTGGAGGGAGAGCTGCAGCATGGAGTGATCCGGAAAGGACCATCACCATTGCGGCCGTCGAAAGGGTTCTGAAGGTTCTACGCATCCTAAAAATTCAGCTCGTAAGAAATAGCTGCAGTGAATCAGCGTCAACAGTGGATGAACGAAAAGCTGTTGTCCGCTGATGTTATGATAAAATATTGTGGTCCACTTGAGGTAGAGTGAAGTGAAACTTACTACCTGCTCCGGCTTCACTTTCGATGATAAGCTCACCTTGGTTGCTTTCAATCATCTCCTTGCAAAGGACCAAACCTAAGCCAGTGCCGCGCTCCCCATGAGTGCCTCGTGTAGACGGGTTGTAGGAAGATTTGAAAAGGTTAGCCAGCTTCTCCTGATCCATACCGACACCTGTATCCTCAACTGTTACCCGGATAGATTTGCGATCCTCAGTTGTTGACGAACTGATCGTGATTTTACCCTTCTCATTTGTAAACTTCAGAGCGTTATTGATCAGATTTTGGAGGATGAGCCGTAGCTGATCTTCGTCTACATAGGCCCAATGATTAGGGGAGACGGAGTTGTGAAGTGTGATTTGCTTGAGGTTGGCGGTGTTTTCAAACAAGGCAATTTTTTGGCGAGTGACTTCGTTGAGGCAGACGGCCTGTGGTGCGTTGGAGATGCCATGTTGTTGAGCTTTCGCCCATAAGAGTAGTTGGGAGAGTGTTTCATTTACTGTTTTAACACTCTTGGAGAGTTCATCTGCCATTTTTCTAAACTCACTTGCACCGATGGTATTGCGGCTGAAGAGGTCGAGTAAGGTACCGAGAGAGGCGAGGGGGCTGCGTAGGTCGTGAGCGACGATTGAAAACACTTTGTCTTTTGTGGAGTTAAGCTCTGAGAGATCCTGTTTTTGAGATTCGATCAGAGTTTTCTGCTTACCGATTTCCTTGTATGCGATTCTGAGGTTGTTGTTTTTGCGATTGATCGTGATGACGATCCATACTGAAACGAGAAGCAAAATAGCCAAAACAGATAAGATGATGATACCGAGAATCAGCCTAAGTTTATACTTATTTTTTAGATCGGATTGTTCTTTTTCCAGCTCATATTTTGCAGCGATCAGAGCAGTCTTTGTCCGGGCATTGGAGCCGAAGCTCTCGCTTTGCAGCTGATTTTGAATCTGTAAATATTTGTAGGCGTTTTCATAGTCTTCCTTTTCGGCATAGATGGTTGCGAGTAGACCGGCGGAGCTTCTTCTGAAGTCACTCATCACATATTTGTCGGCAAGATGGTAGGCCTGGAGACCGTAGCTGATGGCTTGGTCCAGTTTTTGTTTCTCGGCGAGGATCTGAGCCCTGAGGATGTTGCTCTGAATCTTGATCCAATGATTTCGCTTGAGCTCAAGTTGTTGCTCCACGAGATCGAGGTAGTTTGACGCTTTTTGCAGATCTCCGAGGTATTTTTGGATGTTGGCCACATTATAAAATTGAGGAGCAAGATCGCCGGGTTCGTTTCTGGCTTTCTTCAGTTCGATCACTGCCTGATTTTGTTCCAGCGCTTCGTTAAACCGATCCAGTTTGATCAGTGCTGATATGATGTCGTTGTAGGTGAAAAAAAGGCCGTCGAGATCATCTGAAATGTGCTTTTTAATATCTAGCGCCTGGAGGTGGTATTCAAGGGCATCCTTGTCATTTCCACTCTCTCCGTAGACGAGCCCGATATTGGAATAATTGATCGCAAGACCCTTCTCGTAGTTAATAGATTCGTTCATTTTTAGCGAACGAAGATGTGAGTCGATCGCCTCTTCATAAAGGCCCGCTACTCGAAAAATACTACCCCAGATGTCATATGCATAAGCTTCTCCGGCTGTGTATTTGTGGGCGCGTGCCAATTTGATGGACTCATCGAGATAGCCTTTGCATTTGGTTGGATCACCGAAGATGTTGTGCCACGCGAGGTTGTTGAGTAGATCTACTCTTTCGGTTACGGTTTCGGCTTGTTCCAGCTGCTTTTCCAGAACGAGTATCGACTCATGGATTTCAAGGCCATGCAGATCTGTGAGAGTGAGAAGGACACAAAGTAGTGCCTTTGTGTGACTGTTGATGATTTTGAGCATTAGGATGCTGATTTACCCTTTTGATCAATATTCGGAGGGAACTTTCATTTGTGAAACTTTTTACCGTTTCCCTTTTAGGAAAAACGAAGGACCTTTACCTGAGATTTACCCTCGCCCTGAACAACCTAGCTGATCTGGATTCAGCAGAAACTATTGTGTTGGTCCCATGATAACCTACACACACTTCTCCCTTTACCAAGCCAACACCTGGTTCGTTGCTGGGGTTCTTAAATTGAGATTCGCCTTCGAGGCACAAAAATATCTCCACGCTTTTGCAGTTTAATTCTACCGATTCGCCCGGGTTGAGCTGAATTTCGGAAAGTATAAAGTCTTCCACCGGCGTGGGGAAACTGTGCTCCTGATCAGTTATAAAAAGTGGAGCGATGATGGATTGAGTGGGATCGATTGGATCGAAGAGGGTGTGTTTGACGAGCTCCTCAGCGTCCATGTGTTTGGGGGTCAGACCTCCACGCAGGACGTTGTCTGAGTTAGCCATGATCTCGATATTTTGGCCTTCAAGGTAAGCGTGGGGGATGCCTGCACCCTGGAAAACGGCTTCTCCGGGCTCTACATGCATCACATTCATTAGCAAAATGACCAGTAACCCCTTGTGGGTGGCCTCGGGATCTCGCGTCCATTTGTAGATCCAGTATTCGGGATGAGATTTGTCGGAAGGAGGTTGTTTTTCAAGAGTTTCGAGAAGCGAAGCCGTTATTGCTTTTGTTTCGGATTCAGGAGCTGAAATTGCCCAAATGAAAAGGTCGCGCAAACCCGATTCTGAGAGAATCCTGAGCATGGACTGGTAGCAAGGGCGGGTTTCGAGGAGTTTGGCCACGGCTTTGGGTTGCTGAAATCCATGAAGCAACCAAAATTTGCTGAGCGCGAGCATAAGCTCAGGTTTGTGATTGTCGTCTTTGTAGTTGCGATGGGCGGCATTCAGGGGAATGCCTTTGTCGTTTTCCTCTTTGAAACCTGCTTCAGCGGCCTTTTGGGTTGGGTGCACTTGAATTGAAAGCATGTCTTTCACATCAAGAACTTTCATGAGGTAGGGAAGTCGCCCAAAGCGATCAGCTACCTTCTCTCCTAGCGTCTCAAGTGGATTTGCTGAAATTGCTTCGGCAAGATTTTTTGATTCTGTATCGCTCTCGACGAACTCAGCGGGTGCTGAGTCGTGGGCGCCCATCCAGTATTCCGCGCAAGGTTCACTGCTTGGGGAAGATTGGTTTAAGAGTTGAGGAATGTAGGTGAAACCACCCCAAGGGTAGTTTCTTACGATGCCTTTGATTTTATGGATGCCTTTCATGATCGAGTGTAGGTGATTTTGAGGGGTGGTTTGGGGAGAACTGAACGTGATTTAAAAGAAATGTTTTTCTTAAAAACTGCAACACAGTCAACGCACAAGACAATCCCGTTGACCTTTGGAGGTTCGGCTGCCATGACATTCAGTACAAGTAGTTTGGATGGGGCGATGTCGGCAGAGAGGTTTGGCGGATTTCCTCTCAAGTTGAAATGTTTATTAATGAAGTTGGCGTTGCCTAAAATTATCCAGGGCGGCATGGGTATTCATGT
>JAKSBQ010000014.1 GCA_022361075.1 Opitutales bacterium | reverse complement strand
TCTCCCGAGTGGGGACAATATTCGTGTTCGCCAGGTAAATAACCGTGCGTGGGCGATATTGAAAAAGTAGGAGTGATGGAGAAGTATGGCAGCCGATAACCATGGGCGATTTTTTGAACGAGATCTTTTACCAATTGAATGTTGGATAAACGTTCTCCTACGAATAAATGGATAACTGTGCCTCCGGTGTATTTGACCTGAAGGTCGTCCTGAAGCTCAAGCACCTCAAACATGTTGTCCGTGTAATTGACAGGCAAATGACTGGAGTTGGTGTAAAATGGAGTTGCGTCGCAACTGGCTACATTGGCTTCGTTAGCGACGATGATGTCGGGATATTCTGCCTTGTCCAATTTCGCAAAACGGAAACTTGTAGATTCCGCAGGCGTAGCTTCAAGATTCCAAATGGATTTTGTTTCTTGCTGAAACTCAACGAGGCGCTCCCTCATAAAGTCCAAAGTACGACTGGCTAATGAATGGCCATCCCCATCCGCAATGGTTTGTTCGATAAGGTTGAGGCAGGCTTCATTCATGCCAAGCAGACCGATGGTAGAGAAGTGATTCTTCCAATATTCATCGAATCTTTGCTTAATATTGCGCAGGTAATGCTTGCTATAGGGATAGAGGTTTTGATCAGTGAGCTTTTCAAGAACCTTGCGTTTGATTTCTAAGCTGGACCGAGCAAGGTCCATCATCTCCGCAATCTTCTCATGGAATTCATTTTCGTCTTTAGATAGGTAGGCAAGACGTGGCAGATTCAGAGTCACGACACCGATACTTCCAGTTAACGGATGAGATCCAAACAAGCCTCCGCCCCGATATTCGAGCTGATCATTTTGGATACGCAGACGGCAGCACATGGACCGGGCATCTTCAGGGTCCATGTCGGAGTTGACGAAGTTTGAGAAATAGGGAATGCCGTATTTGGCAGTCATTTCCCAGAGACCCTCTAGATTTGGGTTATCCCAGTCGAAATCCTTAGTGACATTGATGGTTGGGATGGGAAATGCAAATAATCGTCCTTCTGCATCGCCATCTGTCATGACCTCAAAGAAGGCGCGGTTGAACAAATTCATTTCCTCCTGAAATTCCCCATAGTGTTCCTTTTGAGGCTGTCCGCCGCGAATGACTGGTTGCTCCGCAAGATGTTTGGGGCAGTGCAGGTCTAAAGTGATATTGGTAAATGGACTCTGAAATCCTACACGAGTGGGTACATTCAGATTAAAAAGAAACACCTGCATGGCCTGCTTCACTGCCGCATAGTCCAGATGGTCATAGCGGATGAAAGGAGCCAGCAACGTGTCAAAGTTTGAAAAGGCCTGAGCTCCGGCGGACTCGCCTTGCATGGTGTATAGAAAGTTGACGCAGTGACCTAGCGCCACACCGAAGTGTTTGGCGGGTCCACTGGATACTTTGCCGGGCACCCCACGAAACCCCTGCATCAGTAGATCGTGAAGATCCCAACCCACGCAATAGGACGAAATCGAGCCCAGGTCGTGAATGTGAATGAACCCTTTTTGGTGAGCCTCACGAATGTTAGCCGGGTAGACCTTGTTCAACCAATAGGACTTGGACACTTCTCCAGCGATATAGTTGTTCAAGCCTTGAAGGGAGTAGGCCATGTTGGAGTTTTCTTTTACGCGCCAGTCGAGTTTGTCGAGGTATTGCTCCACTTTTTCCATGTCGCTCTGTAGTGCGAATTTTCTGAGTTGAGCATGTTGGTCGCGATAGAGGATATAGGCTTTGGCGGTTTTGCGATATCCACTTTCAAACAAGACATCTTCTACACAGTCCTGAATCTGTTCGATGTCGAAGATCTCGCTGTTCGTCTTTTCGAGCTTCACCAATACCTGTTTGGCGAGATTACCAGCAGTTTCGAGCTGGAATGCATGGGTCGCAATACCTGCCTTTTCAATGGCTCGAGTGATGCGATCCAGATCAAATGGGACCAGATCTCCATTGCGCTTGCGGACGGTTAGTGGTGTGTTGTCTGTGTTACGGTTCATATATCGCAGAATTTGATGAGTGGTTATCATAACTCGAGGGCGGGCAGAGCACCCTATGAGTAACTCATCCAAAAACGCGGTGCCGTCAGTCACGCTATTGGATAAAATGAATTGTCATAAATGGCTTTTATGAGGTCGATCCTGAATCTGTTTTCAGAGAATTTTTCACGCCAGGTTTAACAGACTATAAAACCATCTAATAAAGGATCGGATATGCTGTATTCTGCTTGTTTTTAAAGAATCCAGAGCTCTAAGCCTGCCTTACCGAATGGGATAACCCAATCCTTAAATATTTAGGATGTCCTAAGGATCGTTACCCCTCCGACAGATGATTCGAAATGAGCCTTGCGGACATCGAGATAATTGGAGTCTGAAAAGAATTTGTCCATAGTTGTCCGGTCTGGAAATTGAATGCTGAACAAGCGATTGACGGCGTGCTCGACGGGTGCTTTGAAGGTGTGGTCCACCGCAAAATCAAAGGCGAAAAAACCCCCGAATCGTTGGAGGATGGGGGTCATTTTTTCCCGATAGGTTTGGTAACCGGTTTGGTCAAGAACATGGATTGCTACGATGATATTCATGTTTTGAGTTATCCGTTGAAATGTTATTTGCAAATTTGCTGATCCAAATCGCAGTAAACTCTATCCTCTGATTCGGTTAGGCCTCGACGTCACTAAGCGGACCTCACCTTCTTCAGCCCAGATCCCGAAGATGCTGAACGATTAGGTTCAGGCGATCTTCAATCGATCCGCGCAATCTGATATATGGAATGGAATATCTCTCCAGAATTTCCTCGAAGAGTCTCTGTAATTTTAAGCGTTCTTCAGGGCTCTCGCGTTGTCCGGGATCGACCTGCCATGGGATATCCGGTTCGCAGAGGAAATAGGCGGCATATTCGCGCTTTCTAAACGTCTCCTTCATCCAATTTCTTCGAAAATTAAAATAGTGGTCTGCAT
Source organism: Opitutales bacterium (assembly GCA_022361075.1). Taxonomy (GTDB): domain Bacteria; phylum Verrucomicrobiota; class Verrucomicrobiia; order Opitutales; family JAFGAQ01; genus JAKSBQ01. The sequence goes on along the minus strand of JAKSBQ010000014.1, from coordinate 15,157 downwards.
AAAGGATACTCGAGATTAGGTTTGTGTCATGGAAAACGTAGTGGCGAGCCTCTGCAAAAGCCTGATCTTCGAATTGAAGCTGGCCTCGAAAAATGGGATCGAGATCCTTTTCCTCCAGCGGGCGATCGAGTTTCTCCACGTAGTGGCGTACGTATTCCTGAGAAAAGGGCTCTTCGAAGTGATTGGCAGCTCTGGAGGTTATCGTGGATTTTCCAGTGCATTCCGCGCCGGTCAGGACGATCCTGAGAGGTTGGTTACCGGGCATCTCCAGTTTCCTTTTGCCACTGCAACAAACCGGAGGTCGCCAAACCTGTAAAAATGAGAAACATGGCCACCGTCACCCAGTATCCCTGCATACCCCAAACCACGACGAAAGTAAGGTCGGCGATAATCCACATAATCCAGTTTTCAATGTACTTGCGGGTTAGCATCCATTGAGCCGTGAGTGAGGCGGCTGTTGCAAATGCATCGAGATGGGGCATGGCGCCTCCGATCCATTTTTGATTGATTCCACTGAGAACCACACTGAACCCCAAAACGATTCCAATCGTCACAAAACGCACAGGCCAACTCATGTTTCTGATCTTGTGATCTTCTGATTCTGCCTTGTCTGGACTGCTCGAATTTCTTGCCCACGACCACCAGCCGTAAATGGCGATCGGGATGAAGACCGCATTGAGAACCATCGCTCCGGTGAGTGAAGCCTGAAAACTCAGATAAACATAAATGCCGTAGCACAAAATAAACAACGGCCAAGCAAGCGTTTTCTGCTTTATGCTAAGGTAGACAGCAGCCAGCCCGCTCCCTGTGCCTGCCCACTCAAGCAAGCTGGTTTGTTTGAGTTGTTCGATAAACAAATCCATCGTTAATCGACAGAAAACAACGGGTAACTTTAAAACTTCAACCTGAAAAAGATTACAAGAATCGTAGTGGATGCAATTTTCTCGGATCAGAACGGCTACGATCCTGCCCACGCGCTCATGCGGGACCCTCCGGAGAATAGCTCAATGAAATATGGAGGGAAGTGCTCTGTCACTTCCGTCGAACACTTATGTTTCTATTCAACTGTAATTTCAAAAGGTTGACAACTCGAAGCCGTCTCATTTCCATGGCTTCTATCCTTGGGGGCGACCATTTGGTGGTCTGAGATGTTTCCCGCCGCTTTGTCGGCACCGAAACGGTCCCTTCGAACCTGATCCGGTTGACACCGGCGTAGGAAAAGGAACGGATCCAATCTTGATTGGATGAGATCCACTTTTCACCGCCTTAAGCCGGATCTCAACACTAGAACGATTGAGATCCATGATTCATAAAAAGTATCTTAAACAAAAACTCGCCTCTACGGTAGGCGTATCACTCACCTTGTGGGGCATCACGGCCGCGCAGGTGGTCGACGATTCGGATATCGTCGAGTTGCCCAAGCTCGTGGTTACTGGAGACCTATGGGAGTCTGAGTTCCAAAAAACGACAGCGAGCGTCTCACTGATTGATATTCAAAGTGTGCCCTCGGCTGCGTTTCAGCACATGAGCGATCTGAAAGAGCTGGTCCCTGGGTTGACCTCCACCGGAGGCACTTCGCGTCCCCGTTATTTCCAAATTCGCGGAGTTGGAGAAAACTCTCAATTTGAGGGAGAAACGCCGGATTCTGCGGTGTCCTTTCAGATTGACGACCTGGATTTCACAGGGCTGGGTTCGGTTGGCACGCTTCTCGACATCCGTCAGGTGGAAGTGTTGAGAGGCCCTCAAGCAGGAGCCTTTGGTGCGAATGCGGCTGGAGGAATGATCCGCTTGGTAAGCAACGATCCTACTCCTTACTGGACTGGCCACGCATCGGCAACTGTTGGTTCAGACAACCTTTATTCAGGAGAATTCGCAATCGGTGGACCGTTGCTTGAGTCGGACCCTGACCAGTTAATGGTGCGCGTTGCGGTTCAAGATTTGAAGAGTGACGGATTTTACGAAAATAAGTTCCTTGGCCGCTCGGACACGAATGAGAGAGATGAATTTGCGGCTCGACTGAAGTTGCGCTGGAATCCAAACCGTCAGTCGACCTGGGACGGAACGTTGTTTTATGCCAATGCGGACAATGGGTATGACATTTTTACAATGGGTGACACTCCTTTCGAAACCTTTTCGAATGAACCGGGCCGCGACGAGCAAGAGTCTCTCGGAACGAGCCTGAAAGGACGTATCCATCTGAATGATGCTTTGGCATTGACCACTAAGTCTGCTTTCATGCAGACAGACTCACTCTACAGCTACGACGCAGACTGGACTGACGGATCTTACGCGGGATTTTTGTCTACTGAACGAGATCGAGAGGTCTGGACTCAGGAAATTCGTGTGGACGGCGAGCTGAGTGAGGACCGTCAGTGGACACTGGGAGTTTACTATCAGAGCCTTCGCGAAGAGAGTAATGTTTTCTACGTTGATGGTGACCCGACAGGTGGCGAATCGGATTTTGGAAAAGTTTTTGCGGATTCCGACTACAAAACAAAGACGCTCGCACTTTTTGGACAAGTGGATCATTACCTCAGCGAAAAGACACGTGTGATTTTTGGCCTTCGGTTCGAGGCCCATGATGTTCGTTTTGATTCGGTTTCGACTCAGGAAGGCTACTATCGCGGATTCGTTTATTCTGGAGGTAGTGAGCAGGATGATGATGTTTTGGGTGGCAAGATCACCATTGAGCACAGGTTTGAGAACACACTGCTCGGTTTTGTGAGTATTGCCAAAGGTTACAAAGCGGGTGGGGCGAACAGTGCCACATTTACGACGCCAGAATTGCCTCTCACTTACGAACAGGAATCGCTCTGGAATTTTGAAGCAGGTTTGAGAGGTTCGTGGCTCGAAGAGCGTTTGTCAGCGCAGATTACCGCGTTTTACCTTCACCGGGAAGATCCTCAGCTGAGGGATTCCGTTGGTGCTGGAGGATTCTTCCGCTTCCTGACCGTGAACGGAGATTCTGCAGCACACGTGGGGATTGAGACTGAGATGCAGTGGATCCTTTCCAACGAATGGAAAGTGCTTGGGGGGATTAGTCTTTTGGATACCAGTCGTGAAGCATATTCAGATCCGGGAGGAATTGTTCCCGAACGTGAACTGGCGAATGCACCTGCGTATCAATACAACCTACGTCTGATTTACGAAGGGGAGTCCGGGCTGCATGGATCGTTTGTGTTGAGCGGCAGCGACAGCTATTTCGAATCGAATAGCCATGATCAGGAACGTGAAGGGGTGACTTTGGCCCACGTCAACGCAGGTTACCGGTATGAGAACTGGACCTGGTCCGTATGGGTGAAGAATCTATTCGATAAGGAGTATGCGAGTCGTGTGTTCTATTTTGACAACGGAGACGGCCTACGTCGCCACGAGGGTCTCGCAGATCCGCAGCAAATTGGAACGACCATTAGTTATCGTTTTTAGAATGGCAAGTGGTAGGGCGGATGCGTCCTCGCTCCGCCGCCGTTGCCTCTTCGACTTACAGGATGAAACCGGCTGATTAGGGATAATCAGCCCTACCTGCTGCCTTGTTTATTTATTCGTGTCTCAGCGCGTCGATGGGGTCGAGGTCGGCTGCTTTTTTCGCGGGATAGAGTCCGAAAAAAACACCGATCGCTGCGGATACTCCCAGCGAGATCAGCACAATGTCGGTGCGGATTAAGGTGGTCATGCCGAACTTTCGGGTGAGGAATTCACAGAATCCCCATGAAAGCAAAACGCCGCTGATACCTCCTGCTAAGCTCAGCACGACGGCTTCAATCAGGAACTGCGCCAGCACGTCGAGTTGCCGGGCTCCCACCGCCATGCGAATACCGATTTCCCGGGTGCGTTCGGTGACGGAGACGAGCATGATGTTCATGATGCCCACACCTCCAACAAAAAGAGAGACTCCAGCAATCGCGCCGAGCAGAGTAGTCAGCGCCTGGGTCGTTGATGATAAGGCTTCGGTGATCTCCGTTTGCGTGCGCACACTGAAGTCATCTTCCTGGCCATCGATTAATTTGTGGGCCCGCCTGAGAATCTCAGTGATTTCGGCTTCTGCGGCCTCCATCTGGTCAATGGAATAGGAGCTGGCGTAAATCATATTTACGTATTGCGTGTCACCGCGCAGGCGGAAGGCGGCTGTGGTAAGCGGAACGAGAATGATGTCATCCTGATCCTGGCCGAAGGAATTCTGTCCTTTTTCCTTTAGCACACCGACTATCTTGAAAGGAGTATTGCGAATACGAATGCGTTGGCCGACGGCCTCCTGTCCCTCAAAAAGTTGCTCCACGATGGTCGAACCCACGACCGCGACTTTCGACTTTGCCTTCAGGTCACGCTCTGTGAAGTAGTTTCCTTCTGCAATATCCCAGCTACGAATGTGAAGGTAGTCCATCGACACCCCTTGAACTTGGGTGTACCAGTTGGCATTGCCGACGATGACCTGGCCGTTGCTGTTTACGAGGCCTGAGACACCGCTGAGCAAAGTTGCTTGTTCTCGGAGAATGGTTTCGTCTTTCAAGGTGAGAGTTCTTGCTGATCCTGCCCCTCCTCGTACCCCACCACGGGACTGAGATCCTGAGCGAATCATCAGCATGTTGGTGCCGAGTGAAGAGATGTTATCCTCGATGTTCTTCTGTGCGCCTTCTCCGACGGCGACCATGACAATGACCGCCGCGACACCGATCACGATGCCGAGAGTAGTGAGAAAGCTTCGAGTCTTGTTTTTAAAAAGACTCTTCTCCGCAACTTCGTAGAGTTTAAGAATCCTCATATTCCGGTTACCCCCTTGAAGTTTGCAAGGTCATCCTGAGCGTTGCGTCGGTCCTTCACTTTTTCATCGAGAACGATCAGTCCGTCCCGCATCTCAACGATCCGTCTGGAGTATTTTGCGATTTCCGGTTCGTGGGTGACGAGAACGACCGTGATGCCCTGATCGTTAAGCTCCTGAAAGAGGCTCATCAAGTCCATGGATGTGCGACTGTCGAGGTTCCCGGTTGGTTCGTCTGCAAGAATGAGTGCGGGATCGTTGACCAGTGCGCGGGCGACAGCGACTCGTTGTTGTTGTCCACCTGAGAGCTGGTGTGTTTGGTGATCGAGACGGTCCCCCAGCCCGACACGATCGAGGCATTCTTTCGCTTTCACAGTTGGGTTCTTGATGCGACGGGCTCGGTCGTAGACCAGTGGCAGCTCGACATTTTCAAGCGCGGTGGTTCGCGAGAGTAGATTAAATCCCTGAAAAACAAAGCCGATCTTCTCATTGCGAATGTTGGCCTGGCGATTTTTGTCCAGTTCTGCAACCTCCTTGTCGTCGAGTCGGTAGGAGCCGTCTGTCGGACGATCCAAACAACCGAGGATGTTCATGAGTGTGGATTTTCCGGAACCGGAAGCCCCCATGAGACTGACGAATTCACCAGACTCCACCTGCAGGCTCACTCCTCGCAGGGCGTGAACGGGTTCGGCCATGAAGTAGGTCTTCTTCAAATCAATGGTTTCGATGACACGTGGCATGCTGGAACAATTTGTTAGATTTACGTGACTCAGAAACCGAGACGACGCAGGCCACCTCCGGGTCCGCCACCACCTTGTTGGCGCTGAGTCGGTTGGGTCGAAGAACTAGGATTGTTGACGCGGGAGATGATCTCAAATCCTTCTGTCAAAACGACATCACCTTCCTGCAAAAGCTCAACTTGTGTGTAAGCTCCGTCGCTGACTCCTTTACGAACCGGAAGCATGTTCAACTTCCCGTCTTCACCCTGATACCAAAGTGTTGCCATGTTCTGGCGCATGCCACGGATACCTCCGCCAGCTCCGTCACCACCTCTCATCATGCCAGCCATTCCAGCGCCACCGAATCCGCCTTCGGGACGTTGAGGCCTTTGCCCGCCTTCTCGATTAGGGCGTTCGCGTTGCTGGCGTTGGCCGTCACCTCCACCCTCGGCTTGTCTTGCGTTTCGACGTTCGGTCATACGTTTTCGCATTTCATCACGACGTTTCTGCATGATCTCCATCATTTCTTCGTTGAGCTTCAGGTTGAGAGCGGAATTGGGGACGGTGAGCACATCCTCGATCTCGTCCACCACGAAATCCACAATGGCGGTCATTCCTGGAAGCAATTTGCCACGCCGGTTTTGCGTCTCGATCACGACGGAGTAGTTTACCACATTTTGAACCACGCTGGGCTGTAAGCGAATTTGAGTGACCTCGCCCGTAAAATTGTCATCTGGATATGCCGCGACTGTGAAGCGAACCGTTTGCCCCTCTTCGATTTGTCCGATATCGGTCTCGTCCACGTTGGCGAGTATTTCCATGAGCGAGAGATCTTCAGCGATGATGAACAGGCGTGGAGTATTGAGGCTGGCGGCCACGGTTTGTCCCTCCTCGACCTGGCGGTGAATCACAATCCCACTGATGGGCGCGGTGATCTCGGCGTAGCTGCGGTTGCGTTGGGCTCGCTCGACGTTGGCTTCGGCATCCATGACGGAAGCTTTTGCCGTTTCGTAGGACACCTCATAGTTCAGGAGTTCTTTTTCCGAGAGAAACCCCTCTGCATGAACCTGTGTGAAACGTTCGTAGTCTGCTTCAGCTTTCTTAAGGTTGGCCTTAGCACGTAGTAAACTGGCCTGTGCGCCCTTGACCTGAGTGTCGAGAACGGAGGGGTCGATCACTGCGATCAAATCACCCTTTTCGACCTCGTCGTTAAAATCTACGTTGACCTTCTCGATGGTTCCGGACACCTGTGTGCCAACCTCCACAATTTCACGGGCACTAAGCTCACCAGTGGAGGATACGAGATTCGTCAGGTTTTTGCGCTCAACTTTTCCGTAACTGTATGTTTCCACTGTTTCGGCGACCTCCGCCTTTTGGCCCATTTGGTTGTAGAGCCAGTAACCGACTCCGGCGAGAACGATGATTAGAATGATTCTTTTGATCCACTTCATGAAGACAGGGCGTTGGTATTTTTGCTCTCTAACGGGCGATCGGGGGGTAAAGTTACAGTTCGTTCAGATTTAAGGGGTAATTATTTAAGGTCTGCAGAAAGAGAGTCTTATTGGTTCGATTATGGAAACAAATAGAAGTTGATGAATCTGAAGACAGGATTGCTTCGTTTTGCAGATATTGAAGGAATCTTAACTAGACCAATTAACCAAAACCCTGGCTAAATCAAAAATGAAAAAGGAATTACTCATCGACTCGCTCAATAAACTACTTGCGGATACGCATCTCATCAACGTCAAGTTACACAACTATCACTGGAACATCGAAGGGCCACAGTTTTTGCCCGTTCATCATCTGACGGAAGAATATTATAACCACTTCTTCGCAGTTTTCGATGACGTTGCGGAACGCATCTTGCAACTCGGAAAGAAACCGATCGCGACTACAAAGGGTTATTTGGAAGTATCCGGCCTCTCGGAAGAAGAGGGAAATTCTTTCACTGCTGAGCAAGTATTCAAGAGCCTCGCAGCGGATTTTGATTATCTGCACCAGAACACGATCGCTTTGCTCAGGGAAGCAGAGGAGTTGGGTGACGTAACCACTGGTAACATGATGGCAGATCTGAACGATTGGCTGGAAAAGGCGATCTGGATGTTGCGCCAGTCATTGGTTTAATAAATCAGCTCATCGATTTATCCGAAATGAGAGTGGGCCTCTCTTCTGTTGAAGTCTAATTCATCTAACCATTTTGGGGCCGATTCGTTCTCTTCGTCGAGGATGCTTTGCCTCAGATTTCACACGACTCGAAGGGATTTTTTTGAGTAGAAGTGATACAAAGCGATGAGTTCTTCGTGTTCATCGGGATGAGATTCAGATACCATCTGCGGAACCAGGTTGAGGCAACTATCCTGACATCTTGTTTCTGGGAGTCTGTAGATCGGTTTCTCGAAATCTGATTCAATGATGGCGAGCTTGGATCGCTAGTGGGCAAATCTGTTGACTGTTGAACTTTCTGTTTTTTGAAAACCAAAGTAATTGTAGAGAAGGATCTCCTGCTTGCATCCTGCCCGCTTCCTTTCTAGACAAGCGGGATGGGCTTCAGAAAGGTAGGACTCATTTGGTTTTTGTTTGCGTTCGCGGTGGGGAGTACTTCTGCCCAAAATCTAGCCAAGGTATTCAGTCCTGATGTCAAATCAGGACAATCACAAGTGGAATTGCGGGTTGCTCAGAACCTGGAGACCGAAAGGACCGCCCATCGCTTCCATTATCAACACGCGTTTAGTGATAGTTGGCGCATGCGCGTGATGTGGGTGAGCAAAGGTGAAGAGTTTGACGACTTGAAATGGAACAACCTCCGTTGGGAGGGACAATGGCAGTTTCGGGAAGACGAGGTCCACGCGTGGGATTCGTCAGTGCGATTCGAGATTCAACTTGCTGAGGCGGAAGATTCGCCGTCTCGTTTGAGAGTTGCTTGGACGGGGGACCGGAAACTGTGTGATCGTTGGTCGCTTCGTGGCAACTTTTTGGTGGGGCAGGAAGTAGGTGAACATCGCCGGGACGGTTTGTTGCTTGAGCTAAGAGGCCAGGTCGCCTGTAAGGCTAACGACAAATTAACCGTTGGCATGAATTGGTTTGGAAAACTCAACCGAAGCACGGGGCTCGGTAAGTATCACGACCAACGTCATGAGTTGGGATTGGTCGCTAAGTGGAAAGTGATGACTGACTGGGCTATTAATGCTCAGGGTTTGGTCGGTATTTCCAAAGCTGCGCAGAGCAGAGGAATGAGATTGGGTGTGAGCCGTAGTTGGTAAGTTGAAGTAAATCTAAGATTTCCTGAACAATGAATCTCGCGCGGAGTTCGCCAAGTAGCGCGGAGACAGGATTGTTTCTCAAAAGTCTGCGCAAATTAGCGTTCTTGGCGAGAGACAATTTGGCATTTGATTGGTGTGAAGAGATAACGGAGAGAGATAGGATCTTTCAATTTCAACCGCAGATTTATGGATTTAAAAGAGTCATTTATATAAAAATCTCACTGATCTTGAATCGGTGATTAGATAAGTGACTCATTCGAGTTTTCATGTGTTTGGCATTTGGGTCTGGGGAATATTAGACCGCTAACTGAAGGCGGTTTGTTGACAAAATGAAGGGTCAGATCGACAGTAACGCGTCATCATAATTGTTGTGCGCTAACTATGTTCTTCTTAAGACAAATTGGGAAGTTTCTGAGGGGAGAAACTTCGAGTTTTCAAATCACGAGTGCTTGTTTGATTGCCGCACTCCTGGCGTTTCTGCCAACACCGAATGGTATCGGTTCTCTGGTCATTCTACTGGCGCTCTTGCTGGTTTTGAATGCAAACATTTTTGTAGCGGGTCTTGGTTACATCCTCTTCAAGCTGCTCTATTTCCCGATGCGGGGGATTACGTTCTCGGTTGGGGAGTTTTTTATCGATGGTCCGACTGAGGGAATCTTCCGTTTGCTCATCAATGCTCCGGTTACGGCCTGGATGGGTTTTGATTACTACGTGATGGTTGGCGGGTTGCCATTTGCGATCGCTCTCGGATTCGGATCAGGCTTTTTACTCAGCAGGTCCATCGATACCTTCAAGAGCAAGATGGCCAATATTGAAAAGAATAAAGATTGGTTTGATAAAGGTTGGGTGAAGGTGCTGGCTTGGGTATTCTTTGGCGGACTTAAGGGGAAGAAAACTTATGAGGAAATGGCCGAGTCCAAAAAGGCGAATCCCATTCGCTGGCCGGGTTTGATTATTGCTGCTTTGGGTCTCGGAGGGTTTATCATCACATTTACTTTTTTCGACGAAAAGATCCTCACTGCTGCGATGAAAAAAGGGCTTGAAATGACCAATGGAGCCACCGTTGAAGTCGAGTCCGTTAGTATGGATCTGGCTGACAACAGTCTAACGTTGAAGGGATTTGCGATGGCGGATCCTAATAACCTCAGTGAAGATTTGTTGAGAGCGCGTGAGATCACAGCGGACATCAGTGGGTTGGACCTGCTGAAACGACGCGTCGGGATCGATTTGGTGAAGGTATCAGGTGCGTTCGCGATGGTTCCGCGAGAGACCCCTGGTAAGAAAATTGGAGGATCCAAAAAGGAGCGTGAAATTACTGAAGAAGATCTGGAGAAGGGAATTGGAGTCGTAAGTGAGGTCATCGAAAACTGGGACGTTTGGAAAGCCAGACTTGAGCAAGCAAAAGTATGGCTGGAGAGGCTACAGTCCGCTCGGAAAAAAGTTCGTGGCATGAATCCCAAAAAACTACTCAAGGAGCAAATTCGGCAGAGGGCCGATGAGCTTGGTCATGCAGCTGTTTCCGCTGATCATTTGATCGAAGATTCGCCGAGATGGTTAGTTCGGAAAATAGTCGTGGAAGAACTCGAAAGCGACGACATTCCCGGGGATTTCATCAACATTGTGTTGGAGAACGTATCCACCGAACCCCACTTGGTCGATGGAGCGCCCAGGGTTTCGCTTGTGAACAACATCGAGAGTTTGGCTTTGGACATTGCGATGGGTGCAATTTCAGGCGAGCAAACGCAAAATCTCATCAAGGGTTTTTTGGGTGACATCCCGGTCGAGTCGATTATTGAAAACGTAAAAGAAGAGGGAGGTTTTCCCATTAAAGATGGTGTGCTTGGACTCACGATTGATGGAGCATTCGATTTGGAGAACCTCGATTTACCTGTTTCCATTCAGTTAGCGGAGGCTCTAATCGAAGTTCCGGAGCTTGGCGAGACGACGATCGATTTCCTGAAATCGCAGGATCTGATTCGACTGAAAGGTTCTTTAAGCAACCCAGGATTTGAGATTAATCAGGAAGCTCTTCAGAAGCTTTGGGTGGATGCCGGAAAGGGGGCGGCTACTTCATTGGTAAAAGATAAAGCAGCAGAGTTTCTCAACAATGAACTTGGAGGTGGGGGCAGTGAGATCGTTGACGGCCTTTCAGGTTTGTTGGGCGGAGGAGATCAGTCGAAATCTGATGACCGATCGAAAGATGAAGAAAAAAGCTCTGACGGTGATGAAGTGGGTGAGTTGCTGAATAGCCTTTTTGGAGGTTGATGGTAACACATTCTCTATGAACAAAAGGCGTCTCAATATGAGACACCTTTTGTTTCAAACTGAAACGAGGAAGCGTAGTAAGTGTTTGTGCAAAAAAAGATTAACTTTTTAAGATGCTGTAGATCAGGTAGATAGAGTTTTTTTGTGAAGTTGGCATGAGTGATGCAAATGTTATCAGCATCAACACCCTTCTTTGCCAGTTGGCCCTTCCGACTGGCAATCTTCAAGAACCATCAAAGATCAACATCATCATGAAAAACATCACACGAATCACCGCACTTGGACTTTTGTCCGTGTTTCTTACTGCAGCAGCCCTTCCTGCACAAATTATCGTAACAGGGGTAAAGCCCGTGAAAGTCACCAAGCCAATTGTTTTTGAACAAGAGGTTGGAAAGACGATCACCGTTCGGGTTGCGATCGATAAAAACGGCATCCCTCAATCGGTGGAGGCCCAAAACGTCGACATCTACGACAAGGCGCTTGCTGCACGAGTGACCAAGGCCGTCTACGAGTGGGAATTCACTCCCGCTAAAAATGAATACGGCAATCCGGTTCTAGCTACAATAGAGCTACCTGTGCGAATCACTGATATCGAGAAGGCTTAAGTCGCGGTTAAAATTGCTTAGGTATTTGAGAAGGCGGTTCTCCTTAGCGAGAGCCGCTTTTTTTATTTGATTCCACAATTAATGACAAATTCGAGGTATCTTCCTTCTGAATAGTTGTTCTCAAATTGAAAGCAGAGATCACTCTAGCCTGCTGGTAGTGAAAGATTTAAAAGTCCAAGTGTTCACATGAAGGTAGTGAAGAGAATGTAGCCAATCATCTGAAGCACTTCACTTCCTTCAATACCTTCATGTAAACGTATCAGATATTATGACTCATCTCGCAAAGATCGCAGAGGGTCGCGAAGGTCACAATTCTACTTTTCGCTACATGGTGAACTCTGAGCGGGATTATCAATTTTAACTATCCCTATAGATCCTGATAATCTCAATATAGTCGGCTTAACGGTGGCAGTTTCCTCCACAAAATGGCAGTTTCATCCTTGTGAAAACCGCCATACCATGCATTACGAGAAAAATGATCCACGGGAAGAAGGGGAACATTTTCATCATCGGAGGTCCGGGGAACCGAAATCCGTTTTTCAGGAATATGAGATTGGCGATGACGAATACGATGAGGTGGATGAAAAATGCCTGTTTCCCCTGAAAGCTCGTTTCTTTTTGCAACTGAGCAGCTTCTTTTTCTTTTAGTTGTTCGCGAACGACACCTTCATCGATCCCCATCTCTTTAGCTGCTTTGATGAGATCGTCTTCGGAGACTCTCCCTTGTTCCTTCAGCTGTTTCTTAAGTGCATCTTTAAGGATCTTATCGACCTCTTCTTTCGAGTAAGATTTTTCGCTCATGATCAGGAATTTTTGCTAGAACGCTTGGTGAATTGAAGGCTCAGTTTTTTTAACTGCTACTTCGGTTACTAAAAGATTCTTGGGATTCATGCGATTAGAAAATCGAGGAACGACAAAAGCCTTGCGAACTGTTCGGCGCAGTTAACAAGGCTTCAATTTTCAAAACGCACGTGATGCACTGCCTAGCAGCAACACTTGCATCCGCAATCGCAGCAGCACTCGTCTTTTTTGATGTTTTCGTCTGACATTTTTTTCACCTCCTTCGTGATGTTTACTTTGTATTGATGTTTGTCTATACGTATAGATAAATTTTTTTAAATACAGCACTGACACACAGCCTTTGTCGCTTTGTTCTCCGGAGCGAGTTGGACCATGAGCTGACCGCAACAGCTAATGAACTTCTGCTGGTTTAGCAGGTAAAACGCTTGTTTCCCCTCCACTTCCCGAATGACAAGTCCAGCTTCCGTTAAAATCTGCATGTGATGAGTTGCAGTCGGTTGTTTCACGCCGGTGTGCTCGGCAATGTCATTCACACAGCGACGTTTCTCCGAGCAAAAACGCAGAATTTTTTGCCGAGTGACATCCCCTACTGCCTTACCGAACAATGCTGCTTCTGCTTCATTCATCGATAAATGTCTATATTTATGAATATCTATATGTCAAGGGTGTGTTTCGCAAAAACGTTGTTTACCAGATCTTATCAATGGCCGACCTCAATCAATTTACCTAATTGATATGCAGCATCTTCGACGAAGCGTTTCTCCTCTTCGGAGAAGGCCTGAGCCCGCACTCTCATGGAAGTGAAGTTGATCGTGCCCCAGACTCTTGATCCGTTGATAATAGGTGAACCAATGTAGGCCTCCAAGGCCATGGGCATATAAAGCGGATGCATAGCCAAACCAGGAATTCCTTCGATTTCTGTTAAGGCGATCGTTTTGTTTTTACTGAAAACCTCTCTGCAATAGGTAAGCTGGAGAGGAAATTTTTCTCCCTTTTGGAAAACGTTTGTCTGCGAGACGACGCAGAAGACCTCATACAGTTCGTCCTCAATCCTGCTCACTATTCCGAACTCTAACCCCAGGCGGTTAATGCCATCGGTCAATGCCCTGTCACAGGCAATTTGGAAATCGCGATCTGTTGTCATGTTATCGAATAATCGGCAAATGATAAATTTGATTTAGTCGAATTTGCGGGGTGTGATTTAAGAAGGGGGTTCAGGCTTTCCTTTTCACTACTTGATATTTGGTGAGATCTGAATTGAGTCATGGGCATCTATGAAAAAAGCTGTTGTCGAGTTCATTGGAACCTTCTTTTTAGTCTTTGCCGTTGGCATGAATGTGATCGCTCCTGGTTCGGGTAATCTGGCACCGATTGCGATCGGATTGACCCTCGCCGTGATGATTTACGCGGGTGGTCACATCTCAGGGGCGCACTACAACCCTGTGGTTACTGTTGCACTGTTGCTTCGTGGTAAATGTCCGGTGGGTGATGTTGTCCCTTACATCGTTGCTCAAGTTCTGGGTGCCGGAGTTGCGGCCTTGTTGGTTGGCTTCCTCAAAGATGGAAGCCCTTCTGCGGGTGAACTCGCGACCGTCCCTGCATTGCTGGCGGAGTTTGTTTTTACCTTTGCGCTCGTTTGGGTGATTCAAAACGTCGCTACTGCCAAAGCGACCGAAGGGAATTCCTTCTACGGCCTGGCAATTGGTGGAACGGTGATGGTCGGAGCGTTTGCGGTTGGCGGAGTGTCTGGAGCGGTGTTCAATCCTGCAGTTGCGGTTGGAATCAGTATCATGGGATTGGCAAAATGGAGCGCGATTTGGATCTACCTGGTGGCTCAGTTTGCTGCTGCTGTGGCCTCCGTGAGCGTGTTCAAATGGATCAATGGAAACGATTGATTTTTTGCTTCAATTCGGTGCAGATTGGTCGATGTTTGGTGGAGTTTGAACATCGACTTTTATGAAAATCACAAAACTCCTTTTTCTCGTTACAGTTGTCTCCGCAGCCGCGATCTCGAATGCTGCTTCGACGGGTAGGTGGGATCAGAAGCCGACTCCCGATGAGGCCCTCAAAAAGCTCAAAGAAGGCAACATTCGGTTTGTGATGGGGGACTCTCAATTCCCGAACATCAGTCCCGAACGACTTGCTCAGGCGGGTGCAGAAAGTCAGGCAGATCACGCGTTTGCAACCGTTGTGAGCAGTTCCGACTCCCGGGTTCCGGTGGAACTTCTTTTTGATGCGGGAGTGATGGACATTTTGGTCATCCGCATCGCTGGAAATGTATGCGATGTCAATGTGCTTGGTTCCATCGAGTATGGATTGGCTCATGTTCATACGCCACTTCTGGTGATTTTAGGAAACACCCAATGTGATGTGGTTACTGCTGTGACTCACGAAGTTCAGGGTCGCGGTCGCGAACTTGAGGCTAATATTCGTCCGTTGATGGACAACATCGTGCCCGCTGTAAAAAAGGCGATTCATGAACATCCTACTGCAGGAGGAGATGCAGTGATCCCCTACGCGATCGAGGAAAATGTTTGGCAGAGTGTGAAAGCTGTGTTGGAGCGTAGTCCGGCGAGTCGTGCTTTGATCGAATCGGGCAAAGTGAAAGTGGTAGGTGCCATTTATGATGTATCCAACGGAGGCGTAAGATGGTTACCTCAAGATCGTGTCGAGCAGATGCTCAAAGAAGAAGTGCATCTGAACTCCGAAAAGGGCGTTGAGGAGCAATCAGGTTCTCATGAAGAGTCCTCG
>JAKSBQ010000273.1 GCA_022361075.1 Opitutales bacterium | reverse complement strand
CGGCAGGGCAGCTGCGAACTCGCGCGCCGAGTTGACCGCGTCCTGACCCGTCATCGCGTCGGCTACGAAGAGGATCTCGTGAGGGTTCACCTCCGCCTGGATCCGCCTGAGCTCGTCCATCATGGGCTCGTCGATCTGCAGACGACCCGCGGTGTCGATGATCACGGTATTGAACTGTTCGCGCTTGGCCCGCTTCAGCGCCGAACGCACAACGTTCTCGACACGAGCCTCTCCGCGTTGCACCTCGACCTCGACACCGATCTGTCGACCGAGCTGCTCGAGCTGATCGATCGCCGCGGGGCGAACGAGGTCGGCCGCGACGAGGAGCGGGCGTCGCCCCTCAGACGAGAGCCGAGCGGCAAGCTTGGCGGCGGTCGTCGTCTTTCCCGACCCCTGGAGACCGGCGAGCAAGATCACGCTCACGACGTCGGGCCCCTTGAGCGTGAGCTCACTCCGCTCATCCCCGAGAAATCCAACCAACTTCTCGTGTACGATCTTCGTAAACTGTTGACCGGGCGACACGGAGCGCAATACCGCTTCGCCGGTCGCGTCGCGGAGCGTTCTACTCACGAAGCGGCGCACGACTTTTAGATGCACGTCCGCGTCGAGAAGCGCAACCTTTATCTGTTCGATCGCATCCTGAACGTTCTTCTCGCTGATGCGGTTTTTTCCCGAGATCGATCGTACTACGTCGCTCAGCTGTCGGCTCAGTGCGTCAAACATCCTCGTTCACTCTTCGGGTCGAACGATAGTTATAGAGAATCGGATACTCCCTGTCAACGGATGAGAAAAAAATGACGATCGAGGTATTCTATCCTGCTTCGTGATTCTCTCCAGTGCACGCTCAGCGGATAATCCCGGACCAACTCCTCGTACAAGGCTCTCGCTTGTCGAAGATCGCGGTGAGGCCCGGGGCCTTCGTAGAGTTGTGCAAGGACAAAGATCAACCGATCGTACGGTGAGTACCCGAGGTCGATAAGACGTCGGATAAGCGCGTACGCATCGGTCCGTTCGCCCTCGTCCGCGAGCCGCTCGCCGAGCAGGAGGTAGCGATCTCCGTCGAGTTCCGGGGGCTCATCGCTCTCGAGCGCGGAGATCAGGTCGGAAGCAAGCACGGGGTCGGT
>JAKSBQ010000252.1 GCA_022361075.1 Opitutales bacterium | reverse complement strand
GAGTCTCTCGAAGAGAGTATTCTGCGTCATCTCAGACGTTCGATAAGATCTGAGAGTTTCAGGGTAGCTTCAGTTCATGATTCTTCTGATATCTGGGACTTTCAACTCCATCTTGAGTTCGATTCTTTCCAATCGCGGTCATTTGATTCGGTGCACACTTCGGGACGATGGAATCTACTGAATCTCGAGTCATCTGAGACTGTGCTTGAGAGGTATTTTGAGCTCAGCACCACCACTGCTCTTCAGAATTACGAGGGTATTGTGCAAGCCTACTCCGATTTACTGGTCGAGTTGTCTCAACAAATTATTCGTACCATAGAAAGTTCGATTGCGGAAAAAGCGGAGTAGTGATCCGAATCTCATGAAGTCAAAAAATCGAATAAACCTATCTCAACTCGATATCTCCGAACGCTACAAGATACTCACACAATTGATCGTGCCGAGACCGATTGCGTGGGTTTCGACGGTAAGTGAGGAAGGTGTGACTAATCTTGCTCCGTTCAGTTATTTCAATCTCTTTGGATCGAAGCCACCGCTCGTTGTTGTGAGTTGTGGAAATCGCCCTGAGGGTGGACCGAAGGACACCGCTGCAAACATTGAGGCTACTGAAGTGTTCGGGATCAACATGGTAAGTGAGGAGCTGGCGGATGTGATGGTTAAGTCCTCGGCGCCGCTTGCTCCGGCCGAGAGTGAAATCGAGAAGTTGGGTCTGGCTACTTTTGAGGTGGGGGAGAAAAAGGTTCCAATGTTAGATTCGGCTCAAGTGAACATGGAGTGTAAGCTGATCGAGATCAGATACTACGGTGAAAACCGCCTTATTGTGGGAGAAGTTCTCAACAGGATGGAGAGACTCCCAAAGCGAATCATGGGTGAAAACCGCCTTATTGTGGGAGAAGTTCTCAACCTTTTCATCGACGACTCGTTGATCGATGGCAAAGAGCTCACGATTTCTCCGGAATACGCGCCGATTGGCAGATTGGGTGGAGATTTTTATGGAACGACCACTAATCGGTTCGAGAAGAGCAGATAGAGCAGGTTGGGATTTAGGGTTTTGTTGAACAAACATTTTTGCATTGAGTTCGTGTGCCTCCAGTGCCCAACATGAGTTGGAACGAAGTAACCTGCTATCACTGAATGCCAGCCAAAAAAAAAGTCCCACTGCTACTGCCTTTTTTGATCTGGTTGTTCGTGGCGCTATTGTTTGGTGAGTTGCTTGCAAAGCTCATTTTGATGCATGGGCAGGGTGCCTCTGCTCACTACAGTGCAAATTGGGAAATGAGGTCGGTGAGCGAGGCGTTTCACATCAATCTTTGGAGTGAACCATGGCTGAACTACAGACCTGGGGCCGAGGTGTCGCATGAAAATGAAGGGCAGACATACGTGGCCACTATCAATTCACTTGGGTTTCGCGGTGAGGCTTTTGATTCCGTTGAAGATCAGAAAGTTGTGAAAATCGTATGTATTGGAGGTTCCACAACGGTGAATGGTCCGACTGATGGGGAAACCTATCCTGCTTTGTTGGAAAAATTCATCAACCAGCGGAGTGCAGCGAAGCTGGTGAAGGTGCTTAACTGTGGGATCGCAGGTATGGATTCGGGAAGCTACGGTCGAACATTGTCTCGATTGGGAGACAACGGAATCGTCCCGGATCTGGCCATCGAGTACAACGGGATCAACAGCATTTGCTGGAAGCTTTTCCCCTATTGGGAATCGAAACTGAACGGGATGCAAAAGTTGCTTCTAAAGTCGAATCTCGTGAGATCGGTTTTGGGGGATCTCTTTGTGCCGACTGAGGCCCAGGTCATCCGTGATCTTCACAGGTTCTGCATTGAAGATCTTGAACGTCTACGTGTGGAGCTCGAAAGAAACCAAACTAAACTGGGGGTTGCTTCGTTTTGCGTTCCCGACCCTCGGCTGGCGAGCGGAAAAGAGTCGAGCTATCTCAATCACAACCTTCGGTATTGGTGGAAATCAAATTACATTTCTTACACAAAACTTTTTGAGATTATTCAGCTCTACAACAAGGAGCTGAGAGAAACCTTTGCGGATTCGGACGTTTTTTTTCTTCCACTTGCGGAATCGGGTGGATTCCTGCCGGAGGATTTTTTTGATATTTGCCACATGAAACCCGAAGGAGTGGAGAAGAAAGCTTATCTGCTGTCACGACTTGTTCAGCCGATGCTGGAAGAAGAATTTTCAGAATCCGCTGAGAATATCTGATTCGAAGACGGAATCAGTTCCATCTTTTCCTATGAAATAGAGGTTTCCGTCTTTTTGCTGAATTTGCAGATCAGTGGTTTTCGCGGTCCATCTGGACGAATCGATTCGTTCGGCGTTAGAGTTGCCTGCTTGCTTAAACCTTAACTCCGAGAGAATGCCTTCTTCCTTTGAACCTTCGGTTTGGAACCGGAGCTTTAGGATGTGTTTCTTGTTGAGGTGAAAGGTTACGTCAAACTCACGACTTCCTTCCCGGTTCCAAAAGATACGCGTATTTTCAGCAGAGAAACCATCGCCACTGTCATAACTGAGTTGAACGAATTCGGTTGGATAACCAGACCAGCTAAAAGTGAGAACACTTTGTTTGGGTAAACTTCCTGATGTCGCGACGACAAAGGCAAAAGCAATTCCCAAAATCAAGACACCGACTATGCTGTAGTTGAAAGCTTTGCTTTGGAAAATCTTAAAGGGGCTTCC
Organism: Opitutales bacterium; assembly: GCA_022361075.1. Lineage (GTDB taxonomy): Bacteria > Verrucomicrobiota > Verrucomicrobiia > Opitutales > JAFGAQ01 > JAKSBQ01. The sequence continues at coordinate 35,255 of JAKSBQ010000252.1, read as the reverse complement.
TAGCTGGGAGATTCCTTGAATGGTAAATTTGCTCAAAAACTCTCCAAGGTAAGCTGCGATCACAATGAGCGGAATGAGTAGGGCGATGATTTGCACCTTTTTGTGGAGTAGCGCTCGTCCCGAAAGCTCTTCCGGAACGGAAGTAAGGAGTAAGTGAGGATCGGTGTTTCCGTATTCCGATGAGATAGTCCATTGGTCTAGATCAACGTCGAATACCAGCTCCCGTATACCCGAGGTTGGAGCGTCCTCCTTCAGCAAAGGCAAGCCTCTCCAGAATCCTTTAGGTTTCATTTCGAATCGGTCGAACTGCACCCAGCCTTCGGTGTCTGCTGGATCTAATCGCAGTTGGAGCAGTGGTTTCTTGGGGAGAGGCACCTTGTAGCGGTAGGTTTTGTAGGGTACTTCGAGGAACGTTCTGACTGAAGATTCCTCAGAAATACCCGCTCCGGTATCGAAAAAGATCTGCTGGGTGCCACCGTTTTGGAGGGAGCTCTCTACGTCCAGGTATGCCGTATTGAATATCTTGACGTAGCCAAAGACTGCGATTGCCGATGCCAGAACTCCAGAACCCCAAAAACTCATCTTTCGTTGCGCGAAATGAGAATGAATCTTCCTGAAAATTCCTTCGGACATATGGATGGGTGGCTTTAGACGGGTAGCTTGGCGTTAACGACAGCTAGCTTGGGGTCATTAAGGTAACTTTTCACAAAATCTTGGATGTCTTCGATTTTCAATGATTCGATTCCTTCACGATATTCGTCGAATGGAATGAGGTCGTGACCGTTGTCGAAATAGCTGTCCGCTTGCGCTCCAGTTCCAGATGCGGTCTCATTGGCCCGAGAGCGACCAAAGAGCAGATTTGATTTTGCAGTTACGAAGAGCTCGTTTGGAATTTCTTTTTCGAGCATTCTCAATTGGTTCAACACCTCATCATGAGCGACTTCCACGTTATTTGCGTCCAGCAGGGCATAGACCGAATGGTATCCGCTCCTGAGAGGTGTCATGTACTGCATCCCAACTGCGTAGCAAAGCCCTAGTCTTTCCCTAACCGATTCAAAAAGCACGGAGTGCATTCCACCGCCGATGAGATTTACAACGAGATCGGGAAGAAAGCGTAGTTTGCGGGATTCCAGCTCTGAAACCGTTGGGAAAACCATAAAGAGTAGAGATTGTTTGGAGTTGGGGTTATCGAGTTGAAAATGGTCCGTTTTAAACTGGATCGTTGGGGCAACCAGTGAATCTTTCGAAGGAATTTGCACGTCTGGGATGTAAGCTGAGACCGTGTCCCAAAGCTCCTTTTCATCCAGGGCTCCTGTGATGACAAAAAGGGTGTTCTCGGGACGGTAGAATTGTTGCTTGAAACGGACTATGTCTTCGATGGATAGCGCTTCGATCGACTCTCTTGTACCGATCGTTGGATGCATCGAGTCTCCCCAGGTGTCCCAGTTGATTTTTTTGATTCCCCAAGAGATCGGGTTGTCTTCCGAGGACTGAAATTCCTCGATGATCACTCCGCGTTCTTTTTCGAATTCTTCGGCTGGCATTGTTGCGCTGAAGAAAAGCTCGAAGAACAGTTCCGCTGCATCATCCAGGAGCGCGGGAAGGCTGTTCATGTAGAAGACCGTTCGTTCCAGAGATGTGTAGGCGTTGACGTCTCCAAGCTGAGCAAACTTTCGATTGATTTCCGAATAATTTCGTTTTTCCGTTCCCTTGAAAAACATGTGTTCCAGGAAGTGAGCAGCACCGAAAGTGCGTGCCTCTTGCTCGTTTGCGCTACCCGCGTGCACCACCGCGCGAATGTTAATCGTCTTCGCTGATGACATTGGTTGAAAAAGGCACTTCCATCCGTTGATGGTTTTAAAAACTGTTTTTTGCATTTTTGTTAGAGTTCGGAACATTGAAGGTGGAATTCAGAATCCACAGTATTCCCGTATGTAGCGATTAATTAACCATTCTACATTTTAAATTCTGTATTCAACCTTCCTTCTTAAAATAAACAAATCCTTTGAGATAGTATGATTCGGGGATTGACGGATTAATGGGATGATCGAGCGACTGTCGGTGTGATTCGATTTCGTAGACATGAGTCTGGGTATCACAGGCAGATTCAAAGGCAATGCTGCGCAACAGATCATCTGAAATGTGGTGAGAGCAACTGTATGTAAAAAGCAATCCGCCGGACTTCAGCAGTTTCAGTGCTCTCACGTGCAATTCCCGATAACCCCTGATCGCGCCTTCAACCGCGTGACGATTCTTCGTGAAAGAGGGAGGATCGAGAATGATGACATCAAATTGATTTTCCGGCTCGATACCTGAGGCTTTTTCACGAAGCCAGTCGAAGACATTAGTTTTTATAAACTCACATTTGGGGTCCACGTTATTGAGTTTTGCATGTAGCTCTGCCTTGGCTACACATTCTGCGCTTTGATCCAGGCCTACTACTTCTTCCACCTGATCGTTCATCGCGGCGCGGATGCTAAAACCACCTACATAAGAAAAGCAGTCCAGCACACGTTTTGAAGGAAATTGCTCCAGTAGCTTCGAAAATTTGCTGTGGTTCTGGATCTGATCGAGGTAAAGTCCCGTTTTGTTTCCCTCCCAGAGGTCAAGTTCGTAGCTCACACCATCGATCGTTACGGGATAGGCATTTAAAGAAACATTGGGTGGAGTTTTGTGAACTTCTTTGTGTTCGGGTAAACCCTCGAACTTCCGGTTGGCGACGTCATTTCTTTCGATCAGAATTTCAGGATCGAGCACATTGTCGATCGCGGCGATCATTGAAGTTTTCAGTTTCTCGAGACCTGCGCTGGTGATTTGAAAAAGCACCGCTCTTTCGTAAACATCGATGATCAACCCGCTCAACCCGTCGCTTTCTGAGTTAATCAGTCGAAAGGAGTTTGAGCCAGGGAGCACTTTTTTACGGTAGAACAGGGCCGCCCGAAGTCGTTTTTCAAAGAAACTTTGGTCGATCACTTCGACCTCTGTTGTTAAAACTCTGAGGCGAATTTTGGATCCGGGATGATAGACTGCAACTCCAACCGATTCCTCACGAGGTCCTAAAACTTGGACAAGATCGCCTGTTTCGAGTCTGTCGGGAACGGATTGGATGGATTTCGGATAGATCCATGGATGGCCGGAACGGATGCGTCGCCATTCGTATTTGCCGAGTCGGACAATTGGGAGTGTCATTTTCTGGTATATGGAGACTTAGAGTTCGACCAGGTCTGAAGCACTGTAATCTTCGGCAGAGAGTTTTTCGGTTAGCAGATCCCAATTGAGGGTGATGGCAGAAAAGATCACTTTGGACGACTCCAAATCGATCGAAATGGGCTGATGTCCCTCGACGTCACCGATGATTCCATTGACCTTCGCGACGCACTTTTGGCAACCCATGCCTTCCACCTTCATTTCAAATTTTTTAGCTTCCATATCGTTTTCTGATTCGAATTGTTTTCTCCCTTTTTTGAAAAAGTCGAGGACGGAAGGTCCGAACAAACCGGTTATGAGTACCAACGTGCTGGCGATTTGCAAAAATCCTCTGGATTCTTCGTGATGGTGGTGAAGATGTTCGGTGATTGGGATGAATGTGAATGCACTGTCCAGTAGGTAGGCGGAGAGCCATCCAACTCCAATGACGGTGAGCAGATAAATCATAGTGTTCCGCCAACCGATGATTTGTGTGGTGGTTGCAATGGTTACGACGTTCGTTGCGGGTCCGGCGATAAGGAAAATAAGGGCGGCACCTGGGGTCATCCCCGAAGTCAGCATCGCGAGGGCGATCGGTATGGAGCCAGTTGAGCAAACATAAAGCGGGACCGCCAGTGCCATGACAAATGCGTAGCTCAGCAGGAGATTGTCGCCGCTCGTGAACGATTGAACCTCGGGCAAAAAGAGCGTAATTGCTGCCGCAATGAAAAAGCCCAGAGTGAGCGAATTGCGGATGTCGGAAGGCAGCTCGATCAGCCCGTAGTGGAGGGCTTTTTTCGGTGAAAAATGAGTAACCGGAGAGCTTTTTTCCCGAGTGGGTCTTGCGGGCAATTCCTTTTTTCTTTTCTCAAAAGGAGCAATTGCGAGTCCCGAAAGTATGCCGGAAATAAATGCGACCGCTACACGAATAATCGCGAATGGCCAGCCCATGAGTCCTCCCGTGGCAATGATTGAGTCCACTCCAGTCTGAGGAGTCGATGCAAGAAAAGACGCAACTCCGGAGTTGCTTGCGCCGGATTTCCGCAGCTCTTTTGCCAAAGGAATGATCCCACACGAGCAGATGGGTAACGGCACTCCAAACAAGGTCGCCTTGAGACTGTCGTTCCAACTGCCTTTTCCCAGGTGCTTTTGAATCCAGTTTTTTGGAAAAATCACCTTTGTTACACCAGCCAGCACAAAACCCAGCACCAGGTAAGGAGCCATCTGGAGAATCAGATCGAGTAGGGACTGAACATAATCGGTGAGCAACTGAGCCATGTGAGGAACGATGATCAATTGTGAGAAGACCGCAAATGTTTAACAAATTGAGATGACTCGGTGAACCACTGACAAACACAGATTCGAATCTATATAATCTGTGAAATCAGCGGTTGGAACAAGGACCTGTTTTGAACCGCAGATTATTGGATTAGGCGGATTTTAAGAAAAAGAAAAGCACACCGATGAAAGTGTGCTTTGAAAACCCTTGCTTAAAACCGGAGATGTTGAGTCCAATTTATTTACCAAGAGAATAGATGCCCTGATTCAGAACCTAGAGGAGATCGCGAGTGAAAGTTAAAAATGGTCGGGACGACTGGATTCGAACCAGCGACCCCTACTCCCCCAGAGTAGTGCGCTAACCAGACTGCGCCACGTCCCGACTCTAACTGCAGAGAATGCTGCAAAAGGGAGAGATGATAGAAACTTCGGGTTGAGTTCAAGATTTTTCAGAGGATTTGAACGAATCTACCTCCCTAACCCGTCTCAGTTAGGTAATATTTGTTGTTATGAATGCATGGGGGTCGGTTGTTTTTTGTTTAGTTGTTTTCTCTCTTTTGACTGAGGCCAAAGCCGCTGCACCGGTTGACTGGCTGAAAACGGTGGCCCCCGAGTTTGAAGGCAAACAATTCGCGCCACAGTTGATGATGGCTCCGCGACTGAGGCATCTTTGGAGGAGCGAAGAAGTGGAGAAAGTGATGACTTTGGCCAAACGAAACGGGTTTGATGGGATTCATATTTATGTCGATACCGATTGGTTTTCGTTTGAGGCGGAAAATTTTGAGGAAATTGATTCCAAGGAGCTCAATATCGAGTGTTGGAGAAGGTTGGAGAATGTGCGAGCACACTGTGTGCGGGATAATTTGCATCTTCATGTTTGGATCTGGGGAGATGTAGATAACAGGCTCCATCCGCAGGTGAATTGGGGTCGAAAATCAGCTGTGGAAGAGAGCGTATATCGAGAAATTAACGATAGGTTTGCAGGAAAGTCTCACATTACTTTTGGGCTTGGATGGGATCTGAAGGAATTCTTGCCTCTCGAAGAGGCAAAATGGGTTACGGATCGGCTACGCGTGCCGTTTTCCATGAGACATCCGGAGGGATTCTACAATCCGCTGGCGGAGATACCGAGTTTACAGCACCGGAACCCCAGCGACGAGGATTTGGTGGCGTTCGCGCAAAAATACACCGCTGCACCCATGATCATTTCCGAAGACCGATTTAGGGATCGTCCCTGGAGGAAGGTGACTGATGGCAACATTCCGATGCGCAGGCAGATGGAGATTTATCGATTGTGTAAAACACTTGGGATAACCGCGATTTATGGGCTAATTCGAGATTCAGATGAAGATCAGGAGTTTGGCTCAAGAGATTATCCTCAGGAATGGCGAGATTATGTCTTTTCTCTGTGATGATTGCATGAACTGACCTCGAATTCGGTTGCAGGGAGCTAGGTAGGGCTTTTCCTTAGGTTAAACTAACCTGCAACTGATCTATTTTTGAAAACGAGTTTTTCCACAGTCACAATAATCGCACCTGGTCTCCTTGGTGCATCTTTGGGAGCAGCGCTTCATCGAAATCAGCTAGTTGATAGAGTGATTGTGTGGGCGAGACGAGCTGAAGTGCGATCGGAGTGCGCTAGGCTGGAATGGTGTGATGAGACGACAGAAACTGTTGAAGAATCGGTGAAAGATGCGGATTTGGTGGTGATTTGTGCTCCGGTAAGCAAAATTCCCGTCTTGGCGCATCAAATTAAGGATCATCTCAAGCCAGGCGCTATCGTAACGGACGTGGGAAGTACGAAACACAAACTTCAAATCAAGAGTGAATCGGCGCTGGAAGGGAAGGGCATTTTTGTCGGTTCTCATCCCATGGCGGGTTCCGAAAAAAGTGGGCATGCTCATGCGGATGAAACTCTTTTCTCCGGAAAACCATGTTTCGTGACCAAAGGAGGACAGATCTCGAAGAAGGCCATCGAAAAGGTCGTTGGGTTTTGGTCTGCGTTGGAGATGGACGTTCATGTTACCGACCCTGAGGAGCACGATCAGATTGTGGCGTTTGTGAGTCATCTGCCTCATCTTACAGCGTCTGGTCTTTCTCATGTTTTGAGTGATCCGAAATACAGGCATTTTACTCCTTTCATCAGCACAGGTTTTCTCGACACGACCCGGGTAGCTTCGGGTGATCTTCAGATGTGGAGGGATATCATTCGTGAAAATCGTGAGGAGATCCTGCCTGCACTGAACGAAATGATACAGACAATGGAAAGTCTTCGTGATCATTTGCAGCATGGCCAAATTGATGCGGTGATGGGCATGCTAGAGGAAGGCAAATCTTTCAGGGATGACCTGGTGAAATAGTCCTATTCTGAGCATCCCCTGGAAAAATAACAAACTATCAAGTGAGAACGTTCTGACATTGAACGAATCGGTGACAGTTCAATCTATAAAATCAGAGCTTAGAGCGTGAGAAATTGTTAAAAACGGTTTTAAGGCTGCTGAGTTTGTTCCGATTTAGAAACTTCTATCGAGTAACCGGGTGAGGGACTTGCCACCAGAGCCTTTGCGGTTAGCTTTTAGAATTTGATCATTCTGACGAAAATGGAGAGCAAGGGTAGTTTTTATTATAGTACTTTCGTAATTCTTCTTCTTGTAGGTTTGTTCTCAGTGTTCTACCACACTGACCGGCATCACGAAGAAGAATCCCTTGGGCGAAATCAGTTAGTTGTTGAAAAAGACCCTCCTCCTGAGCCAGAGGAAACGATCGAATCGCTTCCGAGTTCCGAAAAAAAGGAATCAGAAGTATTGGAGAATTTATTCGCGAGGCGACTGCTTGATCAATTTAGTGAAGCAACCGTTGTCGACAGTGCGGAGTTGTTGGACGAAAATGGGTTGTTGGTGAGAAAGGAAGTTTTACTCACTAATATGAAATACCCCTTGATTCGACGTGAAATCCGGTTTGAGCAGGATTCGAGATCGAACGAGTGGATACCTGTAGAAGGGCACGCTTACGTTGCGGACCAAATCATGCTCGGGCTTGATGAAGAAGTAAATTTTGATTCTTTGACCTCACTGTTGGATCGCCTTGACTTAGAGGTATTGCAGGAATTTAGCGGGGGTCGACAGTTTTTGATACGATTTAAAGGCAACGATGTTGATTCGGTGGAAGAAGTCGTGTCCGCCTTGAGTTCACGTCGCTATGTTCTCTTCGTGGAACCTAATCATTTGCGGTTACCGACTTTTGTTCCAAACGACTCTAGATACGATCAACAATGGGCTTTGGAAAACAGTGGAAGATTTGGAGGGAAAGTTGATGCCGATATTGATGCGGAGGGTGCTTGGGTATGGACCAAGGGTTTACGGTCAGTTTTGGTGGCAGTAACTGATTCGGGGATTGATCGAAATCATCCCGATTTGGCGTCTCAGATCTATCTGAACCCTAACGACCCAATCAATGGGGTAGATGATGACAATAACGGATATGTTGACGATTATTACGGCTGGAATTTCGCAGGGTTCGGCCTGGGCGACAATGACTCCTCAGATACGACTGAAAGTCACGGAACGCATGTAGCGGGTACGATTGCAGCCTCTGGTAATAATCAAATGGGTGTGATCGGAGTGAGCCCGGAGGTTTCGATTTTGTCCGTGAAAGTATTGGATGATTTAGGAGGATTCGCATCCGATTTCATCAATGGTCTTGACTACTCTCGAGAAATGGGCGCATCGATCATCAACGTTTCGCTCGGTGGCTCGGATTCGAGCAACGCGGAACGTAATGCGATCAATCGCTTGGAAGCTGCTGGGGTGTTGTTGGTCGTCGCATCGGGGAATGATGGATCTAATATCGATGTGGTTCCAGATTACCCGGCCGGATATCTTAATCCTAACATCATCAGTGTTGCGGCAAGTGACAGAAGAGATCGACATGAAAACTATTCTGGTTTCGGAACTCAAAACGTTGATTTGAATGCCCCTGGAACCGACATTGTGAGTACTGTGGCAGGAAACCTTTATCAGTTTTATAGCGGCACCTCAATGGCGGCACCACATGTCAGTGGAGTGGCGGCACTGGTGAAGAGTGTCAATCAATCATGGAATGCTTCAGAAATCAAAAATGCGATCCTTGGTACCGTGGACCCGATTCCGTCTGCGCAGGGAAAAACGCTAACAGCAGGTAGAGTTAACGCAAAGAATGCTGTGGAATTTGCGGTAAGGGAAAGTTTTTACCCTGGAGGAACGCAGGTTTTCCTTAAATCACTGGTGAATGGTAAATACGTCGCACCACAACCATCGCTCAATCAACAACTTTTAGCTGACAGCCCTATTCGGTCGAGCAGGCACCTCTACGAACTGGTGGAGATCACACCCGGAAAATATGCGTTTAAATCTTTTGAAAACGGATGGTTTATTTCAGCGGTTAACGGTGGAGCTGAACCATTGGCTGCGAGCAGTGTGGGTGTGGGTGATTGGGAACTATTTCAGCCGATGGCAGTGGGTTCTCAGCAATATGCCCTTCTAGCGGAAGTAAATCAGCGTTATGTTGCTGCAGAAGCTGCTGGCAACCAACCTTTAATAGCAAACCGAGAAGCGATTGGGGGTTGGGAAGTCTTTCAAATTGAGCCGATGCACCCGATTCCGTCGGGAAGTACGGTCACTCTCCAGGCTCAAGCAAACGGACGATTTGTGTCGGTTGGAGCGAATCAGCAGCTTGTTGCCAATGTTTCGCAACCGGGGCTTTCATCAGTCTTTCAAGTGAACTCCACAACCGATGGTTATTTCACTATTAAGTCTCTACAAAATGGGCTTTACGTGACTGCTGAAAATGTCGGAACTGAACCTCTGGAGGCAAATCGTTCCATTGTTGGCGATTGGGAGAAGTTTCAGATTCTATATCATTCCGAGGGCAAGGTAATCATCAGGGCAAAAGTCAACGGACTTTTCGTAACGGCTGAAGATGGAGGAAACCTTCCGCTCATTGCCAACCGAGCTGGCGTGGGGGGCTGGGAAGTTTTTGATTTTCAGCTTCTGGAGCTCTAGATTGCGCTGCCCGGCCACAAAAAAAGCTTCCTGAAAAGGAAGCGAAAATGGAGCGGGCGAAGAGATTCGAACTCTCGACAGCCACCTTGGCAAGGTGGTGCTCTACCAACTGAGCTACGCCCGCTTTCGAATGAATCGAAACTGCTTTTAAAGCTGATTCGTAAAACGAAGTCAACGGGAATTCTGAAAAAAATGAATTTATCGAGGGTCAGGGATTTGGAAAAATGTCATGCTGGCTTAGTTTTTCTTTAAATGGCTCTGAATGAAGCACTTCGATGAATTGGTTGATCCCAGGAGCAGACTCTTTGTAGAACAGATGAATTGGGAAAACTAGTGGATAGTCTCGGTAGATGATGTTGTCCACCGCGGGAGGAAAGGGGACAATATCTCCTCGATTTATCACTGATAATTGTTTCAACCCTCGTGAGGGAAATTCTCTCTGTAAGGTGAAAAGAAGAAACGCATCATCCTCGATAAGCTTCGCTTTGGTTTCTGAAGAGCTTAGCGTCTTGGTAACGTCAGCGCCTTCTGGAGCTCCGCCCAAGATCATCTTACGAAAGAGGCTGTAGCCAATTGCTTTGTAACCCGTATCGACCACTACTCGAATGGTCTTGCTCTCCCATCCAGTTGAATCTTCAAGAATCTCCTCCCACCTGGTGATCGAATTTTGAGTGGGCTTTTGTGTGATTCGGTGGAGTTGTTCAATTGAGATCGATTGTTGTGGATAGCCCTCGGCAACGTAGGTGTAAAGGACCAGATAACCCAAAACGATCGACTTCACTCCTTCTTTGGTTTCCCCAAGATAAAGACATGCATCCGCGTATCCTTTTTCAAAGGCTGACAGGCCACTCTCGCTTCCTTTTAAGTCAAAGCGAATAGAGGCCAAATCGTCTTGTTCATGAACGTATTCTTCCAACCATGGACTGAGGTAATCACTACCTCTGATCAACAGATCCGCTTGCGCTGTCACCGAATAGCAAAGGAGAAGAAGGAGAAACAGGAAAAGGCCTTTATTCATGCTTCTGGGCATCGCGACAAAAGAAAAGGAGTTCGGTTAGGTGTCAGTATCGTCTTTTTCGGCTTTCGAATTACAGTCCAGCTCGGGCCACTGTAAGAGTTTTCGGTGAAGTGTACGTCTACTGATGCCTAGAAGCTTTGCAGCCTGTGTTTTGTTACCTTTAGTCTGAATGAGTGCGTTGTGCAGAAGCCGTTTTTCGTTGTTCTCCATCGACAATCCAGTGGGAACTTGCGCTGGGTTTTCACAACCCGTTGTTTGATCAGTGACGAAACGCGGTTCCAAATCGAATTCAGAGACGATGCGGCCTTGGTGCAGGACCACAATGTTTTCGCAGAAGTTTCTCAATTCCCGAATATTCCCTGGCCATTTGTAAGCTTGAAGCGCAGAGACCGCATCGGGTGCCAGCTGGGCTGGCGGTAGCTCATTTTCTTGCGCAAAAAATTTGATGTAGTGGTTAAGGAGAATTGGTATGTCATCCTTACGTTCTCGAAGGGCCGGAAGGTTGAGTGTGATAGTATTCAAGCGGTAGAGTAGGTCATCGCGAAATCCACCCTTTTCCGCCATTTTTTTTAAATTACGATTTGTTGCGCAAACCAGACGCACATCGACGTTGATCGGCTTGTTGCTGCCGATGCGTTCGAAGGATTTGCTGTCCAGAAATCTCAGAAGTTTCACTTGCGTGGACGCGTCGATTTCGCCGATTTCATCCAGAAACAAAGTTCCACCATCAGCGGCTTCGAATCGTCCAATTCTCTTCTCCGAGGCTCCTGTGAAAGCTCCTTTTTCATGCCCGAAGAGTTCGCTCTCAAGCAGATTTGCGGCAAGAGCTGCACAATGAACCGCGACAAAAGGTTTTTTCGCTCTCGGGCTGTTTTGATGGATGGATTGAGCAATTAGCTCCTTTCCTGTTCCGGTTTCACCTTCTAGGAGAACTGCGGCCTTGGATGGAGCGACCAGCTTCACACGGTCCAGCACGAGCTTGAGAGCAGGGGCGTTTCCAATGATTCCGGGGAGGCTGAATTTCTGATCCAGGCGTTCGTGAAGTACCTTGTTTTCCTTTTCCAAATTCTTGGATCGGAGGGCACGGGCGATCATGATCTCGAGCTTTTCGAGATTCACCGGTTTGGTCATGAAATCGTAGGCGCCACGCTTCATCGCTTCAACGGCGGTCTCGATGTTGCCGTAAGCGGTCATCATGATGCAGACGGGTTGGTAAGACTTTGTGAGAGCCTCATCAATGACCTTCATTCCTGATTTGCCAGCCATGCGAAGATCGGTCAAAACGACGTCAAATGATTCAGCTTCCATCAGGTTGAAGGCTTCTTCCGCATTGCTTGCGAGGTAGACTTCATATTGATCCTCAAGTGCTGCTTCGAGCCCTTCTCGGGTGTGTCGTTCGTCGTCAACAATAAGTAGATTAGCGGGCATTTTTAATGAAATTAGGTTTCGTAGGCGTGTCACTATGTCACGGTTATCTGCGAATCCACAAGCTTGAAATGATCAGGAATTGGAAGTGCTGGATGGGTTGAGCTTACCGATTTTATTCCTGTAGAAGCCTGACTCGCCGGTGTTTTTGTGGAAACTGGAGGGTGACGACTGTGCCTTTCCCTTTTTTGCTATCGATTCCGATTTTTGCTCCATGCGCGCGCATGATTCGGTTGACCACCATCATTCCGAGGCCAGTGCCGGATTTTTTAGTAGTGAAGTAGGGCTGAAAGATCTTGGAGAGATCTTCGTGGTCGATGCCAGCTCCGGTGTCGGCGATTAAGATAGACACAAACTCGTCGTCGCTTTGAGGTTTGATTTTGATGATTCCTCCGCTGGGCATCGCCTCAACTGCATTTTTCAGAACATTGTAGATAACCTGTTTGACCTGATTGACGTCTGCGAGAATGAGTGGGGTCGGTTGGTCGATCTCGACGTTGAGGTCAATTTTGTTCTTCTGAAGGCTTTCTTCCTGCAGGCCCACGACCTCTTCAATTACATTGATCAGATCGACATCCTGGAAATCAGGCGGGTTGTCCCGAATAGCTCCCAGGAAGTGGGTGATGATACCGTCCAAACGCTTGATCTCCTCTTCACAAACTTTGATAGATTTTTCGATACGCTCAGTCGCAGTACTTTTCTCAAGCTGCTCAAGTTTTCTTTCGATCAACTGGAGGTGGATGGTGAGCGAATTGAGTGGATTCCCGATTTCGTGAGCGACACCAGCGGCGAGCATGATGATGGAGGCGATTTTCTCACTTTCGATAGTTTCCAGTGTGGTTTCTTTTTGCTCGGTGATGTCGGTGAGCACAATGAGAAAACTCATTCGGGTAGAGCTTGTTGAAAGCTTCAATGGCATGAGGAAAAGCCTGACAAAGCGTTGTTGAGGATAGGTCATTTCGATTTCCCTGGTGACCGCAGTGGAAGTTTCCAAAGGATCGTCCAGGGCTTGAATATCGATCCACCGATTGAGATCGGGCCATTTGTCGGTGAGTACGGTCTCGCCAATGTCCTGTTCGGATAAACCGACGAGTTCGAGACTGGATTGATTGGCATACTGGATGATGCCAGTGTGATCGAGTACGAGGATACCGTCTTTGATCGAGTTGAAAACCTTTTCCAGTAATTCGCGTTCTTTTGCCAATCTTTGAACCAGAATGGTCAGATTGGTGGTGTCCAAATTGTCCAGATGGCCAAGGACACGGTTCAGGGAACTGGAGTTTCTCGTTTTCACGTTTAGTGTATTTTACGTAACGGACTTTGCGATGTGATCAAGGATTCCTTCGGCAATTTTGATTTTAGGACTAGGACCGAGTTGAATGGCATCTTTCGTTTTCCCGTAGATGTGGACGTGATTGTGATCGGATTCAAAACCTGCTCCCTTTTCGCTTACGTCGTTTGCGACGATGTAGTCGAGATCCTTTTCCTCCAATTTTCGAAGTGCATATTCTTCCAGATTTTGCGTCTCTGCGGCGAATCCTACCATTAGTTGATTCTTTTTCCTAATGGAAAGTGATTTCAGGATGTCCACCACCTGCTCAAATTCGAGCGTCCAACTGATGTCCTTTTTCTTTTGTTTTTGCGAAAAAGTCATTTTGGAGCGCATGTCGGTTACCGCAGCGGTCATGATCAGCACATCGCAGTTCTGGAAATGTTGGTGGCAAGCATCGTGCATTTCCTGTCCACTGATCACATGGACGCAGCTCGGGCCCTCTGGCTCTTTGATTTGTACGGGGCCTGAAATCAAAGTCACTTCCCAACCTCGATTGTGAGCGGCTTGAGCAAGGGCATACCCCATTTTTCCACTCGATGGGTTACTGATGAACCTAACGGGGTCAATGAATTCGCGAGTGGGTCCTGCGGTGATGAGACAACGTGTGGGTCGGCTTGTGGACATTTTGCTCTTTTCTTTAAATAGATGATTCAAATTGATCGGCCCTGATCTGTCCAACGCGAATATGCAGGCTTTGGAAACATAAGAATAGCTTGCCTTCTGAGGTCGCTCGAACTTGTGATGAATGTAAGAATTTCAAGACTACACCATTCCCAACAGTTATGAGTAAAAAAGGCGAAGCTTCAGCTCCATCCTCGAACCAGGCGTTCACCGATCTGATTTTCAATCTATTGATCCCCATTTTGATTCTCAAAAAAGGGGATGAGTGGTTGCCTCTCAGTTCCACGGCGGTCCTGGTGTTAGCTTTGGCGTTTCCAATCGGATTTGGCCTCAAAGATTTGATCGTTGCGAAGCGAGTGAATATTTTCTCCATTCTCGGATTAGTAAACGTTTTACTAACTGGCGTGATTGGGCTTTTGGAACTTCCTCCGAAGTGGATTGCGGTGAAGGAGGCCGCGATACCCGCGATCATCGGGTTGATTGTGGTCATTTCGATGTGGACTCCATACCCGCTGGTCAAAACCCTGCTCTATAATCCGAAAATTCTGAAAGTGGATCTGATCGATGAGAAGCTCGAAGCCAGCGGGAAAAAGAATCAGTTCGATTTAACTTTGAAACGCTCCACCTGGCTGCTTGGGGGTTCATTCCTGGTGAGTTCGATTTTGAATTACACGCTGGCTCGAATCATGGTCAAAACTCACCCAGCCGTGAACAAAGAACTATTTAACCAGGAAATCAGTGGCATGTGGGCTTGGAGCATGGTTGTGATCGTCATACCGAGTATGATCGTCATGATTTTGGCGCTTTGGACTATTATTCGTGGAATTCGCATTCATGCGGGGTTGACGATGGAGGAAGTTATGGTTGGTTTGAAAGAGGACTAATTTTTGGTCCGCCTTCAAACCAATCTCAACGATGCTTCAAGCTTCTTCGAACACACTTGCAGAAATACAGGGATATTATGGTTCCCTGAGTATCGCTGAAAAAGTAGTTCAACAGCTTTGGTCTGAACAAAATTTCAAGTGCACGCATTTAACGACCCAGGATGGTGATCCTGTCGAAATCGTGAATCCCGGCCGATGGAATACCCTTGAAGGTCCGGACTTCAAGCAAGCAACCATCAAAATCTGCGGAAGAAAACTGGTAGGGGATATCGAAGTTCATCTCTATCCGGAGGACTGGAACAGGCATCGGCATCGTGCAGATGTGAATTACGCCGACGTGATTCTTCATGTTACGCTTTTCAGGGCCTCGGAGAGGTTTTCTCATCCGACTGATAGTCTGGTGTTACTGCCTTACTTGGAAGAAGATCTTGAGACTCTCGTAACACGTTACTTTTTGGATCAAACCCAGTCACAGGACGAGAAGCTACCGGAATGGGCTAATACACTTCAAACGATTGGGTCGCCAAAAGAAGAGCATTTGCTTCTTTGGGAAAAGGCTCGGATTCGCTGGGAGCAAAAAAGACGGCTAGCGACTTCTCGACTGAAATCAGAGAGTTGGAAAGAGGTTTGCCATCAGTATGCGCTTGAAGTTCTCGGCTACCGGAGAAATCGGGTGCCGATGCATCGTATTGCGCTAGAATTTCCTCTTGGAAAGACCAAAGAATGGGAGGCTGAAACGATCTATCGGAAAAAGATGGGTCAATGGAAACTGAGGGGAATCCGGCCTGCAAATCATCCCCTGAAAAGACTGAAGAGCTACGGCGATATATTGAATAAAGAACTCAACTGGCCGGAAAAACTGCTAGAGCTCGCTTTCGCCCATTTTTTCTCCCGAGATTTGGATCATGCTCCGATTGACCTGGGGAATCTCAAAAGAATGAGAGCTTTCTACGAAATTCCAGAGCTGAATGAACTGATTAAAAAGAAGATTTTTCAGGAAGCAATTGGGGGCACCCGCATTCATACCCTTTGTGTCGATGCGGTGTTGCCACTGATATCTGCGAAACTCAATATAGATCTTTTCCCGGAATGGTACGTTTGGTATTTGGGAGACGCCCCGGATTTGCTCCTGAGTTATCTCCAATCCAGCTCCATTGCAGGAGTGAAAGGTGCTGTTTGTTGTAACGGGTGGATTCAGGGCCTGCTTCAGGTAGGGTTCGAAGCGGAATATTGACGAGTTTGACAGTTTTTGAGGGCAGTGTTTTTGTGTATCTCCCTTCTTTCAAAAATTGGGGCGACTTAAGTCATGATTATTTCCAAGGAACTAAAACTGACCGATGCTCAGCTAGCAGAGGTTGAAGCTATTGTTGCAGAGTTCGACTGCCGAATTCAGGTGATTGTTGGTGCGCATCGCTGTGTGTATGCGATCCTCGGTGATGAGCAGCATGAGTTGATGTTTAATCGTCTCATCGGGTTGCCTTATGTCGACCGGGTGGATCGGATCGAGTCAGCTTACAAACTCATGGATCTCAGAGGTGAGTTGGCCTCTCATCCGATAGAAATCAACGGTTGTCGGATCAAAAAAGACATCCTGGTCATTGCCGGCCCTTGTACGGTCGACCCACAGAATCCTAACGCTTTGTACGAAACTGCTGAGGCGGTGAAAGAAGCAGGTGCTCAGGTCCTCCGAGGAGGCGTCTGGAAGCCAAGAACAGTTCCTTACTCTTACCAGGGCGATACTGCAGCACTCGAGCTCATACTCGAAGCAAGAGATCGAACAGGTCTGCCACTGAACATCGAAGTGATGGACGGCTGGCAGTTGGATATGGCTCTGGAGGCGAAAGTAGAGATTTTGCAAATAGGCACCCGCAACGCGCTCAACTATTCGCTGTTGAAGGAAATTGGGCAAAAGACTCAGAATACCGAGACACTCGTGCTTCTCAAACGAGGTCGGCACATGGCTCCTATTGATGAATTTATTGCAGCTGCTGAGTACGTTGCTGCAGGAGGGAATCCGAATGTGATGCTTTGCCCACGGGGCACTCTCCCTGGTTTGGACGATTACCGTAACCACCCGGACGAGTCCATCATTCCTCTTTTGAAACGGAAAACCTGGGCTCCTGTGATTTATGATCCTTCTCACGCTGTGGGCAGAGGCGAGTTTGTGCCTCATTCCTCCAAAGCGGCGATTGCATACGGAGCAGATGGCTTGAACATCGAGGCCCACATTGATCCTGCCACAGGGATCGGCGATGACCCAAAACAAGCGATCACTCCCGAGAAGTTGGGCCGATTGATTAAGGATGTTGAAGTGATTTCATCATTAGGTCGCAGTTAGTTTGCGTGCCTTGGTAAGAGTTGTTCTCTCGTAAACAATTGTTTTTTTCATTCTTATTAACCCCCAAAAGAATCCAGAATCGACTGTATTCCGTAGCGGATTGATACGTGGGTAAAAAAGTAGAGCTGTGCTTTCAAGAAATGGAAAAGAATTCCGTTCGTCAGGGCTGGTGAAGCTAGATTTCTAAGAAATGTGTAGGCGAAGTTAGGAAAAGTCCGTGAGGTCTTATTTGAAAAACTGTGCAAATGGATCGACGTTTTAGGTGTTGATCAAAGCCTGCTGTGGTGCATCTAGTCAGTAGTAGGCGGTATTTGGGGGCCTAATTTTTGGGGTTCTTGAAGAATGACTAAGAGGGGTTAAAAGGATGCACTTTGAGGGATCTGCGGAGGGGCAGGTCCCTTTTTTATAGCTCGAATTTAAGATAGCAATGAGCTTTCAAGAGGCGCCTAAGATTTGTCCGTTAGTTATCGGAATACTTACGGAAGCGGTAATGGAAATCAGTTGGAAGTGGAAATAGCTTTCTCTTAGTCATCAACGATGGCTCACAAGGTGTGCGGGTGTTCAACATCCATCCCCTTTGTTGGGAGTTATCTGCAATCAAGGCTCCCCGCCCGCACCCTTGAGGACTTTTATTCAGAATTTTATTAGACATGGAAAACCCTAACATATGGTTAACCCGTAGAGCGTCGGGAGTGCTGGCGCACCTCTCGTCGTTGCCCAGCCGATTTGGTATAGGGAACATGGGTGAGGGAGCGCGTAAGTTTATTGATTTCCTGCACGAGCATAAATTTTCCTATTGGCAAATCTGTCCTGTTGGGCCGACCGGATACGGAGATTCCCCTTATCAATCTTTTTCTTCCTTCGCGGGTAATCCTTATTTTATAGATTTAGAGGACCTAATCGAGAAGGGCTTTGTTGATGAGGAATGGGTGGAGCCACTGACCAATTTACCTGAACAGGAGGTGGCGTATGGCGAAGTCTACAAGCTGTTTTGGAACATCCTGAGTCTGGCGTCGGATCGGTTTTTTGAGAACCCATCCCCTCTCGGTTTTCAGACTTACGAAGAGTTCATCAAGGCTGAAGCCGATTGGCTGGAGCCCTACGTCTTGTTTATGGCTCTAAAGTTAGCGAATGGTGGGATACCCTGGCACCAATGGAGTATCGAACTTCGCAACTGGGAATCCGCGAAGGAGCAGTCTCATTCCGATGAAATTCTAGCCGAAGCAAATCGACAGCGTTTTTATCAATATTGTTTTTACCAGCAGTGGCACGAACTGCGTTGTGCGGCGCATGAGAAAGAGATCCAGATCATCGGAGATCTTCCGATTTATGTGTCTTACGATAGCGCCGACTGCTGGCAAGACCCTGAGTTGTTCATGCTAGACGGTGAGGGACGTCAGATAACCGTATCAGGGGTTCCACCGGACTATTTTTCAGAATTTGGTCAACTTTGGGGTAATCCATTGTATGATTGGGAACTTCACCAAAAGACCGGATTTGATTGGTGGTTGAATCGTGTGGGCCGCAGTTTCCGAATTTATGACGTGATCCGTCTGGATCATTTTAGAGGTTTTGACTCCTACTGGGCTGTGAAATCTGGTGCAAGTGATGCTCGTGTGGGTGATTGGTTGAGGGCTCCCGGAGAGGAGTTTTTTAAGGCGATTAACTCAAAAATTCCACTAGCCAAACTCATCGCAGAAGATCTCGGATACATCACCGAGGATGTTTACAAACTGAGGACCTCCTTTGGCTTGCCGGGGATGAAGATTTTGCAATTTGGATTCGGGCATGATCGCAATCAAGTCAATTTACCTCATTGTTTTGAGCGAAACTCAGTGGTTTATACCGGAACACATGACAATGACACAACCAGAGGTTGGCTTGCATCGTCTTCCGGTGAGCAGAAACAAAGGGTGAGATCTTACTTTAAAACAGAGAGTTCGCACTCCGCCTGGCCGATGATTCAGGCGGCCTTCGCAACGGTCTCCAACCTCGCAGTAGTTCCTCTGCAGGACTTGCTGGATCTTTCCTCCTGGGCGAGATTCAACACTCCGGGAACAGCTTCGGGTAACTGGAAATGGCGTTTCACACAGGAACAGCTGGACCGGATGATCGAGCGAAGAGGTGAACAAATTCGTTATTGGCAGGATCTTTATTGCCGAACTGGTGAAGATGCAAATCTGGAGTTTAGCGAGTCTCCGGAGCATTAGGCTGAAATTTTTTAAAAAAGGATAGGACAATATGCAGCGACAACGATTATCATTCTGGCAAATCTGGAACATGAGTTTCGGATTTTTGGGCATCCAATTCGGATGGGGGCTTCAGATGGCAAACATGAGCGCCATTTATCAGTATTTGGGAGCAGATGAGTCCGCGATCCCCTTACTTTGGCTTGCTGCGCCTTTAACAGGACTGATCGTGCAGCCGATCGTAGGTTTTTACAGTGACCGAACCTGGACTAGATTGGGCCGAAGAAGACCCTATTTCCTCGTTGGGGCGATTTTTGCAAGTCTTGCTTTGATTGCGATGCCGAACTCCTCTGCACTTTGGATGGCGGCTGGGCTACTTTGGATCCTTGATGCGTCGGTAAACATCAGTATGGAGCCTTTTCGGGCGTTCGTTGGGGACTTATTGCCTGAAGATCAGCGTAAAGTGGGGTTTGCGATGCAGAGCTTGCTCATCGGAGCGGGCGCGGTGACTGCATCCGCGCTGCCCTGGATTTTAACCAATTGGGTTGGCCTTGAAGATTCAGCAGACTCGACTTCGGCGATTCCGATCACCATTCACATTTCGTTTTACGTAGGTGCAGCCGTATTCATGCTGGCGGTACTTTACACGATCATTAAAACACCCGAGCACCCACCGGAGGATATGGAAGCCTTCGAGAAGATGAAGAAAGAAACTTCGGGAGTGTTTAACGCTTTCAAGGAGATCTTTGAAGGCATTCTTTCCATGCCCAAGACGATGCGTCAGTTGGCGGTGGTGCAGTTCTTTACATGGTTTTCCCTGTTTTGTCTTTGGACTTATTTTGCACCTGCAACCGCGACCTACATCTGGGGAGGCACGCCTGGTGACAAAGCTTATCAAGATGGAGTCGAATGGGCAGGCCTTTGCTTTTCGATGTATAACGGCGTTGCTTTCGTGTTCAGCTTTGGCTTGCTAGCCCTCGTCAACAAATTTGCCGCCAAATGGATTCACATGGTTTGCCTCGGCTTTGGAGCAGCGGGTTTCTTATCGATTCAATTCGTCGGCAATCCTCAATTCCTCCTTGCCAGTATGCTGGGAGTGGGAGTTGCCTGGGCTAGTATCTTGGCGATGCCTTACGCGATGTTGGCGAATTCGATTCCCGGCGATAAAATGGGTTTTTACATGGGAGTGTTCAATTTCTTCATCGCTTTGCCACAGATCCTTACCGCACTGTTTCTCGGGTCCATCGTCCAGCATCTTTTCGGCGGAGTCTCCATGCACGCACTGACCGTTGGAGGCGTTTCTTTGGTGCTCGCAATGCTCTCACTTCTCAGAGTGCAGGCAAAGTATTAGTGTTTTCTGCCAGGGATTTTCACAGATATTAGACTATAATCTATGAAGATTAGCTTCGAGCTTTGCTTGATTGTCGACGTGTTGGAAAGTGGACAAAATAGAACTCTTATCCGGATTTACATTTGGTTAACTGCACTTGTTTGCAGATAAAGTGATGGAGGGAAGTGCTCCGTCACTTCCTCTGCTTGAACGTTTCGGCAACGACAGAGCGTTGCCCTCCAGTATCGTTTCAATCTAATTGTAGGAATTTTAACGTTCATCCGTATTAAAACAACGGCTTTGCGACCGCTCCGACTGCTGAGATGGGTGCCGAGTCTCCCAGGCCGTCTAGAGTCTGATTCGCTTTGCGCATGAGACCCTGCACTTCTCCGTAAAGTTTATCGTCGGTGAGTAACTTGCCAATTGTAGAGTCGGGGTTGTTGAGCTTTGCGGAGAACTCCCTCAGGTCCGCGATCATGGCCTCAACTTCGACAGCGAGGTCGGTTTCTCCATAGATCAAACCGCCCAAAGTGCCTTGCCCTGTCTTGACGTGAGCAACGATCTCCCGGGTGTCCGAGAGTAGAGCCTCACCTTCAGAGAGAGTGTTTTGAAGATCAGCAGAGATGGTTTTAAGCTCTTCGTAGATCTCATCTTCCATCAGAAGCTTGCCAAGAGTCCCTTCTCCCGAAGCCAGTTGTGCGGTAATCGCTTCAAGATTGCTTACCGTTTGGGTTAATTTTTTGTCATTCTCCTTCAACAGTCGACCCAGCGTCTGAAACATTCCTTCTTCTCCCTGTTGGGCGCCAAGAATCGCTTCAAAGTTTTTGAGGGCTCCGCCCACTTGTTGGCTAAGCGCACCAATCTCGTTTACGACGTGGTTGATGTCGTAGCCAGCCTGAGTTTTCACTTCGCCTCCAGGTGAAACCGGAGTAGGTGAGCTACCCATGTCGATGGAGACGAGATTATTCCCCAGTAAACCGGCCATTCCGATGCTCGCGAGTGAGTCTGAGGGAATTTGGAATTCGTTATCGATTTTGAAAATTGCAGTAGGTGTGCGGTCCTTCAGACCAGTGTATTGCACACTTCCGATGCGAACACCGGCCATGCGGATGTCATCGCCCACACGGAGCTGCAGAAGGTTTTCAAAACGTGCTACGACTTCGTAGCCTTCTGAGGCTTGTACGGCCTTGTCACTCATCTGGCGTTGAACGACCCAAAGCAAGGAGATGCCGATGATGAAGAAGATGCCGACGCTGATGGATTGTGATTTGTTCATGGTGTTTAAATGCTAAAGGTTTTTGTATCGTGGATTATCGACGTTGATGTCTGGATTCAGAAAATCCTGAACAATGGGGTCTGGGTTGTTGTTAAGTTCTTCTGGTGTTTGGACTGCGAGCAGCCTGCCTTTGTGGATAAGCGCGATGCGATCCGCGATGGAGTTTGCAAGGTCGCGATCGTGGGTGACTACGATGCTGGTTGCCATGGTTTCTTTGCGTAAGGTAGCGATAATCTCGCTGATGGTTGCGGCCATGATCGGATCAAGTTCCGAAGTTGGTTCATCGTAAAGTAACAATTGAGGCTCCATGACAAGAGCTCGAGCGATAGCCACACGTTTCCTCATACCTCCACTGAGTTCAGCAGGGATTTTGTACGCTGCATCCTGGAGGGAAAGCATTTTCAAGACTTCCAGGACCTTTTCCCTTATTTTTGATTCTGGATGCAAATGATGTTCCCTTGGGTAGAATGCCAGGTTATCGAACACGTCCATACTGTTGAAGAGTGCACCCGCCTGAAAAACAATAGTGGAACGGAGCGATTGGTGAGTCCTGGGGATTGCAGCGTCTTTACCTGCAATCCAGATCTTTCCCGAAGTCGGTTTGATCAACCCAATAATGGAGCGAAGAAGGACTGATTTGCCCGCGCCACTCGCTCCCATAATTGCGAAAACCTCGCCGGGTTTGACTTCAAATGAAACATCTTTGACGACCGATTGAGCACCAAATTGGATGGAAACATTATCCACCTTCACATTGATGTCTTTGTTCGAAACTGTGGGCTGTTCAGATGTTAAGCTTTTTGACATGATGACGGTTGACTAGAGTTGTGCCCGAGTGATGAAGAAGTCGGTCAAAAGGATGAAGACCATCGAGGTCACCACCGATTTGGTCACAGAACTGCCGATTTCGCGTGGTCCACCAGTGGTGACCAGCCCTTGGTTGCAGGCGATGAGCACGACTGCAAAACCGAAAACCTCGGCTTTAATGGTCCCGTCAATGATATCGGGAAATACCGTGAAGTCTTTCAAATTGCGCCAATAAATGTGAGGCGCGAGCTGGATGAAGTTGATGAACTTGCTCACGAGCATGCCTCCCATCCAGCCGATGGTGGTCGCGATGATGTTGAGAATTGGCATGATGAGCAGAGCTGCGACTAGCCGAGGCATGACCAGTATTTTCTCTGCAGGAACATTCATCACTTTAAGGGCGTCGACTTCGCTGTAGACCTTCATGGATGCGAGTTCGGCAGTGACGGCGGACCCCACTCGCCCTGCGAGGAGAAAGGCAACCATCACAGGTGCCATTTCCCGGCACATTGAGAGTCCGACGATTGCTCCGATAAACTCAACTGCGCCTAACTGGCTGAGCACAAATCCGGTTTGTAGTGCGAGTACGGCTCCGATGAAAAAGCTCAGAATCGCGACGATCGGAATCGTGCTTAGTCCCATTAAATAACACTGCTCAACGATTCGTTTAAGCTGGGTAGGCGCCAGAGGAAAATAGCGCAGGGTTTGGTAGAGCAAGATAACGTTGTTACCGATATCCTCAAAGAACCTCGAGATTCCGTTGTTGAGCAAAAAGCTTTCTGATTTTGAAGAGGCGTTCATGTTTCACGAAATTCAATTGTCGTCTGATTTTCCGAGCCCTATGGGAACCCACAGTAAGCGCAAGGAGCGTTTTTTGTTTTCGTTGCGGTAGCCCAGAAGTCCTTTCAGTAGTTCGATTCGCTTTTTTTCTTCTCCGTATTCGTATCCGAAGAGTGGACCTATTTCAAGTCGTTCATAGGTAGGCCGGCGTTCAAATTGGATCAGCGAAAAGAGTATCTCTACGTCTTTGTGGTTCTCCGCGAGTTCGCTGTAACGATAAATTGAAAAAAGTGGCGTATATTTTTTACGAATCTCATCGTTATTAGGAAAGAGTGGTTCAAGGATACTGAGGACCTGCAGTTGTTTCTGTCCTTCTTTGTTCTCCCAATAGCTGTAGAGTGGCCAAAGGTGTTTTTTGGTGGCGAGCATTTCGTCTGGTCGGCCGGAAATTGTTTGGGTGGTGTCCTTGTAGAGGAAATAGAGGAGCTTGAACGTTCGGACGTCGATTGAATCGAGTTCGTTAACTTTATAGTTAAACAGTGGCCACAGATACCAGTAAGACCGTCGGTCGGGCCGTTTGGAAATACTATAGATGGGAGCAAATTGGTTGAGGTATTTCATCTCTCCTCTGCCTTGGATAAAAACAGGCCAAAGTAACCTTAGTTCGTCATAAGTGGGATCCACTTGCTTAGTGTAGCCAAAAAATGGCCAAAGGTAATCCTCCCGCTTGTAGTTTTCACGGGTTTCTTTTGCGTAGAAAGGGAGGACACCCATTTGAGTGATTGGTGTATCAAGATACATCTTCTCCTGATTGTAGTAGAGAAATGGCCAGATTGCGTAGCGACGATGGTAGGTGTTTTCCTTTTTGAAATTTCCGTAGAGTGGCCAGACGCCGAAACCTTCGGACGTAGGCCCGGTTCGGTATTTGATGAAAGGCCAGAGATAGGCATAGGTGGTTTCATCGTTATCCTCCCACTTCGAATAAAAGGGAAATCCAACCCAGGAGATGCGATCATAGAACAAGCGGTTTTTGAGTTCGCCGTAGATAGGGAAGACTCCGAAGTAGTCGTAATCCGGGTTCCATGAATCGTAGTCGAAATAAAAAGGAAAGACCTCAAACGCCTTTAGGTAGTGCTTTACAGGATCGGTTTCGATGTTGAGATCGGTGTCAGTATCGATTGTTTTCCAGCGGATCAGAGAAAGTATGCTGGATTGTTGATGTCCTTCATACTCGCGATGAATAAACAAAGGATAGAGGAAGGATTGGCTTTTGAGCATAGGTTCTTCCTCAGAATAAGTGCGTTCGAGGTAAAAGGGACGGATGGCCTTATGAGAACCAAGAGATGAATCGAATGTTTCGAATAAAGGGCCCAAAAACTGTGTCTTCTTCTGAAAACCATCCTCCCAGTTCACTGTAAATGGCCATGCATGTATGTCCATCTCTGGCGATAGGTGGTCCACCTCCGACAGGACAGAATTACAGATGCTGAGGACGAGAAAAAATCCTCCAATCAGAGCCCTTTTACCGTGCATGAGAAATAGTCAGACTGAGTAGGTCTAGACGAAGACTGGTGTTGATGTGTTTCACAAAAGTGATAATCCTAACTTTTTATGAGAATTACTGGGGGAAAGGCGAGAAGCATATCCATAAATTGTCCCAAAGGTAACTGGGTTCGACCCGCTACAGATCGGATGCGAGAGGCGGTTTTTTCCTCTCTTGGTGATCGAGTGCTGAATGCTCATTTTTTGGATTTATTCGCAGGTGCTGGAAGTTATGGTCTTGAGGCGATCAGTCGCGGCGCGAGAAGTGGTGTATTTGTCGACGCAAATCGGTCTGCGACTGCTTTTATTCATGAAAATTTGAAGCGTGTCATTAAAAGTGTCGCTGAAGAAAGCCTGAAAGTTCATTCTTTTAAGGTAAAATCTCAACAAACTGAGAAATTTCTGAGCTTTTACGAACAGGAAACTTCAAAGGTGGATATCGTTTTTATCGATCCTCCTTACGACCAGGTTTCAGGTAGTTATTTCAAGATTCTGGAAAAGCTGACTCCACTCTTTGAGGCTCAAGCGGAAGGATGGATTGTGTTGGAATCTCCGGAGAGCTTGGACAAATTTCCGGAAGGGTATGAACTGATCAAAACTCTCGGGAAAGAAGATACGAGGGGGCTGATCCTGAGATGGACAGATGGAACATGAAAAAACCGAAGTCCTTCCGAACTTCGGCTTTAAATTTAAGATTTGTGCCTCGAGCTTACGCTGGAGAAATCGTTTCGAACAACTTTGTCGCCCAAGCTTCGTAGTCATCCTCGTACTCTGCATCGAGGTCTAGGCGATCCATGATGCGAGTTCCGCCATTCTTATCGAGGGCAGCATCTACGCGTTTTCCGAATTCACAGAACAGCTCGTATTCCTTGTCACCAAGTCCGACAACCGCAAATTTGAGGTTTGAACAGTCAATTGCGTCACCTTCGATGAGATCATCATGAAAATCCCATGAGCTTTCAGGAGGTTCACCTTCGCCCCATGTGGAACCAACGAAAATGAGGCTTTCGAGGGAAGCGATATCGGCGGCGTCGTAATCTGCTGCGTTTTGGATGTCTACTTCAAATCCAAGTCCTTCCGCTTTTTCAGCGGTGCGTTCAGCCAGATCCTGAGAGTTTCCAGTCTCAGTTGCGTAGATGATAGTTAATTTGCTGATTGTCTCTGCCATGTCAGTATTGGTTTGATTAAAAAAGTTATATCTTTCCAACGTATAGTGGGGAAACTAATAGTAAAGCGCGAAATGAGATTCGTTCTCTTTTACTCAATTGATCAAATCGAAACTTAGTGGTGTTCCTGCTGAGATCGACTCCTTTACTGTTTTTCCAAGGATTTCTTCAAAATATTTAGGATGCAATCCAGCTGCCGGGCGAATGGAACGGACGTTTTCAGATGTTAGTTTTTTACCCTTTTGGATATCTTTGACCACGAAGAGAGATTTCCGGAAGGGAAGGGTTGCTCTCTCTGTTTCGGATGGTGCTAATTCTAAACTGCCCAGGGCTCGGGTTGCAGTTCTGATGGATGACGCCCATTTCTCAAACTCACTTGGTGTCAGCGAAAATGCGTCGTCTGCGGTTGATTTTGCTTCTTCCAACTTCAGGTGTTTTTCAAAAATGGTGGCGCCAAGTCCGACTGCTGTGACGGCAACCTCATCCGTTAGCGAGTGATCGGACAGTCCGACCGGGAGGGCAAACATACTTTTTAAAGTCCTGATTCCTTGAAGATTCATTTCCTCTACAGGAGCAGGATAGGCACTGGAGCATTTGAGAAGGGTGAGATTCGGTGAGGAATTGGTCGCACGGATCGTTTCTACAGCCTCCTTGATTTCCGCGATAGTCGCCATGCCGGTCGAGAGTATGATGCGTTTGCCAGTTTGGGCGACGAGTTTGAGAAGGGGAATGTCTACGATCTCCGCAGATGCTATTTTGTAGGTTTCGAGGCCGTATTGTTCCCAAAATTCCACGGAGCTCGGATCGAATACTGAAGCCACAAATTCCATTCCCTGCGCCAGCGCCAGTTCTTTCAATTCGGGTTGCCACTCCCATGGTGTGTAAGCTTCGTTGTAAAGATCCCAGAGGTAGCGATCTTTCCATAGTTCCTGATCCTTGATACGGAAGGCTTCTCCCTGAGACTTGAAGGTGATCGTGTCCGGAGTGTAAGTTTGCACTTTTACGGCATCAGCTCCGGCCTTTTTCGCCTGCCTGACTAATTCGATGGCAGTTTCTTTGTTCTGCCCGTGGTTGGCTGATAATTCGGCGATGATCATTGAAGCCGCAGGATAGTTCATATCTGACTGCGAATCACGCTAAAATTTGCAGATAGATGAACGGATCAGTGTTAATGATGTTTTAACAAATCACGTTAAGGTATGGAAGGAAATGAAGGGCCGTGGAGTGACTTCAAATATATTCATGTGACTAATGCGGACTCTGCTCGTTGTGTGACCAATATAGAATCCTGGCTTGCAAATTTATATAAATTCGCCTTTTTTCGAATTTCAATGACTCGCAACACCACAGCATTTTCAATTTTGAGAAACACATTTTCCGTCGTGGAACTCGTGCTTGTGGTGGTCGTGGCAATTGCGCCCGAGCGGAGTTAACGTATTGAATTTAATCAAAACCAAAAACCCGCCGGCGCAGAACGGCGGGTTTTTTCGTGATTGAAGGTGCTCGTCGGATTGGGTCGGCAAACGAAACAAATCCATGAAATATACAGGTGCCGAAATCATCATTAAACTGCTTGAGAAGCGGGGAATTTGCCAGTTGTCGGGAATTCCCGGTGGGGCGAATCTCCCGATTTACGACGCTTTGTCGAAGAGCAAGAAGATCCGCCATATCCTCGCTCGGCATGAGCAAGGTGCAGGTTTCATTGCGCAGGGACAAGCGCGATCCAATGGAGAGGTAGCGGTCTTCCTTGCAACTTCAGGTCCGGGAGCGACTAACGCGATCACTGCGGTTGCGGATGCAAAGCTCGATTCGATCCCAGTGGTTTGCATCACCGGACAGGTTCCTCAGAGCTTGATTGGGACCGATGCATTTCAAGAAATTGATTCCTACGGGCTGAGCACGCCAATCACGAAGCATAATTACTTCGTTCGGTCTGCTGCGGAACTACTGGAAGTGATTCCGGAGGCGTTTCGAATCGCTGAGGAGGGAAGACCCGGCCCTGTCTGGATTGATGTTCCCAAAGACGTTCAAAACGAGGAGATCGAGGTTGAAGCGTTTCCGGAATTTGAAGGAAAAGCTCCATCTCACACACCTTCGATTCCCAAAATCATCACGATGTCCAAGCTCATCAACTCTGCTGAGCGACCCATTCTCTACATCGGAGGCGGTGCGATTCATTCGAGTGCGCATGAGGAGATCTGTGCACTTGCAGAACGTCTGAAGGCTCCGGTTGTTTCCAGTTTGATGGGGCTCGGAACGATCCCGGTGGCACACCCGCAATTTGCCGGGATGCTAGGCATGCACGCCGCACGGTATACGCAGAAGCTTCTCGAGGAATGCGATCTTTTGATGGCGTTTGGTGTTCGATTTGATGATCGGGCGACGGGTAAAATCAGCGAGTTTTGTCCGCAGGCAAAAATCGTTCACATCGACATCGATCCCTCTGAAATAGGAAAACTCAAGCAACCGACGATCAGCATGGAGGCAGACCTTCGGGATGCGCTGGATGCGCTGCTTCCTCATGTTCTGGAACGATCAGACAAAACTTGGCTGAAACGGCTTGAGGAGCTTAAGGAACGATTCCCTCTCGAAACACCAAACGCTGGCAGTTTGTTTTCGCCTTACGGCATTTTGCTTCAGTCTGCGAAAATGCTGGAAGGCGAATTCTTCGTGACAACGGATGTTGGACAGCACCAGATGCGGGTTGCTCAGTGTTTTCCATTTGAGAAACCGCGTCAGTGGATGACCTCAGGTGGCTTGGGTACGATGGGCTTTGGATTGCCGGCTGCCATTGGAGCTGCTCTAGAACACCCAGAGGCGACGGCAGTTTGCTACACCGGGGATGGCAGCTTGCTGATGAATATTCAGGAGCTGGCACTGATAGCCGAGGAGGGTTTGAATATTAAGGTGATCGTTTCTAACAACGACTCACTTGGCCTTGTTTACCAGCAACAGTCCTTGTTCTACGGCAAACGCGAGATGGCGTCACGATATCAACAGCGAGTTGATTTTTGCCAGATTGCCGAGGGTTTTGGTATCGAGGCCATTGACCTCGGGAAAGTTGAAAATCCACAGTCAACTCTTGAGCAGGCGATGAAGTCGAAGGAGGGGGTTTTGATTAACGTTCCGATATCGGTTGAGGATCATGTTTTCCCAATGGTTCCGCCAGGTGGGGCAAATCACGAGATGATTTGTGGCTTGAAAGAAACCGCACAGAAAGGAGCTCTTTCATGAGCGCAGAATGGACGACACTAGAACTCAAGGTGAACAATCATCCCGGCGTCATGCTGCATGTAGTGGGTTTGTTCTCCCGAAGGGCCTTCAATCTTGAGGGAATCGCCTGCCTGCCATGCAGAGATGATCGATTCAGCCGAATGTGGCTTCGAGTGAAGAACGATAGCAAACTACCTCAGATCGTTGAACAGTTGAAGAAACTTCACGATACTCGGGAAGTTCGTGAGCATGAAGCTTCTCACGAGGCATTCGAGCGACTGGAGCAGTTTTTTGGTACGTCCGACTGAGGTTGTCATTGTTAAATGTTTTTTGCCACGGATTAACACAGATCTGCACAGATTCATTGGGATGAATTATTTTTAATCTGTGTTAATCCGTTACCACCAGAGTCGGAACTTATCATCGCATACTCACGATCCCGAGCGAATAAGCCAGCTGCACCGCGTGCGGTGCCGATAACGCACCGCATACGGTGCCACTGATGCACCGCAAGTGGTGCCACACCTGCACCGCATACGGTGCAGAACCCTAAACCGCTTGAATGTGTCACCCAAAGACGCTAAGAGAAGGTCAAATGATGTAACCGAATGCGTGAGTACACGGCACTGTTGTATAGGGAACGATCTAAAGCTAACTCCTCTTCGGCTACTTGATAGGGGGGTGCGTCCTCGCTCCACCGTACATCTGCCTCTCAGGGTGTAGGGTGGATTGCTTCGCTCCGACTTCTGCCGGATTGATTTATCGCTTCGCTCGAAACTCCTCGCTCCACCGCGTCTCATGGACCCTCCGAGCAATCCGTCCGCATCGTTCGTCTGTTCCATCATTTCCTCTCCCACTCTGGCTGAGCGGGACTGTAAAGCCCTACCTTCTACGAAAGCGTTCCTGGATCACTACGTCGGCGTGGGAGTAGCGCTCAAGGTGTTGCTTGGAGATTTCGTGAAGTTGGTCGAGAGTCTCAGTTTGGTTCAGCTCCAGGCGTAGGTTTTTGCTGCCGTGCATGTCCTTGGTGAGTTTCACGATTTTGGAGCGCATCCACATGATCTTTCCTTCGAAGTGAGCGTTTTCAGGACGTGAAGCGAGCTGATGAGCGTAGTCGAGAATGGTTTTCCAGCGATGTTGCAAAGTGGGAGGTGGGGGAGTGTGACCGGTTTCGAGGTGAGTCTTGATTTCTCTAAAAAGCCAGGGATAGCCGAGGGCGGCTCGTCCGATCATGACTCCACTGACGTTCGATTGTGTCATGATCTCGTGCACCTGAGCGGAGTTGCGGATGTTGCCGTTGCCGATGATGGGAAGGGAGGTTGAAGCGGCGATGCTTTTGATCAGATCCCAGTCAGGCTCTCCTGAGTAGCCTTGCACCTTTGTGCGACCGTGGATGGTAAGCGCCTGAATACCGACGTCCTGCAACATGGGAACGAGTTGATCAGCGACTATATTTTCTTCATCCCATCCGGTTCGAATCTTTGCCGTGACAGGAATTGATTTAACTTCTTTCACCACCTCCGCCGCAATTCGGGTGAGCTCCCTGGGGGTTTTGAGAAGAGAAGCACCTGCCATTTGACAGGTTACTTTCTCCGAAGGACAACCAAAATTGAGGTCGATGAAGTCCGGTCGGCAGCGTTCCTCGATTCGGTGCGCGGCCTTGGCCATCGACTCAGGAGTCGCTCCGAAAATCTGAATTCCCATCGGGCGTTGGGACTCGTGAAATTCGGTCAATGCCCATGCTTCGGGGATGTCGCGATTGATGGAGTCGGACATCGCGAACTCCGTGATGAGCACATCAGCTCCTTCGTCCTTGCAGAGCTGTCGATAGGCGAGGTCGGTGAAACCTGCCATTGGTGCAAGATACAAGGGAAACTTCCCCTCTTTTAACCACGGGAGCATGACGAATTTATGAAGAGTCTGAATCTTTGACAGATTCAGGCTAAGCCGCTCCTAACTCGGTTTGGTCAATGTAAGCTTTGAACGCCTTGACGTGGCGTGGTTTGCCCATGATCAGGAGAATGTCACCCACATGTAAAACTTCCGAAGGATCGGGATCCATGACCGGATTGTCGCCACGCTTGATACCAACGACCGTGACGCGGTGAGTGAGTCGTAGCTTGGCACCAGCGAGCGTGTCCCCTGCAAGAAAATTTCCTGTGTTCACATAAATGGCATCGGTGAGGAAAGCTGTTTCGATGGTCTCGTCGGTTTGATCTTTTGGGGTTTTCAGCAAGTGTGAAGCTTCGTCGATTTGTTGACGATTCCCGAGAAGCACGACTCGATCACCCGAGAAGAGGTAGGCGTTGGGATTAGGGTCGTAAATGCTCTCCTGTCCGCGTGAGATTGCGATGATCGTAGCGCCGGTGGTTTCACGCAGTTTGGTTTGCCGAATGGTTAACCCGGACACCGAGCTTTCAGCCGGAATGACTTTTTCCTGAGTCAGGGAGTTCCAGTCGAAGTCCTTATGAAAACTCTCCATGACCTCCTCCATTCGTTGGTGTTCGACAGCCTCGGTATCGCTGGCAAAACTACTGGAGAAGCGGTGCTCAAGCTCAGAGTTGAGGCGGATCATTTGCCGCTGGAAGACGACCGCGAGTACTCCGATGAGGATGATGAACAGGATTAAGGATCCGCCGGATGGCAGGAAGTTCGAGACGGCAGATAAAAACGCACCCCCGACCAGAAGAATAAGTATTGCGTAAAACAGGTGAATGATGAAGCGCTGGTAGGAAGCCTTGCGCTTTTTAAGAGTGGATTTTGAAAAAATGACATCGACTGCGATTAGGGCGACGGCTCCGATGTTGCGCATGATCGAGAGAATGAAGGGTGCCACCAGAACCGCTGCGATCACCCATACCAATAACACGATCCATGTGCTAAATTGAGGGTAGGGCTGAACGTCTGCCAGGTAATTGGCCCCCAGGCTTGCTGCAATGATGACACCGTTGATCAGGAAAAACGAGACACAGGTCTGAAGGAATGGACGTTTTAGCGATGCCATCAAAGCGGACCGCTCCATCGTCGACTGAAGTGCGCACAACATCCGGTAATAAACCGCCCCAAACTGCTTGAGCGGCGATGGAGTGATCTTGACAAAGGCCTCATACAGGCCGAGCGAGTTTTGCGAAGCGATCGGAGTCGTAAGAATCGTGATAAAGGAGACGCCGACTGCGATGGAGACGAGTTTTTCATCTGCTAACCCCATACTCTCAGCAAGCTTGGCAATGACAAAACTGAACTCACCGATCTGGCTCTTTGCAACCGCTGCTCTAAAGCTGCTTCTGGTTTTCTGCCCTGCTAGAAAGAGACCAATGCCGCAACTTGCGATTTTACCGAATACCACAAGAATCGCGAGCAGGAGAATAATGGGCCATTGCTCAAGCATGACCTTCGGATTGATGAGCATCCCGATAGAGACAAAGAATACCGATGAGAAAAGCTCTTTGATCGGCGCGATGGAGTGTTCGATTTCGTCGCAGAGCTTGGAGTTGGTGAACAAACTACCCGCTACGAATGCTCCAAGAGCGACGGACAGATGCATCTGTTCGGCCAACACGCCGATTCCCAACGCAGTGCCCACTGCGAAGAGAGTTACGAGTTCCAGACTCCCGATGCGGTGTACGATCTTGATGATCCCGGGCATGATGATCCTGCCGATGTAGAAGACACCTACTACAAATACGCTTAGCAGAAACACGCTCCAGATTGCAGAACCCCACGGAAGCACACCTGCTGCGCTGATACCACTGAGTACCACGAGCAGAAGGACTGCGAGGATGTCTTCGAGAATGAGAATCCCGATGGCCAGCTGCGCGTGGGGGAGTTGCATGGCTTTTTGATCGCGCAACACCCGAATCGTCACCATCGACGAACTGATCGCGAGGAGGCTTCCTAGAAAGAGTCCCGTAACCGAACTGTATCCGGCTAACGGAGCAATTTGCATCACAATGAATAGCATCAGCACGGTCTGCAAAATGAGGGCGAGGAAGGAAGTGCTGACAAGATGCTGGAGCCTCTTTAGATCAAACTCCATTCCTAACGTAAAAAGCAGGAAAATCACCCCCAACTCACTGAGTGCACGTACCGTATCACGATCGTGAATGAAGTGATGGTCGAAGAGGAAAGGCCCGAGAATCAGTCCTACTAACAGGTAACCCAAAATGACCGGGAAATTGAATCGGTCGAAGATGATTGCGGCTAAGGTTGCGGTGACTGCCACAATTCCGAGATCGGACAGGATCACGTTTTCAGACATGGCCAGGATAGTGAAATCGGGAAGCATGTTATGTAGTTGGATGAAACTCTAATTGCAGCGACTTTTCGCAAGATAGCAAAAAAAACGACAAATGAAATCCGATTTCATTTGTCGTTCTCAAATTCCCGGAAACGAGAATCTTTAAAAATCTGCTTTAGCTTCTCAACTCGTCGAGTAGATCGATTGCTGTCGACATCTGATGTCCTGAATTCCTGAACATCACTGCAAAGCCGTCTGCGTCGTCTTTTAGAGCATCCATGAGCTGCAGGATTTCTTCTAAGTTGTTATTTTCGAGCTTTAACTCGAATGCAGCTAAAACGACCGCTTCAGGATGTGCCTCCCGGATACTCTTCGATTTTTCTTTGTAAAAGGAAATCACTCCTTCAGTCGGTTGCAGAAGCGCCCGGTCATGGAAAATCACAACCTGATCAGCAAAATTTGCGACAAAGCTTCCATTTCCTGATTTCATAGCGGTTTCATAGTCAAGACACCTGAGGATCTCAAAGCCATGCTTTTGACCATATTTGAGTGCTTTGCGACGAACACTTAGGTCTCCTGAGAATCGAACATCAGGATTAAATTCGTTAACCCACATTCCACCGATTCCATCTTGATGTTTTTTTATATCGTTTTTGATTAAAGACATTGAGGATACTTCTTCCAGGCCCAACAGAACCTTCTCTTTGTCGATATTGTATTGTTCGGACCTAAATGAACCGATCAATCCTCTGTAATGAGGGTAAACGATGTAATCTCCATCTACCAATTTGTCGGCAGCGACTTTCTCGAGTGCGGAACCCAGCCAGTCAAACTGAGGGTAGAAGATGAGCGAATGCTCCCTGAAGTTGGAAGCAGTGAGTTGATTGATGGTGATTAACGTGAGGAGAGCTAAGGTTTTTTTCATTTCATAGGTATCAGGTTAAACTTCACTTAAGGATTCTTTGAATATGGGTAGGTAAAACGATTTTTCGAAATTCGATCGAATTCTCTCACAAACTCTATTGACAACCATCTATCGTTTTCTCATTAACAAATCTTCTGTTCTTTGTTTTGTTGCATTAGATTAACTTATTGAAAAGTTGGGGCTGATTTATTTGTGGAGAGCGCGTTTGCAGCTGGCACAACTACCCCTTGTCGGTTGCTTAATCGGCAATGTTGGTTCCGCTACTAAGGTGATTCATCCGGCTTTGGTAAACCTGCGATTTATGCAAGTCGGAGAAAAGCCGTATACCATTTTTAAAACGAGAACATATCATGAATCTGAAGATGCGACAATGGATCGGTCTGGTGTTGGGGCTTGTTTGCCTCGTGGTGATGCCGCTTATGCCAATTGGAGGACTTTCTCTGGCAGGGCAGTTGACCCTTGGGATTTTCCTCATGGCGGGGATATTTTGGGTGACGGAACCCGTTCCGATTTACGCGACGAGCGTGTTGGTGATTTTCCTGCAGGTGTTGCTGTTGTCGAACAAAAGTCCGCTGCTCGGACAGTTGTCTCCAGAGGCGCTGGAGAGCTTTCCGGTTCAATCTTACGAAGATTTTTACGGCGCTTTGGCGAGTCCGATTATCATGTTG
>JAKSBQ010000335.1 GCA_022361075.1 Opitutales bacterium | reverse complement strand
GATTGAAATATGGTAGAAATCAATGAGCTTAGTTATCGTCTAATGGCTGCAACCCAGGCTCTATTTTGATTAGCTCCAGGCATTTATCAACAGCTGCTTTCAACTGGTTGTCCAGCTCGAGCAACTGTTTGCAAAGCTCTGCCGGATCTTCTGCTGTATTGCTGTCAGTTTCTCCATTGTCGCCGCGTCCTTGCAACTTTAACATCAGATCTCCCAGTTGTTTATAGTTTTCTCCGTCAAACTCAACTTCTATGTCAGGTTCCACACCCCAGGTTTCCGCTCCATCTAGTTTATGTATGCATGAGCCGTTGGGCAGGTAGTAGTAATCGGTAGTGAGTTTTACAACGCCGCGGTTGCCCGATAGTTTGAATGTTCGCTGGACTGAGCCTTTACCCCAGCTTCTTTCGCCAATTACGATTGCTCGTTTATGATCTCGCAAAGCGCCGGAAACAATTTCCGATGCCGAGGCGCTGATCTTATCAATAAGCACTACCAGGTGAAAGTTTGGTAATGTATTGTCAGCTGTAGCGTTATGTGTCTGTTCGGGACTATTTTCGCCACGGGTTTTCAGGATCACTCCCTGTGGGATCAGCCGGTCGATTATCCCGGTCGCAGTGAACATCAGCCCACCTGGGTTGCCCCGAAGATCTAATATAAGTGCTTTAATTTCAGTATCTAACATTTCTCCAACGATTTTATTGAAATCGTCAAGTGTGCTATCGATAAACTGACTGATACGCATGTATCCGATATGGTTGCTACTGTCAATATAGTAGTCCCAGTTGCCGTCTACGTCTAGTCGCCAGCCGCGTATCGAATGCATCTGGATCTTTTCCCGCTTGATTGTAAAGGTCTTTAATTCGCCGGTGCTGCGACGGTAAACTTTTAACTTAAGTTCTGCTCCTTCAGGACCTTCCATCTCCTTAACCGCACGGGCAACGTTCCAGTCCTGGGTGCTTTTATCATCAACTTCGACGATGACATCGTCCGGCTTTATGCCGGCTTTTTTTG
>JAKSBQ010000319.1 GCA_022361075.1 Opitutales bacterium | reverse complement strand
TTTTCTCTGCGGTGGTGGTGGGCTGCTGGGCGGCTGGATATCGATACGGTCGGAAAGAAGGCAGAAGGGCGAAAAGAAGGTTCCCCCCGCCTCTTAGTTGCACACCATCAAGCATCTCCTGCTATGCGGGGGGTGTGTCTGGGATACCTATCCTCGCACTGAGGGTAGGATCTTGGGGTGAGTGGCTCAAACCACTAGTGGCTCAAAGCCACTGCGACGCTCCGTGGTGTGCAGCTAATGGTCCTTGCAGTTTAGCCGAGGAGAGAACCCTCATCATCTGGGCGGACACTTGGGCATTGCCCTTGATGCAACCCCCAATGGTGTTGGTTAAGGAGGCGGCTGCAAGGAGGGGTCTATCCGGGGTGTGGTTGACTATAAGTTTCATATCATGGCGAATTAGTTTCCGGCATCGTGCTGGCAAGCTGGTCGCCACACTCACGGCTCCGGTGTGGGTCATGGTGTGACGCCTCCACGTGGCGACCCACGGGCAACGGCCTGCCACTGTGCAGGCCGGCCAAGTCCACCAGAGCGCAGCCCACAGCCTCACCACCACCACCGCTGGCAGTAAATCAGCGGAACCACCAAACTTCCCTCCCTCCACCACACTATTACCACTGACACAAGCAGCAAGCTTGCTTATTCTATGCCATCACAATGGCGATGTGCATCATGTACCAGAGAGTATTGATCCCACAGGAGGGTCGTCTGCCCTACAGCTCTTTGTGTGTGGGTTCAGCTGCCTGCATGGTACCATAGATGCGGCGATTGCAGAACAACACCAGGCAGGCAGCTACCAGGTGCCAGAGGCAGTACCATTTGCCTCGAGTCCGCGAGGCAGAGAGACAATTTACTCCTGATCGCCGACATGGAAGCGCTTCGGCAATGGCAGGGTGTGCCACACGTCCAGCAGCGCCTCAACCAAGTGGTCCATCTCTTTGTCGCCATGCTCCAGCGACGGCGTGATGCGCAGACGCTCGGTGCCTACAGGCACCGTTGGGTAGTTGATGGGCTGCACATAGATCCCATGGTCCATCAGGCGGTCGGAAGCACGCTTGCACAGGGCGGCCTCCCCCACGTGTATAGGCACGATGTGAGACACCGACTCGTGCATCACTGGCAAGCCGAGGCGAGTGAGGCGCTGTTTGAGCGTGGCAGCACGCTCCTGGTGCCTGGCATGCAGTTGGCAGCCTGCTTGGGGCGACATGAGACATGTGGCGGTCTGCAGGCATAGGGGCCGTCAGTGTACCTTCTGAAGGGCTGCAGCCTTGCCACGACGAATACATAACCTGGTACCAGGTTTTTCGACTACGAACACCGAACCTCGTCTTCCAGCATGTCACCAAAGCGTAGTAGGCACATAGAGGGAGTATTGCCCTTGGCTGATGCGTACCAGGCATGGTAGGGTTAAGCAGTACAAGCACCATCGGGACAGGCAGCAAGACGACACGAAGCCATGTTCAGTGCAGGTACAAAGCCCCACCATGCAGGTCAGTATGCAAGAACCATACGGACACCATACAAAGTACTCACCACACGGCTACCACTGACTGATAGCGGTAAAACACATTCGTCAGTGCAGCTTCAGTAAAACTCTGATACGCCACAAAGCTCTAATTTCCGCGGAGGGCGAGCGGTGAAAGGAGTGCCAAGAGCGTCGCCTTTGATGCAGTTTCCACCAGCAGTGTTGTTGGCGATGATTTGCGCATAGAAGCCAGCAGAACCCTTCGGTGTGCGCTTGAGTGTCGCGTAATCGACGAAGTGAAGCCCGAAGCGCTTGCTGTATCCCTGAG
This sequence comes from Opitutales bacterium, assembly GCA_022361075.1. Lineage (GTDB taxonomy): Bacteria > Verrucomicrobiota > Verrucomicrobiia > Opitutales > JAFGAQ01 > JAKSBQ01. Next base: position 1,098 of record JAKSBQ010000319.1, on the reverse strand, counting down.
CCCATTCGAAGTTATCCAGCAGGCTCCATACGAAGTACCCCTTCAAGTTGACGTTGGACTCCGTGATGGCTGCCTCGGCTGCACCGATGTAACCACGGAGGTAGTCGATACGCATAGTGTCGTGGAGGGCGGTTTCGACATCAGGTTCGTGAACGGCACAGCCGTTCTCGGTCACGAATGTGTCTGGGTGTCCGTAGCGCTTATCAATGTATTCTAATATGCGTCGAAAGCCAAGGGGGACGACTGTCGTGCCGTGTGAGTGTGTGTGGCGAGGGTGGCGGAACGTACTAGGCCAGCCCATGTCGGTGACGTTCCACGATGGGTCGGCGGAGCTCTCCACTTGTTGGTCTGTGAACCAGTTGGGTTGGAGAGTGCGCTTGTTGTTCTTGAGAGCTGCAGCATAGTGGGAGGAATAGTGGTTGAGCCCGAAGAAATCGTGGCTACCTCGGATTAATTCCTTCTCCTCCTCAGTGAATTTGGGTAGGCGGTCTCCAACCAGAGCCTACCAATCACATAATCAACTCGCACAGCGAACAGAATTCACATACCCGCATGGACTCTGGACAATCACCAAAGAACATCGGATCCGCAAACCAACCCAACATGAACTCCAAGCTTCGCTGAGCCGCTTGCTTATCCTCGTCACTCTCCGACTTGGGAAACGCATAGTCACAATTCAACGTGATGCCAATCTTGCCATCGCCATATTTCTACCAACCAGCATCACCAATCCGTTCATGTCATGCACACATACGCCAGCCTTGTAAGCTTTCACTGCTCTGGCATGTGCCAGTAGGATGTTATGCCCAACAACATAGGGTTCCACTCCAACATCCACCTGCCTTCCAGGTGCATGCACATCAGTATCAAATTCCACCGGCACACCATGCCCCAGCACTGCGCTACACCACGGCTCATTGAACGTAATCCACCGCTTCACGCGTCGCCAAACCGCTCAAAACACACCTTAACATACGCCTCATACGCGTCGACAAACTCCCTGGCCAACAATCGTCATGTGATTCCTGCCACGCCGCAGGCAAGTCCCTGTGATACAACGTCACAAAAGGCTCAATTCCATTGTCCAACAGCAGGTCA
>JAKSBQ010000177.1 GCA_022361075.1 Opitutales bacterium | reverse complement strand
TGGAGAAAATTGTGCCGAACTTCATCTAATTTCTCTCTGTCGGGGACCTCAAATATCAACGCATGGTCCTGGTCAGAGAAGAAGGTCATCTCCTGACGTGCAGCACTGCCTAAAGAGACGAACGAATAGTGAACAGTCGGTAGTTCGTGGTTTTTTAGATCCAACTGAATGTGACGGATCACGGTTTCGTGATAAATGGTTGCGATCGAATTGCGTGTGCGAACCAAATCACCGTCATCTTCCAAACGTTGTCCAACCATTGAAGAGAGCCGATTGAGTGTGCGAATGAGGTGCCCTTCAGTTTCACTTTTTTTAATCTCGTCGACGAGTCTATCAAGTGACTGAGATGATGAGTGCGAGGGATAAAAAGACGCTGTTTTTTTTCGTGTGATGGCTCTAAGAGAGATGACATGTCCGTTTTTTTCGGAAAAGAATATCCTCGAGATCTGAATAAGGACCTCCATTGGTTCTCCATTTTTTTTCTGAATACACGCTTCGAATTCACCTCTCACTGTCTTTCCTTTGAGGGCTTTTTTGATGGTGTGGAGTGCTGCCTGATTTTCGGGTGAATCGAGCAACAGCTCTTCCCAAATGCCGCTAGACTGACTCTCCTCCTCGTTGTAGCCAGTTATTCTTTGGAAGGTTAGGTTCGAATAGACGTGATCTCCCTCAAGCTCCATGACGTAACCTTCGTTGGAGGCTTCCACCAAGGCGCGATATCTTTCCTTTGCTTCAATCAGACCACTTTCGGCTTTTTGGCGATTGTGCTCGATACGAAGGCTTTGCCGCACGATGTAAATCAGGATCACGATCAGCCCTAGTGTGATAAATCCGAAAGTGACCAGAATTTTGTGGGTTAAATTTTGGATCTCGGCATGTACGTCGTTGATGTAAATGCCGGTGCCAATGATCCAACCCCATTCGGGGATCCCTCTGACATAAGACAATTTGGGTGCTTTGGTGTCTGCATCATCTTTCCATTGCCAATAGTATTCGAGATAACCTTCGTTAGATTCTTTCACTAGCTTCACAAATTCCACAAAAAGTAATTTTCCGCTCTTGTTTTCCTCATCCAGGTAGTAGGAGAGGTCTTTTCCCGTGAGGTCTTGTCGGTAGGGGTGCATGATCATGCGGGGGTGCATGTCGGTGATCCAATAGTAGTCCTTGTTTTCTTCACCGTATCGCAAGTCGCGAATCTCTTCAGCCGCTCTATGTTGCGCTTCATCGAGTGACCATTCTCCGTCTTCAACCTGTTGAATGTAGTGATGAATGATGCTTGATGCGGAGACGGTCAATTCTCGGATCATCACTTTTTTCTGCGAAATTAGATTGCTTCGGAACTGAGGAAGAACCAGCGCGAAGATGGACGCCACAAACAACAAAATGGCTGCTACAGTGGGAACCAGGATGCTTAACCAAAATTTTAGGTTACCGCTGTTTTTTTGATGTTTTTTTTCGGCGGCGTATCGTTTTCCAGCAAAATACTCTTTGAGTTCTGATTCGTTGAGGATGCGTTCCGAAAGGACATGGTCCTCAGCTTCGTGATACTTTTCCCTGAATTTACCATCCTCGAAGTCACTCTGTACGGGAATGTATCCGTCGTAATCATCCTTCAAATGAGTTTCGAAAACCCTCACAATTTGCTCACGAGTATACTTCCCTTCGAACTCTTTGATAGCATCTTCTAAAGCCTCTCTGCAGTGTCGAAATTTGCGATGGCCATAAGGATCGAACTGACCATCTTTGCCGGTTCGTACAAAGTCGTCGAAGCCCTCAATATCGAAAAAGCCATCGATCCATTTGTGAATGTCTTCACCCCGAATTCCTACAACTTTTTCAGTATGATCGGCATGTTCTGACAGTTTCACGGCGGTGAGATTTAGCAAAATACGAAAAGCGGAGCTACTGTATTAAATTAACTAATTTAAAGTTGCTTTAGTATTAATCTGATTATAGATGATGCATAGATCGCGCGTTTATTCAAAACCTAAAACCCCATATTATGACTAACCCTAACGACGATTTGTATGAAATTAATTTCTTCAAATCATCTTCCGCAATCGCCCGCGAGAATAGCAGAGTGATCATTCTGTTTATTTCTATCTGGGCTCTGGCAGTCTTTGGCTTCCAGTTCTTGTTAATGGCCACAAATAAAATGACACCTGAAGAAACACTTGTTCAATTTCAGGAAGTCTGGCCAAAAATCCAAAGCGATGAGGCAACAGCTGAGGATCAAACATTGCTGTCCAAAACGCTCCTTAAGGTGCTGGGCAAGAATATTGCCCTCGCAGAAGCTGACAAGAGTGTACTGAAACAGTCGTTGAGTCTGACTTTGGCAAAAATGGCCCCTGGTCAAACCATCGATGTAAGTAGTGCTGCCGAAATATTAAAGCTTGAGAGTGAAGGGTATGATCAGTTGATGATTGAGCTTCTTCCTTATTCTTTAGTTGAGGTTGAAGTCGCTGAATATCCCGAAGGATTACCTGCAGTGATGGAGTTGTATTGCACCCATCCTAGAGGTCCATTGACGGATTTCACATTCCTGGGATTTCCATTCCACTACTGGTATACCGCGCAGTTCCTACTGATTCTCTTTGTCTTACTTTGTCTCTTTTACGCAGTTAAAATTGAGAAGATTTATAAGAAACACGACTTCGTGGAAGAACAACACTGATCGTATTCATTCCGAAATTACTAACCCAATTTTAACTGAAATGATTAAAACAATTTTACGTCTTACAACGAAACTGAGCTTGTTCCTTTTCCCTGCAGTTTTGTTTGGTGCGGAGGCTGGAACGAAGGCAACTCAGCTTGAAGGTTCTTTTAAAATCATACCCGGCATCATTCTACTGGTAATTCTGGTTACATTTATCCTTGTTGGTGTTTTTAATCGAGCCAAGGATACCTCTTCTTACTGGGCTGCTGGTAGGAAAATATCACCTGTTGGTTCAGGCATGGCAATCGCATCCAATTGGATGAGTGCTGCTTCATTCCTTGGCATGGCAGCGATTATGTATGGAGCAGGATACCATGGACTATCTTATGTTGTTGGCTGGACAGGAGGCTATGTGTTACTACTTGTTTTGATGGCCAGTCAGGTGCGTCGATACGGAAAATACACGGCAGCAGATTTTATCGGCGATCGATTTTATTCAAAAGGACTCCGCGGAGTCGGAGCACTACTCGCTTTCCTTATATCTATATCCTATTGTGTGGGGCAATTTGCAGGGATCGGGCTGATGTTTGAGTGGATTCTGGGCATTGACTACCATTGGGCTGTCATTGTTGGCTCAATTGTAGTATTAACCTATACCCTGATTTCAGGAATGATGGGGGTTACCAAAAACATGCAGATTCAGTATGTGATCATCATTACCTCATTCATTATTCCAATGGTGATCATCTGCTTCAAATATGGTTATTTCGGTGCGCTTCCGCAGGTTGGTTACGGTGCTGCGGTAACGGACATCGTCAACGGACTCCCCGGGAAAGAGGGATTAACTAACTCACTTGGCAATTCATTTGGAATTATGCCATCTCCTGAATTTGCAATGCCATTCGATCCAGCGACGGGACAGAATTCATTTCAATGGTTAGCGATTTGCTTTTCTCTTATGATAGGAACGGCTGGCCTTCCACACGTAATTCAACGTTTTTATGTGGTTCCTCGTGCAAGAGATGCTAGGCTTTCGGTCGTTTGGGGCTTGTTTTTTATCTGTATCCTTTATTGGAGTGCTCCTCTTTACTCAACATTTGGTAAGATCCTTTCAGCGAATCCAGAAATTGGGAAATTGAATAAAGACGCGATCGTTGTTTATGCAGCTCAGTTGGCTTCTGTTCATCCTGTCATTGTTGGATTGCTTGCAGCCGGTGCCGTTTCCGCGGCATTCTCTACCGTTTCAGGTCTGCTTGTCGCAGGAGCTTCAGCGATCTCTCATGATCTTTATTACAACACTTTGAATCCTGAAGCCACTCAGAAAACACAGATGCTCATGGCACGTATCGCTACCATATTGATGGCCCTTATTGTGGGTATGATCGCGATGTTGAAACTTGCTTTGATTGCTCAGCTTGTCGCAGCTGCATTCTCATTGGCGGGGTGTACGATCTTCCCACTGTTCCTTCTTGGAATTTGGTGGAGCGGCTCAAATCGGCAAGGCGCATGGGCAGGTGTGATTGTAGGTGGCGGCGTTTCACTTCTTGCTATTGCCTATTTTATAGCGGCCAAGCAAGGTTGGCCATGGCCCGGTGCAAACTGGATGAGTGTCTACCTGAATCCCTGGTATTTTGCCTGGATAGGAGCTCCGTTGGCGATTTTGGCCAATATCATTGTTTCCAAAATTACTGGGTGCGACACTCCCGTCGAGATCAAGAAGTTCCTGGCCACTCAGGTTCACGGAG
>JAKSBQ010000155.1 GCA_022361075.1 Opitutales bacterium | reverse complement strand
GGCTCCCAAACGTATTTTCATTCCTATCCTCCTATTGTTTAGGTATCGAAATTTCGTTCCCTAATGATACGAAGTCGCGCACAAGTGGTCAACAGCGTAAAAAACCGCTGATTATTAGCATTATTAACGATAATTTTCATGATTTTTCGCATGAAATCTATTTCGCTGCCTAATTTTTCACGAAATGAAACCATAGATTCCATCGGAACTGTACAGAGTTGTACGTATCGGTTCGACGGTATCGGAGTCGGCGGTCTATACGATCCACCGTTCTCGGACGGCGTCGTATACCTCTCTGTTCGCGATCCGCTTGAGACTGATCATGATCCCTTCGAGCTCGGCCCTGAGGCCGGAGATCTCCCTCAAATCATTGATGATCGACTTCTCTTCGAAGAGGCGTCCCGCGAGAAATCCGATCTGCGCGATCTCGGTCATCGCGTCGAGGATCGATCGTCCTGCAAACGGTCCGTCGCCGCTGATCAACAGTTCGATCTCAGGCGCGATAAACGGTTTTGAGAACGCGACCGGCGGGTAGGGCATCGCGATCGAATCGACGGATCCCACGCTTTCTCGCCGATTTCCGGTGAAGCGGGCGAGCTTGTCGGCGATCTGAACGAGCTGGAGCGAAAAATCTTCGATAAGATCGACCGCCGAGCGCTCATTGGCCGATGCGAGCGCGGTCTTGCGGTGGATCCGGAGAAACCGCTCAAGAGGAAAGCTGGGAAGGTCGTACCGAACGTTCTCTATCCGATAAATGATCCGATTGATGCGGTTGAGCTCAGCGTTGAAGCACTCTTCGGCAAAGACGACCACCCTCCTGGCCGCCGTAATCGTTATCGCACCGCCGAGGATCGAAGCCGCGTGTCCCCGGATCGCCGTCGCAAGTGTGAGGACGCGTTGGAGTATGTTTTGCTCGTCATAGACCGTCGCCGCGTTGTCGCCGCCGGACGCCGCGAAGTCCCAAAGCGGGGCGTAACGGTCGTCCTTCTTCGCCTCCGATCGGGTGTACGTTTCGATCCGTACCAACTCGTGGAGGCGGCTCGTCAAAAGCGGAATGCGTCCGATCATCGTTTCGAGATACTCCGCGATGCGGAACCCGGTCTCGACGTCGC
>JAKSBQ010000394.1 GCA_022361075.1 Opitutales bacterium | reverse complement strand
GTACCAGCGCTACTGGTAGATGTTTATACACCCACACACAACAACACAGGAGCGAATGTACACTTCAAAGGGATGCCATGCAGGATTATCAACATCCTGATGTGAGTCAACTATAGGGCAGTGTGTTGCGTCCTTCCGAGAAGTAAAGATGCAAGGTTGAATGAGAAGAAGCAACTGCTTGTGGTTGCAAGGCGATTTCGTGGCTACAGCAATCATTTGCATGACGCCAAAGGAGTATGTTGACCCACTGTGGTAGATGATGTATGAGCCCACCTCCACTCGCCTATATTTCACCTGTGCAGCACTCACTGACCAAAACGATGTGGCTTTGGAGCGACAAGTGCATGCATGGCTTGCAAGACGGCAAGCCTATTACACAGTGTTAGAATCAGTAATATGGTATGTGCGTACCTCAGTATCAGTGACTGACAGGGCGACCAAGTCACTAGTGTATGATACGTGTGTGGAGAGTTGTATTGCAAGGCGAAGTGCTGATTTGGGCTGCAAGAATGGGATGTGTGCATAATAGTAGCGAGCTGCTTGACATAACATCTCCTTTTCAGCACACCAGGATTCAACCTGTAATGGATAGTGAGTGATGGTCATTATCATGGTATGTGCATCGTGCATGTTGGAGCAAGATATCCAATACTTGAACACCTTATGCTTGTGCTCGAATACCTGTGCCCACCACAGCGTTGGAGGGCCATATTGGCGAGTGAATTCGAAGATGTGGAGTGCCTGATGGAAGTTTGGAAAGCAACACCGCTTGGGTGTGAACAACTCCCGCATTTGTCGGCGCCACCTGTGATCAGATACCTCAGAATGCTGTTGTTTTACACCATAACGTACTGCAAGAACAGCTGCTCAGCTTCATCAATCGCCCTCAGAGACAGTGATTCACGCATTAAGATGCTTAGATATTTGACATGTGATATCACGCAGTCCATGTGATCAGATGGAAGAATACCTTTGAACAAGAACGGCGTGATTTTGAGGAATCTTGTCCAGTGATCAGCTTGCCAGAACTTATTGGCAAGAAATGGTGGAAAAGGCCTGATATTGCACAGATAAGTACAAATCTCACTCTTGGACATACTGGCCATCAACATGATGTGATTTGAGCGCTTCATTAACTCGCTCTTTGAATTTTTCTATTCTTGCATACTTCTCCAACATCCTTACATGCTTTCTAAACAGATCAAGAATTTCTAAATGAAACAACTCAGGTGGTGTGTGCATATGAATGTCAAAGCCCGCCTTTTCTTGAAGCTGCCAAAAGGGATTCTGATGTTGTTGGTAATGTCAATACTGCGAGAAACATACTTTGACACCCTCAGTGGTATGTCACATTGCCTGTGTCTCACTGATTCCACTAACCTGACAGAATGCTTTCTTTTGTTCAGCAGTACACAGGAGTCCATAGAGGCCGAAAAGCTGCTTGGTTGCTGGTACGTCTCGGAATGCAAACTGCCTACCATCTTGTCATGCATCCAAGTGATACTCGTTCTGATAGTGTGCATAGCATATATGGCATCCATGATCCGCTCTGACACCCTTCATCCATGCAGATTCATTGTGCTGTGGCATGTCAGCAATGAATAGGCCAAGGTGTACTTGTATTGAAACGTGAATTCCAAGACCACCATGCCACACTCGCGCTCCTATGGGTATGTCAGAAGTGACAATTGACCTGATATTAATACCCTTGTTCAAGCTGTTAATCTCAGCAAGGACGGGCTCCATTACACCATCAAGATTGACTTCTTTTCCTGTCAGTGCGAGAGTGAAGATGTTGATTGGATTGTGGAGGTGGTCCCGACGAAAGTTCAAAAGTGTGAAGTAGAGACCCCCTTGAGAACACCAAGAAAACACATTAACAAACAGTATACTAGGTACAGCCACACACCACATGATCCTGGCGCTGAGCTGTGCTTACAGAATTTGTCATAATAGAGCAACAGAACAACAGGCAATGTTTCAGGTATTGCGTTTCTACACTATATAAGTGTGTTGTATACTCAAAGGTCCGTACTCTGCTAT
>JAKSBQ010000058.1 GCA_022361075.1 Opitutales bacterium | reverse complement strand
TCGTGAGAATGCGTGGAATGATGCGGATCGTTTTCACATTGCTCTGACTTACAAACCATTTGAAAACACCACTATCCGTTACAGCTACGATGAAGCAGATTATGGTCGTTCTTTCCAAAGAAGATGGATTGTCAGAGATGGAGTGAGCGACTGGATTGCAGCGGGTTCCAATTTTGTGAACTACAATGATTTTGTCCGTGACGGAGCAGTTGATTGGGGATTGGTTCGTGATCGTGTAGATGAAATTGAAGGGAACATATCAACGGGTGATCGTCCGACAGTCTTATGGACTCCTTCCGGACTAACAGGTCGTAATTTTAAATACGCGTCCCGTTCGACAGGTACCGGAGATCAATGGGTAGACTTTGAGCGTGAAGGCTGGAACCGAAAAGACGGTTTGGCTGGCCCTGTTAATACGACTGACACCAAGGAAGATTCGGTCATGTTGATTGTGGAGCAGGAGCTCTTTGAAAACTTCTTCATTGAAGGTGCGTACCGCTCTGAAAACTTTAATCGTCAGCTTCGTGACAACGCGAACCACGGTGATATCGAGCCTTTCATCGACTTGGCTCAAGTATTGCCTGACGGATCAGCTAATCCTTATTTCGGACACTATTTCATTGAAACCAGACCTCAGCGTAACTCGATCCACAAGAGTTTTGAGACTAAGCGTTTGTTGGCTTCTTATGAGTGGGATTCAGGGAAGAAGTGGCTTGGTCGTCACCAATTGGCGGCACTTTGGCAAAACGAAGTGAAGTTTACCAGGTTCGCACGTGCACGTCTGGCAAACCGCACACCTCTGAATCCAAGTCGTAACAACGTTGGTCAAAACCGTCTCTATACAAGGACCTACATTAATTCTTATCGTAATGACGGTCCAGACGGTATGGCAGTGGATTTAGTGGCAAATCCCATCGCACCTTTCACACTGACTGATCCGGTTACAGGAGAGAATATTGGTACCATTACACCTGAGTTCATATGGGACCGTAATCGTCCAAACAAAGCTGATACTACCAGTATGATGGTGGGTGGTCAGAGTTTCTTCTGGGAAGACAAAATTGCTCTGGTCTATGGTGTTCGTAAGGACGAGCTCGAGTCCTTTGGTTTTGTTGAAACAAAGGGACAGGCGGGTCAGTTGCCTGATGAAGTCACGCTAGGTGAATTGCAAGATGAGGCTAGAGAATTTGAAGGTGAAACCAAATCGTTGGGTATTGCGGTCACTCCTTTCGAGTGGCTGACGCTCACTGCGAATAAATCTGACAACTTCCAGCCACAAACTCAATTCAATGTTTTCAACGAGTTGGCAGGTAACAAAACGGCGACGGGTGAGGACTACTCGATTCGTCTGAACCTCTGGGATGGGAAGTTGTATGCTTCCCTGAACTTCTACGAAACTGTGGTTGATAACGAAACCAATAACTCGTTCTGGTTCTGGACCAAGGTGAATCCAATCTGGGAAGCATTGGAAGCCTCTAATCTTGTGAGCAACCCTGCGTATGTGATCGAGAATGGTGTTACTGTGAAAAGCACGACGGGTGAAGGAACTGAGTTCGAACTTGTAGCGAATCCAACCAAGAACATCACCTTAAGGTTCAACATGTCGGATCGCGATGTAGCAGTGTCTGATGTGAACCCACACGTGACTCGTTACCTGAGTCTGCATACTTCTACATGGAACCAATTCCGTGATGTTATCCTTCTTGAGGACGAGAACGAAACTGTCGGATCAATGGCAGACCGCGTCGTCCAAGAGAATGAGGATCGTCGCCAGGAAATCGGTGGTCGCGAGGGAAATACTATCGAAAAACGTATGAATTTTTTCGGCAAATACACCTTCGACCAAGATTCATTCCTCGGTGGTTTCGATGTGGGTGTTGGTGCAAAGTTCTATGGTGATCGTTATCTTGGTATCCAGGATGGCTCTGATGTTTACTTCGAGGACTACTCGGTGTGGCAGCTGAAAGTTGGATACAAGCGTCCTCTGACACTGTTTGGCAATGAGGTGGATATGAAGCTAAGTCTGAATATCAGTAATTTGTTCGATAACGATCTCATCATCGTCACTAGTTGGGGTAATCGTGAAATCGGAGGTCCTATCGCGAGAAACATCACTACCTTGGATGCTCGCACAACTACGCTTAGAGCTACATTCAGCTTCTAGTCTACTTTTGGGGTATGTAATAGATTATTATACTGGGGGGTAAATAATCTATAATATCTAAATCTGGAGACCGTTCCCATTAGGGGGGAGCGGTCTTTTTTTAATCCTGTTTTTGGAAAACTGTGAATGCTTTATGAAAAACCGATTCGGATTGTTTCTTTGTATTTTGTTTTTGATTGGGATTTCCCGTGTGTTCTCAGATTCCCACACACTTGAGGAGTTAGGCTTTCTTGATGTGTCCCAATATCCAGGAGTGGATTCTTCGGGGATGCGAGATTCGAGCGACGCCCTGAGTAATGCGATTGAAGAAGCGACGACCAAGGGGCTTGTCGCTTACTTTCCGAAGGGTCGATACCTGATTTCTGAAACCCTCTTGTGCGAGCAACAGGGGCGCACGCTTGAGAATGGAACTCCGTGTGCGAAGTTAGGGCGGCAAGGCAGTGTGGTTCTGATGGGACCAGTTGCGGTAGATGAGCGTCCTGTGATCGTTCTCGATGATCAAGCTGCAGGTTTTGGAGATGAAAAAAAGCCCAGGCCGATGATCCACATACGGCTCGCTGCCACTCAGTGGAAAAACGGAGAACGTCCCAACTGTGCGTTTGCAAATGGGTTTCGTAACATCAACCTGGACTTGGGACGAGGGAACTCCGGAGCGATCGGGCTGAAATTTGGTGCGGCCCAGGAAAGCTTTTTACAAAATGTATCGATTGAAGCAAACGATGGTTTTGCGGGAATTCAGTCCTTTCCCGGACGAGGAATGTGTGCTTCGAATATTGCGATCACTGGTGGGCGGTATGGATTTTGGTTACCAGGTGATGGTGGCGGCAGTTTGGGTGGTAATTTGGCAGGAATTTATCTGAAAGGGCAGAGTGAAGCGGCGATTGATGGTGGTATTTTCAGAGGTATGAGCATCGTGGGTTTCCAAATCGAAAAAAACGAGGGGCCTGCGATCATCATGGCTGACAAATCAAGGGGTGTTGAAGGCGGGCATCTCGGCCTCTACGATGGCAGGATTGAGTTGGCGAATGGAGGACCCGTAATTCTGAACCATGGAGAGCGTTTTCTTGCTATAAAAAATGTGTTTGTGAAGGGACATTCGACAGAATTTGAGGAAACCGTCGCAATTCCCTCAAGCAATACAGGTGGGTGGACTCGGGTGCTCGACTTTGGCAATGTTCCTTCCGACTTCGAAGATGATCGCGTGGAACGTAGTGTGAACTTGTTAGATGGAAAATTACACGAGGAGGTCATTTTTGAATACGAATTTACAGAAAGCGTTCCAGACACCCTTGTCACCCGCCACGTTTGGGATGACGAACCCAATCCGTTTGGAGAGAAGGCGCTAAACGTTC
>JAKSBQ010000305.1 GCA_022361075.1 Opitutales bacterium | reverse complement strand
CGTGGCAAAGAACGAAGAGCCTATCGCATTCGACCACGACTGTCGTGAAGGCATCTGCGGTATGTGCTCGCTTGTAATCAACGGCCGTCCACACGGACAAAAGTTGACTACGGTATGTCAGCTGCACATGCGCGTGTTCAAAGATGGCGAGACCATCACCGTCGAGCCATGGCGATCAAAACCACTTCCTGTGATTAAGGACCTTGTCGTCGACCGCACCGCGCTTGACACCATTCAGCAAGCAGGTGGTTACGTGAGCACATCAACAGGTGGTGTGCCTGACGCGAATGCGACTCCGATTTCTAAGGAAGTTGCCGACTGGGCAATGGACGCTGCAGCTTGTATCGGTTGTGGAGCATGTGTGGCAGCGTGTAAAAACGCATCTGCGATGCTCTTCACCGCTGCTAAAGTGGCTCAACTCAACAGCCTGCCACAAGGTAAGCCTGAGAAGGACCGCCGCACATTGGCAATGGTTGAGGCTATGGACGCTGCCGGCTTCGGTAACTGCACCAACTACGGTGAGTGTCAAGCCGTTGGTCCTAAGGCCATCAGCCTCGGTATGATCGCACAGCTCAACCGCGACTACGCCGCTGCTTCCCTGAAGCGCGTCTTCAAGAGAGCGTAAAATCAATAATCAGATTTCGATTATTTCCAAAGACTCCGGGACTATCCGGGGTCTTTTTTTTGCGCGTGAACAACTCCTTTAGGTAGGGCGGTGCGTCCCGCTCCGCTGCATCGGTTATGGGTTTTATTTCGGCGGAGCGAGGACGCTCCGCCCTACCACCTTAAAAACACACACCCCTCCGTTACCTTTTTCATCAATCTCCGGTATTCACTAAACGAAACCAATTGAGTAGAATTCAAAAAGTGGACGGAGTAACGGACGAGATGTTAATGAATCAGGTAAAGCAAGGCGAACTGGGCTCCGCCGCGATCTTATTCGAACGTTATCAGGTCTCGATCTATAACTTCTTCTTTCGATTGTCCGGTGACCTTGAGGAGAGCAAAGATCTCACTCAGTCCACTTTTCACCGAATCCTCAAATATCGAAAGAGCTTCAAAGAGAGGCATACTTTTCGATCCTGGATTTTTAAACTGGCTCGGAATCAATTCTACGACAGCTACCGGAAATCTAAAAACCGGAAGAGTTACTTCCAGGATTCAGAGGAAGACTTTAACGAACTTCCGGATCGGGAAGATTACAGCAAACAGAGAGATCATAGAGAGCTGGAAGATGCCCTGAGACAGCTGCCTGATGACTATCGGGAACTGATCATTCTGAGCAAATACCAAGGGCTCAAATATGAGGAAATCGCGAAGGTCGTCGGGAGTTCAAAGGGTGCGATCAAAATGAAAACCCACCGTGCGATGCTAAAACTAAGAGAAGTATTTTACGAAGAAAGGACAGTGTCATGAGCAACGATTTCGATAAGACATTACTCTCACGACTGATCTCTGATGAACTGTCGGAGGATACTGCTGAAAGGGTTAAAAAACACCTGCAGAGCTGCGAAAAATCGAGAAACGAGCTGGCTCAACTACGCGAGCTATCCATCTCTATGCAATCTCAAGAGGAATTGATTCCTCCTCCGTCCATACGTGAAGCATTCAACAGGGATTTAGAAGACGCCATCAAACAAAGCCTACCTTCCAATCGCGGGGAAAGAACTGATCTGCTTAGCAATCTAATCCAGATCTTTAGCGGTAATGGAGTG
>JAKSBQ010000224.1 GCA_022361075.1 Opitutales bacterium | reverse complement strand
TCCTCACTACATTTTACCGGCTTTCCCTGCGCTGATCCTCTGGATGGCGCATTCGCTGGAATCCTCTGGACAGAAATGGGGGAAACTCGGGCACATCTGGTTTTGGACCTACGTCATCTTTTTTGAAATTCTCCTCACCCTGGCGCTCATTTGGCTCTTGGGGTCGGATCTCGCCATCAATCACCTCAAGTGGGGAATGGCAGCTGTGATCGGTTTGTTGATCATTCTCAACACGATGGTTGTCGTCGCGAAGGTCAGATTGTGGTGGTTCATGGTGCCTTTATTGGTCTCCATCACCATCCTCCAGGTGATTCTTGGGCGTGAGATGAGAGCCTTGTCGCCCGTCATCCCGATTGCGAGAATGGTCGAACAACTTCCTGAGGATGCTCGCTTGGTGGGAGTGGAGTTTGAGGAACCAAGTTTGGTTTTCTATACAGGCCGGGTATGGGATTTTAAAATCGACCGCGAGGATCTTTTGGAAGACCTCAGAAGCGACCAAGGGAGAAATACCTTTTACGTCGTGCTCAAACATGAGCAAATAGTCGATCAGATGGTTTCGGAGTCCTGGGGAGCACCTCCCGCGGAATTCAGGAAGGAACTTGGACTGGATCTCAAGTCAGCCGCCTCAGACACTCATGTTGTGTTGACTCAAAAAGGGTTGAACTTCGCCAGGATGCGTTGGTCCGAGATTCTTATTCTGTTTCCAAAGGATCTTCATCCTTCCGCATAAGAAGCATTCCGTTAGCGAAGGCGATCCCCACCACGGCGCCAAAGATGGCACCTACCGTGACGTCGGTCGGATAGTGGGCGTCTCTCTGCATGCGGGACCAACCGCTCGCGCCTGTCGCTATCACGTAAGGTACTCCGATCCAAGGCTGTACGATGGTAAGGGCAGTCGCTCCCGCCATGTTGGACATGACGTGACCCGATGGGAAACTCAGCATGTCGGAGTCGACTTCGAAGTAGTGAAATTTATCTACCTTTTCTGCCCTCGGACGTGGCCTTCCGAAACCCGGACGCAGGAAATTCACCAGGATTCCACCCATCGTTCCTGCTACAAAACAAACCAGTGCGGCCTTTTTGAAAGATTTCTTTCCGCTGAGCCAGCCTCCGATCCAAAGCAAGGTGCAAAGCAAAAGTGGAGTGAAAGTATACATTGTGTAGTGGCTCACCTTACCTGCTGCATCGTGAACCCCCGGATAAATCGCCGGATCTTTTCGAATATTATCCAGCCATCCGTGGTCGTGCGGCATCATCACAAACGCCAGCACGATTCCAATCCCGATCAAGATCAGGTATTTAAGGGGGTTTGCCTTAACTTCTCTCCAGGTGGAAGAGAAGAGGCGACCAATGTAGCGAAGTGATTTTGGCATGATGAAAAAGCTTAAGCAGTTTCAGACGTCTCTGTTTTGGCGGTCTTACGAAAATCCAGGATGAGATTGTAGGCAGCGACTGCAGAGGGCATGAGATTGGACAAAATCCCGACGGAGTCATTTTTTCCGACCAGAAAGTAGGACAGAAGGCACAGCGATCCCACCAAACTCATGTACCAAAACAAGCGGGGCATCACGACCTCTTTCTTTTTTGACGAGGCAACCACCTGGACGATCCAACGGCCGCCAAACATCACAGTGCCCATGTAGCCTACAATTTTCCACCCGGTGACCATCCATTCAATACCGAACAGATTTACGGTAAAAAGTGTTTCGTGCATTTTCTTATCTCTTAATTTCGATCTTTGGAAAATGAATCTTTCGATTCAGCATCCAGGCTACTCCGAAAAGGTCATAAATTCCTTTCAGTGCCCTTTCCCAGTTAGTGTATTTGGAAGTGCCCTCGACTCTCGCCCGATGATTCACTGGAACTTCGTCAAGCTTGAGTCCGGCCCTGTTGAAAACAGCCGGTAAGAAGCGGTGAAGTGCGTTGAAGGGAACGATCAATTCGACGTAGACGCGTGGGAATACTTTAAGTGCACAGCCTGTGTCTCTCACCCCATCGTCCAGAAACATACGGCGGATGCGGTTAGCAAATCTGGAGGCAACGCGACGACTCCAGGTATCCTTGCGCTTTGCGCGATAGCCCACAACGACATCTGCATTTTTTAGTTTTTCGATCAGAGAATCGATATCTGCGGGATCGTTTTGTCCGTCACCATCAAGCAAAACGATGACGTCTCCCATAGCGTGGGTCATCCCTGCGTAAATTGCGGCGCTTTGTCCGCGATTCTCTTCAAGACGAAGAGCTACGATATTGGGAATTTCTGAGAGGATCGACCAGGTTTGGTCTTTACTTCCGTCATCCACTGCGACGATCTCCGCATTCGGTTGTGCTGCTCGAATCTCTTCGACCACACCCTTGACGCATGCTTCTTCGTTGTAGAACGGGATCACAACGCTTCTCGTCAACTGGTTGCAATCCTCGACATTAGCAAAAATCCCACTCATGGGAGTTCTTTTGTTTACGGAATAGGTCATGGATGGGATGCCGGCGTTGAGGAGGTTAATTTAAAGCTTTTTCCGATGTAAAGGCTATAGTAACGGATGCGTTTTGCACTTCGCGTGATCTGAATTTCCTCTAATGGTTCAATGCTTTCGAACATCGGATAGAGGCTTTCAGGTAATTCTTCGTTTTGGCCTGCCACCACGATAAAGGCATCTTTTTCTGCTAACTCTTCAGGAAAGCCCCAAAGCTCGTATTGGGACTCGATCGTACCTGGATTTTCGGGCCAGTGGTAAACTTTCGGTTGGTCCACCAAATAGAAAGCCAGGTGAGAAGTAGTATAACGGTGACCTGTAGCCAGGATGAAGGGTTCTTCAAGATCGTGGCTATGCATCTCACGAATCTTTTGCACCTTTTTTCCCAGTTCATACCAACCTTCAAGTCTCACAACGGGGTCCCATTTGGCGCCTGTTTGCTTCGTCCAGTCCAGAATGTGTGGCAGGACCATGATCAGTACCGCAAAAATTGCGCCGCAGATCACTGATGGGTATCGCCATCCGGGCCATTTCTTGGACCAGTTTTTAGGTAACCCTTCAGCACCGCTCACTGCTGCTCCGAGTAGCATGACTGCTCCGACGTAAAAAACCGCCGGCCAGTTAGGATTGATCGATTGCCGCAGTAGCATCAGGGAAACAAACAAGAGTCCGGGAACGCTAAAAATGGCCAGGTAGGCGACTTTTGGCGACCACTTGCGAAAATGGATCAGCAGCCCCACGACGAGAATTGCGATGGCGACTCCAGTCACGGGAGAGAGCACGCCAAGTTGAGATCCAAAGAATTCACCCACGCGCGAAAGAATGTCCATGAACGTGATCGCTTTACCCTCAAAGTGATGTTGTGTGTGCTTGATGGTGATCCAGTCGTTTTGCGCGTTCCATAGAATTGTGGGGACTAGAAATGCGAGTGACACTGCCCAGGACAGCCAGAGTGATAGCCTCTTCAGGTTTGATCGAAGATCGGATTGAGAAATCAGGTAAACTAGCGCCAGAGGATAAAAAGCAAAGGTCATTTGCTTGCTTAGCAGTCCGAACCCGAGCATCAACGTGGTAACCACCGTCCACGTGATCCGGTGTCGTTTCTCATGAATCTGCATGTAAAAAGAGAAAAGGGCTCCCGACCAAAAGAACATCAGTGGCGCATCAATCGTCAGTATGAGATTGACTGCAACATTTCCAGGGGAAGCGAGTGTGAGTAAAATGGCCCAGAACGCGGCGCGCTCGTCCCACATCTTTCGCATCAGCGCCCAGATGAAGAGGAGAGAACCCGTACCAAGTGCGACAGCCATGAGCCTGATCCCTGAATCCGTGTCTTGTGAAAACCAACCTGCGAGAGCCATCAACCAGGCGATCATCGGTGGCTTGCTGAAGTAACCCCAGGAGAGTTGTCTTCCCCAGTCCCAATAGTAGGCTTCATCTCCCGAGAGATCGAAGGGAAAGGTCAGGACATACAGCACTCGAATCAGAACGATGGCTCCGAGAGTCCACCAAAAAAGTCTTGTGTAGGAAACTGCCGGCTTCACTCAGCTCCTCCTTGTTTCAGCGCGTGAAGGATGAATTTCTCAGAAATATCCGCCCGAGTGATTGCTTGACCGAGCTTTTCGAGAACCACGTATTTCAGTGTTCCCTGCCTCTTCTTTTTGTCCCTCCCCATGGCGATCATCAAAGATTCACAAGGGATCGGGTTTTTGAGCTCTGTGGGTAGTTCGTATTTTTTTAATAATTCCTGAATTCGACTGACTTCGTCGGTTTCGATGTAACCGAGCTGCCTGGAAAGCTCCGCCGCCATCATCATCCCAATGGAGATAGCTTCACCGTGTAGGTATTCGGTGTAGTTGGTGGTTTGTTCAATGGCGTGGCCAAAAGTGTGACCGAGGTTAAGCAACGCTCTACCACCACTGGTTGCCTGCTCCTTCTCATCGGCAGCGACCACGCCTGCTTTAATTGAACAAGAGTGATGAATGACATCGGCAAGTTCGGGGCTCTGTGCGTCAAGTCGATCCAGAGACTCAAGCTTTTCAAAGAAGGATACATCTGCCAGTAGTCCTGCTTTGATAATCTCAGCCATGCCAGCAGAAAATTGACGTGAGTCGAGCGACTGCAGTCGATTCAGATCAATATAAACTGCTTCGGGTTGGTGAAATGCACCCACAAGGTTCTTGCCGGCTCTAAGGTTTACACCTGTTTTCCCACCGACAGAGCTATCTACCATCGAAAGGAGGGTTGTTGGAATCTGAACAAAATCGACACCACGCATGTAGGCTGCGGCTACAAAACCTGCAAAATCCCCTACAACTCCACCGCCGAACGCAAACATCACTGTTGAACGATCCAGGCTGAGTCCGGCGAAATACTCCTGAGCTTCGATGAAATGCTGAAGATTTTTGTGGGTTTCACCGTTAGGGAGGATGAAGGTGGGGACTTCAGCGAAGTGCTTTTGGATAAACTCCTGTTGAACTTCTTGCAGTCGATCATCCGTGATTAGTGCGATGCTTTTGTTTACTTTTTTGCACCCGGATATTTGGTCCGCCAATAAATCATCCAGACCTCTTCCAACGTGGATCGGGTAGGATCTTTGCCCTAGAGAAATCTCAAGTGATTTTAGATCTGAAATCTTCATCTCTGATTTGAAATCATTACCATGTATCATCTCTGCTCGAAATGAAACTCAGAAATACCTGTGCTCTGAAAATCGATTTGGGTCTAGTAAGGGCCACGGATGTGCGCTTCCACCTCTTCCCTGTAAAGAGACTTCAGGGCATCGTACTTTTCGGCGGAAATCGGAGAGAGGACGGATGCTTCTGCGTTCGCTTTTGCCTGTTCCGGGCGGCTCGCTCCCGGGATGACTACCGAAACGGCAGGATGATCGAGAATCCATCGCAGGGATTGCTGAGCCATCGTTCCCCCGCCTGGCAGGATCTGCTTAACCTTTTCAGCTAGGGCGACACCCTTGTTGTAAGGAAGACCCGCAAAGGTTTCTCCCACATTGAAATACTGGCCGTCACAGTTGAAATTCCGATGGTCGGATTCATCAAATTGCTGGTTCGCTGTGAGCTTACCAGTAAGTAATCCACTCGCCAGCGGAACACGGGCGATGATACCGATCTCCTTCTCGGCTGCTAGATCGAAGAGGCTGTGAATGGGTTTTTGACGAAAGATATTAAAAATAATCTGAAAGGAGTAAAGCTGAGGGGCCACACTTATGCAGGTGTGAGCTTCTTCCATACTTTCGACACTCGCACCGTAGCGCTGAATGAGGCCCTCATCCATCAGCTCGTCGAGCCAACTGAATACTTTGCCCTTTTTCATGACTTCATGGGGGATGCAGTGTAGCTGAACGAGATCGAGACTTTTCATCTGGAGTCGCTTGAGTGAGTCTTCCACGCATGCACGAACAGAATCTCGGGTGTAGCCGTTGGGGTATAGACCCAAGCGACCTACTTTGGTTGCAACGAAAACATCTTTTTGATCGGAGATTTTCAAAAACTCTCCGATCAGAGTCTCGCTACGACCTTCGCCATAAACATCCGCCGTGTCGAAAAACGTGATACCGGAGTCAATGGATTGTTGAAGGATCGCGTTGGCGGTGGAGTTTCTAACCTCACCCCAATTTCCACCGATTTGCCAGCATCCTAATCCTACTTCCGAGATCTTGATTTTATCCCGCCCAAATTCCCTGTAATTCATAAAAAACACTTAGTTCGAGAGACTGCCTTGGTCAAGGGTCGGACAGATCTTAAAGCTTACACTCGCCAACCTCGGTCACATGTCCGTCCTCACAATTGGGGCGGGCGACGACTCCGGCATACGGCTCGATGCGAAATGGTTGCTTTGCTTTGTCACCCTCGATGAGATGCTCGTCGCAGGTTTTGAAGAAGGTCTCCTCATCCTGACAACGTCGAACGGCTTTCATGAATCGACCGTCTGGATCTACCGATTGGCCAACAAAGTTCAGAAACTTTTTCAGATGGTTCACACGGGAACGTTCCCGCTCGATTTTTTCCTTACACATTTCGTTGAGATCGTCGACATATTGACGAACGTCCGCGAGTGTGGGTTGAAAAATGGGGTTTCCATGGGAAAATTCTCTGACTTGTCTGAAAATCCATGGATTGCGAATTGCGGATCGGCCGATCATGACACCCGTTGCTCCCGTATCCTTGATCACACGATTTGCCTTTGCAGCAGAAGTGATATTGCCGTTTGCAAACACGGGACAGTCCAGTGTCTCAACTGCTTTTTTGACAAACTCGTAGTGGGGTTCGCCACGGTAGGCTTCTCTTACCGTTCGGGCATGGATCGTGAGTAAATCGATTGAATATTTCTCGACTAATGCGATGGTTTCTTCGAAAGGCTCAAAGGAGTCGAAACCTACACGAATCTTGAGTGAGAGGCTTCCCTGAACTACCTCCCTCAAGGCTTCCACAATTCGTTCCAGGCGATCAATATCCCTCAACAATCCGCCGCCTGCGGCGTTCTTGTAAATCTTTGGTGCCGGGCAACCGACGTTCAGGTCGACGCCAGCGATTGGATGATTTTCCAATTGGGGAACGATTCGTTTGATGTCGTCCAGACTATTACCGAGTAGTTGGGCGTAGACGGGCCGATCGGAGGGATTTTCAGTAATGGATCGAAGAATATGCCTGTCTAGACGGGAATTGGGGTAGACGCGGAAATATTCGGTGAAGAAGTAGTCGGGTGCGCCGTAGCGATGCATCACCTTCATAAACGGAAGATCCGTCACATCCTGCATGGGTGCGAGGGATGTAAGCATCGCTCCCTTCAGCATCGGTTTGGGAAGCGGGACTTTCTGTCGTGTTTTATCCATGAAATCGAATCTACGTAAAGTATCATCAAACTCGGGGGGAAAGGGATTGCAACTCTTCGTCGATACGAAGGCTTGTGTTTGTTTTAGGCAGGTCATGTCGCAAATTTTGCGATTGAAGATGCCGATTAATCGATGCAACCTAACTCACTCGTTGAGGAAAAGAACGCCCCCTATCCCGTATATGGATTCTAACAAAACGAACTGAAGGTGCTTTATTCGCATGACAGATTAGACGATTGGTTT
>JAKSBQ010000068.1 GCA_022361075.1 Opitutales bacterium | reverse complement strand
TCAGTAAGATGGCAACTGAAGCGCTGGGATTCCAGTACTACTCAAACTATGGCATGAAGGTTTACTTACCGAGAATGTTCATTCATGTGGGAACCGGACATCCACCGGCGACTGCAATCCAGAATTTTGCGCGTCAAATTGCTCTCGTAAAAAAGGGAAAACTCGAACCCAAACTGGAGGTAGGGCGCCTTGATACTGCGAGAGATTTTATAGATGTGAGAGATGGTGTCGAAGGTATGATGTTGATGTTGGACAAAGGAAACCCCGGCGAACCCGTCAACATTTGCACTGGTGAAGCGTGGAACATTGGTGATATTTTAAAAATGCTTTGTGAAATTGCAGGTGTGAAGACGGAGATCAAGCAAGTTGCGAAGTACATGAGGGCGTCTGACGAGGAACTATTGTTGGGAGATGTGAGCAAGCTATCTGCTTTTGGGTGGAAGCGAAAATATCAGATGAAGGACACTCTTGAAGAGGTTCTTCAGGATTGGTTGGAAAGAACTGATTGAATTTAGTTAAGAATATGCAGGAAGACTCGCTTAATAACAGGCATGAGAAGCTGTTTATGGTGGTGACCACCATCCAGGCACCCACAGATTGTATGGTTGCATTTGGAAAAAAATGGCCGGGGCGGAAAGGTAGCCTATTAATCGTGGGAGATTCGAAAGGGCCGTTCGAGTATTCGCTTCCAAACTCACGGCTACTTTCGATTGAAGACCAGCGAAGGTTGGATTACAACTTAGCCAAAATTCTCCCAGAGAAACACTACGCGCGGAAAAATCTCGGGTATCTGAGCGCGATGGAAGAGGGTGCTGCGATTATTTACGAAACAGATGATGATAATGGGCCTTTGGATCACTGGGCAATTCGTGAAATATACATCGACGGTTTTTCGGTAAACCCAGGAGAGTGGTATAACGTCTACCAGGACTTTTCGGACGAGATTATTTGGCCGAGAGGTTTGCCTTTGAACCAGGTGAACCAATCACACGATTCTATAATCAAAACACGTATTGAATCCGTTTATTGTCCTTTGCAGCAGGGGCTGGCCGATCATTCGCCAGATGTTGATGCGGTTTGGAGGCTAATTTTAGACAAAGATATCCGGTTTGCTGATGGAGAAAGTATATTACTAAAGAAGGGGACCTGGTGTCCGTTTAACAGTCAGAGCACTTGGTGGTGGCCGGAGGCTTATCCGCTGATGTATTTGCCGAGTCTTTGTCCATTTCGCATGACCGACATTTGGAGGAGCTTCGTTGCACAACGTTGCCTTTGGGAACTTGGATACGAGTTGGTTTTTCATAAATCGGAGGTCTATCAAAACCGCAATCCCCACGATCCGATGTTAGATTTTAAGGATGAAGTGAGTGGTTATCTGCGGAATCAAGAGATCAAAGATTGTTTGGAAGCTTTAGATTTAAAATCTGGAGATGAGTATTGTTGTGAAAACTTGTTGATGAGCTACGAAGCTCTAGTGAAAATAGGTATCGTTCCAGAAGCGGAATTGCCTTTGGTTGAAGCTTGGATGAACGATATCAAAACCATCCTCAAAAGGTCGTAGATCAGGAATCAGGGCGAGAAACTATTGAGCCAAAGCCAAATGGTTGGATGAAACGAGGAGCGAAATTACTTTTGCTTAGGATCCATTCCCTATGGGAGCGTTTTCGATACGGCTCCCAAAATAAATGGATATTCATTCCGGATCTCTCGCGAGGTGTAGGCGGTCCTCAAACGTTTGTTGGTTTGCTTACCTCTGTCCTGAAGGAAAGAGGATGGGTGGTTACCCGAAACAGGTATTCTCCCTTCGCTGTGGCCCTTATTCCGATTTCCTGGGATCTCGAACTCATAAGTCATTGGAAAAAAAGAGGATGCAAGATCGTTCAACGATTGGATGGTTTGTTTTATGACCCTTCGAGCGGTGGATATGACGAGGTTAAAAACCGAGAGTGTGCGAAAATCTATCATGAACTGGCTGACACGGTTGTTTTTCAAAGTGAGTATTCTAAAAGCCAGTGCTCTCACTTCCTTCAAAAATCCGGGGCGAAAGTTGAGGAGATCATTTTAAACGGAACCAACCTGAGTGCTGAAAATCCCCGCCACCGACCTTCCTCCAGTTGGAAATTTGTGGCGACAGGAAATTTCCGAGACCGGTCAATGATTGAACCTCTCCTGACCGCTCTGGATAAGCTTTATATGAAGCGAAAGGACTTCGAATTGAATTTATTGGGGCCTGTGAGTTCCGAATGGTCTGAACTGTTGAAACATAAGCCGTATCTCAAGCATGAGAAATGTGTCAGTAGGGAGGGTATTGAGCAAAGGTTAAAGGAGGCACATGTGTTCATCTTTTCCTTTCTCAATCCGAACTGTCCCAATTCTGTGATCGAAGCTGTGGGTTGTGGACTTCCCGTAGTCAGTTTCGATAGTGGTGCGATGATGGAATTGTGTGGTTTTAATGCGGAATTACTTGCAAAAGTTTCGGAGCGGGTTGTCCAAGTTGAGACCGAGTTGAGTGGAGAAAAGCTTTTCGAAAAATTAGAGCTTTGTCTTTTGAATTATGAAAAATTCGCAGAAAGCTCCTTTGAAAACCGCCTTAATTTGCGCCTTGAAACTTCGGTTGATGCCTACGAATCCCTGTTGACTGGATCTCTATGAATTTACGACAACTTAAGCAGAATCGATTGCTTCGATTTATCTTTTATCCATTACTTTTGGTTAAGCGGATCTTTATACGAAAATCTTTTGAGCGAGCTTACGCGAACTATGACCGTGTGATGGAACTGGTTCGGAATGAAACCCTTGATCTGGAATTGAGGGACTTTGAGGGAGTATTTTCCCTTAACAAAAACTCTACTTTGACAAAATTTGTGATCAAGGAGGGAGGGTACGAACCTGAACTTGCTGAGTGTGTAAAGCAATCGATTGATCGTGAAAAAGATGCGATCGATATCGGTGCGAATGTAGGATTCTTCTCAGTTCTGTTTGGAAAAACTCTCGGTAGCAACTCCAGGGTATTATCGGTGGAACCTACCCCAGGGGCTCTGAAAAATTTAAAATCCAATCTCGAAAGAAACGACATCGGTAATTCGATCGTTTTTGAGGGGGCTCTTTCAAAAGAAACAGGGGAGCTCGAGTTTAATCAGGTGGTGGGTCATGAGGAATATTCGTCGATCCAGAATATCGCTCATCAAAATGCGTTAGGATTTGAAACCGAGACTATAAAAGTGAAATGTGAGACGTTGGATTCGCTGGTCGAAAAGCATGGTCTCCAACCTGGCTTCATCAAAATGGATGTGGAAGGGGCAGAATGGGAAGTTATTCAGGGAGCAAAAGAGACTTTGGAAAAATACAAGCCAAGTATTCTGACAGAGTTGGACGATCAACTTCTGAAAGGGTTCGGAACGAATAGTGAAAGTGTATGCAGGTACTTAGAATCCTTGGGCTATGAGCTCTGTGACCCTGTGAGTAGGGGACCTGTGAAGTATGGACTCAGCACATCAGTGCTTGCGGTGGCGATCGAAGACTAATGACCACTCCATTGGTAAGTGTCATCATGCCTGTTTACAACGGGCGTAAATACCTTTCGGAGGCTGTTTCAAGCATCCTGAGCCAAAGCCTTCCTCATTTTGAGCTTATCGTTGTGGATGATGGTTCCAGCGACGATTCATCCTCGATTGTTGAAGGTTTTAGAGATGAACGAATTAGGCTAATCAGGAACTCGGAGAATCGAGGTGTTGCATTTTCTCTGAACCGAGCGATTGAAACGTCAAGAGGTGAGTTTATTGCCAGAATGGATTCAGATGATGTGGCCTACACTCATCGTCTGGAGAGGCAGGTTGAGTTTCTGAAGAAGCACCATGATGTCGGAATATGTGGTTCTTCGGTTCGACAATTTGGCGGTAAGAGAGGTATTTTTCCTTATCCGGAAACCGATGGGTTGATACGAGCTCATCATTTGTTTAATCCTTCGTTTGCTCATCCGGCTGTGTGTTGGCGAAAGTCCTTGTTTATTGAGAAGGGATTGAAATATCAGGAGGATCCCCCGACAGCTGAAGATTATCAACTTTGGGTCGAATTGAGCGATCATACAAAAATGGCCAATTTGCGAGAACCTTTGTTGAATTACCGGGTCGACGCTAGCATCAAGATTAGCTCCTACTTGGAACAGCAACGTAGTGGGGGAAGGCAGATTAGAGCACAGTTACTTGAGAAACTTGGAAAGTGGCAGTCTGACGAACTCGAAATCCACCACCATGTCGCCGAAGGTCGAGAGATAATTGACTTACTTTTTCTGAAAAAAACATCTCTGAATTTCTCAAAAATCGTTAAAATAAATCAGAATTTGATGATTTTTGATGAAAATTCACTGAATTTAATCCTCTCTGAGTATTGGTTTCGAGTTTTGTCGTTGGGAGTGCGCAACAGATGTGTGAGTTTCAGTCAGTTGTTGAGATTTTCCCGAGAGAAGAAGGCTTTTAAGCTGAGTTCAAGGAATCAGTTGGCACTTTGGCGACGGTTGTTCCTGAAGAAAAATGGCGGATAGTTCCAGGGTTAAGCGCAAACCTTATGTGTTGCACCTAAATATCGCTGACAGTGGCGGTGGCGTCGGAAGGGCTGCTTACCGATTGCACCGTGGATTGATTCAGGCTGGTTTGGATTCGATGATGTTTGTGGACAACAAAAGAACGGATGATCCCAGTGTTTTTGGTCCTGAGAGTCTTTTTGATAAGCTCTATCTGCGTATTCGATCAAGGTTTGATAAACTGCCTGGTTTGTTAAGCAAACGAGACCATTGGGCCTACGCTTCTTTTAATTATCTGCCGCATCCAAGATTATCTCAGGTATGGAAGTATTTTGAACCCTCCGTCATTCATCTGCATTGGATTGGTGATGGGTTCGTTCCGCTATCTAAGCTTTGTAAGCTGCCGGCGCCTTTAGTTGCGACGCTGCACGGGAGGTGGTTATTCAATGGTGCCCAGCATTTGCATAATGATCGGTCTCCACGTTTTGTGGAGGGGTTCTATCCGGATAATAGAGATCCGGAGGATGGTGGAGTGGATGTTGACCGTTGGGTATGGAATCGGAAGCATAAAGCTTTCAAAGATCTTCAGATGAACATCGTCACCTTGAGTAGGTGGATGGAGAGAGACGCTCGTAAGAGTCTTTTGCTGGGAAATTATCCGGTGAAGCGGATTCCAAATGGCATTGATCTAGAGACCTTTCTCCCTCACGACCGAGAAACAGTGAGGAGAGAGTTGGGTTTGCCAATTGAGTCGAAAATAATCGTTTTCGGGGCTAATTTCGCAATCCAGGATTCGAACAAGGGTTTCAACGACTTCGTGGAAGCGATCCGTTTATTGGAAGAGAAAGAAAAATCCTTCGAGATTGTCGTTTTTGGTTCGGATAGGCCTGAAGGAGGGCTTCCGTTCAAGAGTAAGACTCATTTTAAAGGATTTGTGAGGGATGAGAATGAGCTTTCAAAAATTTACGCCGCAGCGGATGTTTTTGTGCTACCTTCCAAGCAAGATAATTTGCCTAACACCGTGATGGAAAGCCTTGCATCGGGAACGCCATGCGTGGCTTACGATGTAGGTGGGGTTTCCGATATGGTTGAGCATGACAAAACAGGTTATCTCGCTTTGCCAGGGAACTCCCAGTCTCTCTGCAGTATGCTTGAGAGAATCCTGGAAATGCCAAGTGAAGGCATTCAAATGATGAGCGAAAATGCTCGCTTGAAGATCGAAAATGAGTTTTCGATCGCCAAACAAGTTGAGCAGATGATTGAGCTCTACGCGCAGGTTGCGCGTTACTAGGTTTTCAGACCTCGGGTCTGATTACTTTAAACCTCCTGAAACAATTTGATCGTGGATCCAGGCATAGGTTTTTTCCATGCCATCGCGAAGTCGCACTTCAGGGGCCCATCCCAGAACCTCCCGGATTAGGGTGTTGTCGCTGTTTCTTCCACGAACTCCCTGAGGCTTGTCCAGAAGATACTTTCTCTGGAGCTTTATACCGGCGATTTCCTCAGTAATGTCCACCAATTCGTTGATGCTGACCATCTCATCGCTACCGAGATTGATGGGGTCGGCGAATGAGCTTGCCCAAAGCTTTTCCATTCCGGTCAGGCAGTCATCAATGAACATAAATGATCGGGTTTGTTCCCCATCTCCCCAAATTTCGATTTCGTGGTTGCCGGACATTTTTGCCTGAATCACTTTTCTGCACATAGCAGCTGGAGCTTTTTCTCTGCCTCCGTCCCAGGTTCCGTAAGGCCCGTAGACGTTGTGATAGCGGCAAATTCGAGGTTCCAGACTGAAGTCCTTCGCAAAATAGTGAGTGATGATTTCGGAGAATAGCTTCTCCCATCCGTAACCGTCCTGCGGATTTGCTGGGATAGCAGTATGCTCTTTCAATCCCTGGGAAGCGGCATCAAGGATTTCCTCCTGAATCTCTTCCGGATATACGCATGCAGAGGAGCTGTAGAGTATTTGCTTTACTCCCTCATCTCTCGCAGCCATGAGCATGTGGGTTTGGATCAACACGCTTTGCATGCAGAGTGCATGATTGTTTTGGATGAATCCCATTCCACCCATATTGCAGGCCAGATTGTAAATCCGATCGGTGCCTTTTGCGAAATCGTAACAAGCTTGTTTCTCTTCTAGATTTGCCACCATATTCGTGACATTTTCTGCCTCAAACTTCTGATACCATTGGTCAGTGGGTTTAATATCGGCTGCTACGATTTCGTGTCCTTTATTCATCAGGTCTTTGACCAAATGGCCACCGATGAATCCTCCTGCTCCAGCAATTGCTATTTTCATTGGGTAATAAATCTATTTTGGAGTTTTGTGAGGAAAAGCACTCTCGACAAGAAAAGAATCCCCGTGTTCAGTAATTGGTAAGTTTTTAGGCTGGAGGAGTTTGGTAACAGAAAAGTTTTTTAGACCATCCCATACCATTGTAAAGACTCTCCCGGAAGAAAGTTATGGATAAAATTACTTTGAGGCTAAGCGAGAAGATCAGACTCGCAGGCATGTTTGCGGTCATCAATTACTTTGTAGATTACATTTGTTCCGAGAAATCAAAAGGATCCACGTCTGATTTCAGAATAAATTTGGACAATTATCGGATGTATCAGAGTCGGGATGGTGATGATGTTTTTGCTTATTACTTTAAGCAGGAAGTGTTGGAAGAAGAGGGAAATGAACGC
This sequence comes from Opitutales bacterium, assembly GCA_022361075.1. GTDB lineage: Bacteria > Verrucomicrobiota > Verrucomicrobiia > Opitutales > JAFGAQ01 > JAKSBQ01. The sequence goes on along the minus strand of JAKSBQ010000068.1, from coordinate 28,696 downwards.
GTTGTTTTCATGCCAGCTGCAGATCGATCATTTGTCGCTCCGAGAGGTTTGATGACCAAACTTGGCCGTTCCAACGCGAGGGAATTATTAACTCCTGAAGGATCTGCCAGAGAGGCAGTGGGCAGAGTGATTGAGGAGTATTTTCAGTTGAACGATGAGACTCGTGCGAAACTTGAAGCGTTCTACAATAATTCGTTCGGTGAAGCTCCCGTTGTTGCGGTCCATCTCAGAGGCGCAGGTCGTAAGGATGGTGGAACTCACAAGTTTGTTCAAAATCAGCGGCTGGAGAATGGAGTGCCGTTTCAGCTCTACTTTGAAAAGATCAATCACTTCATCGAGCAAAACCCAGATGCGAAAGTTTTGATTTGTTCCGATTCCCAAATGGTGATCAAAAGGGTGACAGAGGAATACGGTAGTGATCGTGTGATTCACTACGATTCTCAACTCAGTGATTTCGGAGAGACCCACATCGCTCTGCAAAACGCAAGGGATTCTGGTAAAGAATCAGAGTATGATGCTCGTCGGATGGGCGAAGATGTCATTCTTGAGGCTTGGGCGATGGCGCGAAGTGATTATTTCGTTCACGGAAACAGTAATATCAGCAATTTTGTTGTTTGCCTTAACTCGGAGTTGGACCATGTGGACATCTTCCAGGGATGCTATTCGACAGATAAAAAGGGGGTGGACTATCTCGGGATGAAAATAAAGTCATTGGGATTTTATTGGGTTTCACTGATTCGTCGAATTCTGGGTCGAATCAACACCAAATGGGGTTGCCCTGAAGATTAAATTTGAGTTGGCCGAGAGCGGTTTTGACCTATTTGGAGTTCTTTAAATATGAGCATTCTTGATACAATCACACGGACAGTGGAAACAAAGATTTCCCCTGCACTAGACCAATTTTTGAAGAGAAACTGGATACTCAAGACTGTGTTGCTTGCACTTCTTTTATCGGTGGTCACAAGTGCGCCCAATACCCCGGCAATCTTAAATCCTCCTTTTCCGCAGTATTTGGAGAAATTCCAGAATCCTTCTTTCGACATTGTGAAGTCCGGGATACCCGAAGCGACACAAGCGGCGAACACTAACTATCGCATGGGGGTGCCAATTCTTTTCAACATTTTACATCTGCATCATCCCCTTGCACTTACCTATTTATTGATCCTGAGCGTGATCGCCAGTTACGGAGTGTTTGCACTCATTTCGAGACAAATTTTTGAGGATCGAAAACTAGCGTTCATCGCGACGATGTATTTGGCCGTTACCTACAACGGCTCTTTTTCCTATCCGAGTGTTACTTACGATCAGTTCACCCTCTTACTCATTTTCCTAACGATGGTGCGATACAGATGGTCCTGGGTAGTGGGGATCTTCACGTTTGTTGCTCTGTGGTGCGATGAAAGGGCTTATCCGGGTTGTTTGACTGCAATGGGGTTGCATTTGCTTTGGGCGGCTCACAGGGACAAGAAAAATGGAATCTCATTCATGGGAGTGATTCACGGTTTCAAGTCGGTTCCTGTCATCGTGATGCTCGCGGCCTACACACTCGCTGTGTTGACTCGCCTTTGGGTAAAGGCTCAATACGATTTTACGATTCCTGTTGGAGGTGGGGCAGTGATCAACGCTTGGGTCATGAACATTCGATACTACCACGTCGGAACTTATTACTTCCTGGAAGGCGCCTGGATTTTGGTTTTAACGACATTGATTTCTCTCTATTTGAGAGGAAAAAAGGGATTGGTTGGGCTCATTTTGTGTGCGGGAATACCTTGCACGTTTTTAGGATTTACGGTTTTTGACATCTCAAGAACCTTCTCTTTCATTTTTCCCGCGGTCTTAGTCATTTTCTTCCTCCTTAAGCACACCGAAAAGGAAAAAAACCAGCTCCATTTGCTGACCATCGTGTTTGTGGTTTCATTGATTGGTGGGAACTATGTCATTCATTCGCACAAGGAGGGTATGTTACGATGGATTAGACCTTTACCTGTTAAACTTGTCGAAGACAAGTTGATGGAAATCAGAGAAGACTTTTTCAGGCGACAAGGCCGGGAAGACGAAATTTGAGGTCAGGATTGTTTTGCAGGGAATACACTTTTCAGATGCTCTTCAAGAGGATCGGGACTAAATCCGAAATCTTTTTCTGCAGCACTGATATCGGTGGTTTTTTCGGATATCAGTCTATCGATTTGGTCTTTGTATAACGCGGGCGTGCTCGAATAGCTTTGCAACGCCGCCGCTAACCTCAGGAGAAACAATGGTACTGGTAGTAAAGCTTTTTTTACCTGGTGTTTCTTCATTCCCAATCTTGTCAGTTCTTTGATTGTGTAGGTTCTTGGGCCTGCGAGAACATAAGTTTGGTTTACCAATTCTGGGTTTCGAATCACCTCCATTGTTGCCCTTACCACGTCCTTTGCGTGAACGGGAGCGAGGGTAGCCTTTTGAGTGAGAGGAAAAGGTATGACTAAAGGATAGTTTAGCACAATCGAGTTGATCAGACTCAATCCCTCCTCATCCACTCCGTAGACTTCCGCGGGCTTCAAGATAATGAAAGGACATCCAGATTTTATGACCTCATTGGTCGCGTTGAATTTGGACAGGCTGTAGGCTCCGCCTCTCGGGTTGTCGGCTCTTGAACCGAAGTAAATGAACTTTCTCACTCCTGATTTCTCACATACCCGCAAAAGATTCTGAGTCCCTCGGACGTTAATCTCGTCGTATAATGTCTGATTGTTGGTATGAGTAATTCCAGCCAGGTGAACGACGATGTCGATTCCTTCGGTAAGCTGTTCGAGAGACGGGGTATCTGTTAAATCGCCGATGATTTCACGGATATCGGAGCGGGCTCGAGACTTTCTAGTCAGGCAACTTACTTCATAACCTTTGTCTAAAAGACTGTTCAGAAGCGCTTTTCCGATTTTGCCATTGGCTCCGGTTAGCAGAACCCGTTCATTTGCCATGTTTAAACTCTTTCAAGCGGTATTTCAGAAGTTCGATGATAAACTCAATGATGGCTATTGGTTTTACGAAAGAAGCTCGGGTATTTTTCCGAAATTGAGTGGGTATTTCCTTGATTGAAAAACCAAACCTACGGGCTTGGATCATGATTTCAGCGTCGATGAACCAGCCGTTTGAAAGTAGTTCCATTTTTTCATAAGCCTGACGTGTCATAAGTTTGGGTTTAGAATTAACGTCGGCAAATTTTGATCCGGGAAAAAGCATCTGGAAAAAGAGGTTGTAGACTCTCGAGATGACTATTCGATAAATACCGTCCGCCCGCGTTTCTCGGACTGTTTTGCACATATCGAATTGGCCTTTAATTAGTTTGTTGTAGAGGGTAGGTAGGCTGTTGGGAGGGAATTGGTTGTCACCGTCGATGATTGCGAGAACATCTCCATTGCATGCCTCAAGACCACTGCGCATATCCCATCCCATCATCCCCGCTTTTTCTTTTGCTACTACCTTGATGTTGGGAAATTTGTTGGCGCAACGCTTAGCAACTTCGGGTGTCGTGTCACCTGTGTCCGGCCAATAATTTGCGACGATCACACATTCGAAATTCACACGATGATCTGAGAAAATAGCATAAACTTGATCAATGAACTTTTCCAGCTCCTCACCAGCTTTGTACCCCAAAACCACGATTGATAACTCAGGTCTCAACGAGATTTCAGCTGATTCTTCATTTGAATGATGCTTCATTAATTTTTTTAACGTTTGAGTCGTTACGGCTTCTTCTCATGTGGTTTGAACTGTGGCAAGGTTCTTATCGGAATTAGCTCTTACGTTCAATGGTGCTTCTCTAAAGCTTCCGCCCTCTTGTTTGGGTAATTGATTCTTCGCACCATCGAAAAAACTGAGGCAGGAAAAGAGGGAATAGATGCATGACGTTGCGTCCAACATTCATCTGAACGTCGGTGGCGAATGACACGAAGGCCAGGGCTACTACCAGAAAAACGTGTGATGGAAGAATTGGATGTTCTTGATTTTTCTCTTTGGCTAAAACTGCAGTACCTGCAATCACCAACATAATCATGATGGGTATGAAATTGCGCATGATTCCTTTTGCACTGAGGCTCATTTCAAACGAATTCCAAAACCCGGCTAAAAAGGTAGTTACATCTGTTTGATTCTCGTAGCCAGGAAAGTTCAGCATGTGGCGGATCAAAACATAGATTATGCACGCCGCAAACGAGCAGGCAAAAGTGAGATAGGTTTTTTTGTTTCTTAAATGAATTAGAGTTAACAAGGAGTAAATTGCGAAGATCAAAGGGATCTTTTCATTGACTCCCACACCTACAATGATCATTGGGATCCAAATCCAGAACCGCTTTAATGCTGCGAACGTTACAAAGAGATAAAGGATAACAAATGGGTCGGTCAAATAAACCCCTGTGAAGCCATGGAGAATAGGCACGGCTAACGCGGAACTTATCGCTGTCATCATCGAGCAACCCATTCGGTCTCGAACGATCAAGTACATGATTGATGAGAGTGAAACTACGGATAAGTAACTGATTACAGCGTTAGCAAAAACAGCATTGAGCCAAATTTGGTTAGGAGATTCGATTTGGGAGAGAACCGGCGCGTCAATTAGTTTGAAAGGTACCAATGCAGGCACAATCGAAAGGATTCGATATGCGAATGGAGATCCGGGTAAAAAACCTTGCTCCTCACCAGCTAGATAAAGCAGGTAGGGTTCATAGGGATCGCGAGGAACTGTGTCGAACGCGTTGGTGCGATACGTTTCGAAAAGAAGAGGAAGTAGCAGAATCGTGAAAATTCCGAAAATGATCAAAACTTGAACAGAATAGTGCTTCGAGATTCGTTGAATATGAAGTGAGAACGACTTGATCATGATTGAGTGGAATTGAATCCATTTAAGGCTTTCGAATTTTCGGGCTACCGCAAGATAAGAATCCAAGCTGGAAGTGTAACAGAGTCAGCTGTGTCGGTTTTCCTTAAGTTTGCCTGAACACCCTGTGATTTGTGAGAATTGGATCTCGTTTCATTATCTTCTTGATCGAATCGAGCAGAACACTGAGCATTTTGAGCGCGGTATTGAATATGGCAAGGGTGACGGGGCTGTTGGTTCGGTTCATGACCTCTCATCATGATTATGAATGAAAAATTGGGAATTCACCTCAAAGAAAGCAAGATTGCTCATCTTCCTGAAATGCACGCTTATCAGGAGGCTTTGGGCGAGCTTCTGGAAGTTGAAGTTGAGCTAGTTGAGTCTCCGGTTCAGAAAAATCCTGCTCATGTTTACTGGCATTTTATGGGAGTTCATCTCAGGCGACCCAAATACAGAAAGGTGATTCATGATTATCGGTCTTTGTCTACCGGGCGATTTTCGAAACTGAAAGACCGGTTAAAGGGCGTTTTAAACTGTCGGCCCGATTTGAGAATATTTCTCAACGAAGAAGTTCGGCAACAAATGAATTTTAAGGACTCAGTACCTTACTGTTTATTGGATATGGGAGTGCCTTCGTGGATTGGAGATTTGCGCGGGGATTCAGATGAATTTCGATACGGTTTCTGTTATGTCGGAGAAGTCACTAAAGAGCGCGGGAATGAAGTATTACTTGAAGCTTTTGTATCCAGAAATCTCTTTGATCAAAAGCTTTTGATTGTTGGGAATGTCGAACCAGAGATATTGAGTCGATACGAAGGAGAGAGTGGTATCGTATTTACGGGCAAAGTGAGTCAGAGAGAGGTGTTTGAATATTTGTCTGAAACTGAGTATGCGATATGCCATTTCCCCAGGCATCGGCCGCATTGTTATCAGACTCCCACTAAACTGCTTGAGTATGCGGCGTTGGGAAAAAAGATAATCGCAAATAAATCACCTTCGAACTTACGTTTGGCGAAGGAATTAGGTATCGAAGTGTATTGGTGTTCGGAAAGGGTCTTTGACACTTATGAAACCGAAAATACGATTCAAGATAATCGCAAATTTGACGCGTCGACGCTCACATGGAGAAAACGTTTTGAAGAAAGTGGTTTGTTGGATCACTTGAAGGCTTGGCAGGCTGATATCGAGAGAGAAGAGTTTATTAGTTCTAGGTTTAAATGATCCTAAAGAATCATAGATCGGTTTCAGGTGAGAAGACCGCGGTTTTATACGAAGCGCACTTGTTTTCGATTTCGGTTGCTTTGGTCAGTCTTGTGTTGTTTTCGATGCTATTTTATGTGGTCAATATCAGGCTCACCCCATTTCATTGCCTGATTTTTCCACTGGTATCTTTTCTGAGTTTTTGGGGCAGAGTCTGGTCGCTGCGGTTGGCTCTTAAACACGTGTCTCTGCAGACTTTAGGGCTTGTCTTAATAGGCCTATTTGCGAGTTGGTTTTACAACCTAGGCGGTGACGGAATGGGTATCCACATCGAAGCGATAGTTGGCCTCGAGTCTAAGTGGAACCCACTGAAGGATCCCTACTTCATGGAGGTAGACGAATATGTCGAAGAGTTTCCGGAAATCCGTGAGCTGACTTGGGCAAAGAAGGGAGTATCGATCACGTTCAGTTACCTGCTTTCCGCAATTTTTAATAAAGGTTTTTCCTCCCACGAGGCGGGTAAACTCATCAATTTTATCGCAATAGCACTCAGTTACCTGAGTTCCTTTCTACTTTGTCAAAAGTTGAGTTGCCGAAAATTTTATCAAGTAGTGATTCCGTTAGTCTGGGCGTTCAATCCAGTGAGCGTTTATCAAAGTCTGAGTTATTGGCAGGATAGTTTTGTTGCGGGCCTTTTTACTTCCATCATCGCACTGACCCTGTATCTTGCAAAAAATCCAAAAAATCTTTGGATATGGCTAAGCTATTTGGCTCAGGCGCTTTTGTTGGCAGGAGCAAAAAAGGCGGGAATTGGTTTTGTGATACTGAGCACATTTTTTCTGGTTGCCTATCTCTTGATTTTTCACTTTCGGATCAAAACCAAATTATTGATTCTCGCCGCTTTCGCAGGATTTTGTTCGATAGTTTTGGGTGGTGCGCATTTGTCGGGAATGTGGAGGTTCAATAAAGGAGTATTTGGGAGAATTATCCAAACTGTGGAGCACCACAATGCGGATCATATTTTGTACGGAGGTTCTTCATTTAACCAAGTTGAGGATTATCAGGACCTGAACCGCTGGAGTATTTTGTTTTACTCCACTTTCTCGAGAGCGAGGCCTGTGGCCTATGAAATTGAACTCAAGTGGCCCTTCGAAACCAGCTGGGATGAGTTAAAAGTGTTTTACTACTTTTTTGAAGATCCAAGAGCAGGAGGTTTTGGCCCTTTCTGGGGAACCATCGTTTTGCTGGTTTTGGGAGCCGCTTTGGTTTATTGGAGGAGATTTAAAGGGAATACAAGCTGGCTGGTGTTGGGGCTGCTTCTTGTGTTCTTTCCTCTGTTATTTTTGCCGACTTACTGGGCTCGATGGATTCCCCAGGTATGGTTGTTCCCTTTACTTATTCTGTTATGCCTCCGTTCTGGTGGCGCTGCTAAGAAAGGCTTTGTAAGAAATAGCCCGATATTGTCGCTCGGACAGTTGAAGAGAATCGATCTGAACGATTTCGCAGCGGTAATGTGCGCAGTGAATTGTATTTTGATCTTATCCCTTTATGTGTTCGGAAATTGGATCGGGACCAGTGTCATTCGAAAGCAACTTGAAATTGCATCTAAATTGGAAGAACCCGTGTCGCTGGGTACAGGATGGTTCCCTTCAAATAGAATTTGGTTGATCGACAAAGGTATTGACTACGAGATCAAGTGGAACGTTTCGCCAAGGATCATGCAGTTTTACCGAACCAACACGCATGTTTACATCAGTGAGGAAGATTACCAGTTTGTCGACGATGACGGAAAATCCATTGCTCAAGAACTTTCCGAGTTGAAACAGTTTGTGCAACGTTGGCAGAAGGGTCAGTGGTTAAATGAAGTATACATTCATAAGGGTGATGGTTAATCATCACAGGAATTATAATCCAAATGAAAGATGCGAATTCTCTTAGTCATACCTTCCATCACAAATTATTTTACCTTTCTGGATGAACTGACAGAAGAACTACTTGCTCAGGGGCACCAAGTGGGGTTGGTGGCATCACCGGTTCATTTTCGTGATGTGGATTGTTATTCTGATGTTCCACGATGTGAATTTTTTCCGATTGAAGTTCCGCAAGGGATGAATCCGGTTGCACATTTGAAAGGGGCAAGGCAATTGAAAAGGGTAGTCGAGCAATTCGCCCCTGATGTAGTGCATGCTCACATCGGTGCAGCAATTTTCATGACTTCGATCGCTCGAGGCAGAAAGTGGAATAAAATGGTTGCGACTCACCATGGTCTTTTGGGGCCCTTGATGAAAGGAGTGAAGGGTTTCATTGCAGGATTCGCTGAGCGATTTACTTTTAAGCGCGTGGATGAGTTTTACCTCCTCAATCAAAGTGACCAAGAATGGCTTGAGAACAAAGGATTAAGTAATCGTTCGGTAGTTTATAAATCGAGGGGATTAGGATGCCTTACCAATCAGTTTGATCCGGGTAAGTTTGATGATGCAAAAAAAGATCAATTGAGAGCATCTCTAGGAATCTCAAAAACTGACGTGGTTTTGATCTTCGTGGGGCGTCATGTTTGGTTCAAGGGATTTGATCTGACGATCCGGGCCTTTATGGCTTTGGCTAAAAAGCACGAAAATGTAAAACTATTGGTGCTGGGTCAGCCATACAAAGTTCACCCAACGGGTTTGACTGAAGAGGAAACTATGCGGATGAAAAATCACGCTAAAATCATTCCTGTTGGTTGGGTGAAAGAGGTGGACGAATACCTGGCGATCGCTGATGTAAATGTATTTCCTAGCGAGCGAGAGGGAATGCCTGTAAACTTGATGGAATCGATATCAATGGGAGTTCCAGTGATTACGAGAAACACGCGAGGGTGCAGTGAAATAGTGGTGCCAAACGAAACGGGTTACTTGTTGGAAAGGCGTGATGAAGATGAGTTGCTTGAGCGGATGACTTTTATGATCGAACACCCTGAGATTTTGGAATCAATGAAGACCAATTCGATCAAAGAGCGAAGCAAGTTTGATCGAAGTAACTGGGTGAATGAACAGATAGGGCTTTATTGTGAACTCTTAGCGGACGAGTAGGATTAAGATAATTCGCGTAACATGACGATCGAATTTCTCCCACTTTCTTGCAGTCTGTCTTGCCTTTCGGTAGGCAGCGTATCGAAGTTCGATTCCTTGAATCCTAGCTTATCTGTAAAAAACTCGAAGGCTTGAGTGCTTAACGCGAAGACTTTGTTGAACCCTTTGTTTTTGGCAGAGTCGAGGGTGTAGCGAGCGAGTTTAAGGCCGATGCCTTTGCCTTGGTGAAAGTTGTCGACGCAGACGCTGGCGAGTTCAGCAACTTCATCCTTTGGGTAAGGTTTTAAGCAGGTGCAGCCGATGATGCGATCATCTACTTCGTAAACGAAGAAATGATCGATTTGGCGTTTAATCTCGTTGATGTTCCGAGCAACGAGTTGGTTGTGGCGAGAAGCATTGGTGATGAGAGCAAAAATGTCTGCCAGGTCCCCCTCACGAGCAGGTCGAATTCGATCATAGTCGTTGCTGTGGATCATCGTTCCGAGACCGACTTTGTCGAAAATTTCCATGAGTAAGACGCCGTCGATACGCCCATCGAGGATGTGAACTCGATCCGTTTCTCCATTCAGGACCTGGATTCCATACTCTGCTTTGCACTTGAGCAATGGGTCGATATTGTCGGGGAACTCCTTCATCATCTCCTTCAGTTTCACTGCTGAGCTGTTCAGGATGCTTTCCCCATTTATCGTGAGATTGGAACGACTGCTGAGGTAAATCAGTTTGGAGGCGCCTAGTTCACGCGCCAAATTAGCGGAGAGATGATCCGAGTTCAAACGAAACGTCCTTGCTTTATCATCATGGATGATGGGGGAGAACACTGGAATCTCGCGTTGTTCAAGAAGGCGCAGTATACGGTCTTTTTCGATCTTTTCGGTGACGCCAGTGTGTTGTTGATCCACTCCACCCAGAATCCCCGCCGGTCGGACCTTGATGGCATTGTTGAAACTGAAGGGAATAGATCGCTGGGCGAGAGCACTTGATATTGTTTGGCTCACTGCCGCGCTGGCCTGCTTAGAAAGCTCGAGCGTTGCTTCGTTGGTCGGTCCTTCTCCACGATCATCGGTGATCGGAGTATTCTCTTTGGCTGACAATTCCCGAAGTTGATAGGCGATTCCATGGCAGAGGATGACCTTGATGTTGAGGCTGTGTAAGACTGCCAGATCGGTCATGAGGCTTGGAAAATTTTTATCTGCGACGATACTGCCATCTAAACTGACCACAAAGATGTGATCTCGAAACCTCGGAACGTATTCGAGGATGTCACGTAGGTCTATTGGACGAAGGCTCATAAGTCGGGGTGATTGGTTAGATCAGATTGCTGGACGATTTCGCTCATTATTTCGAGCCAGTTTACATTTTTGACGACGGCAGCCTTTTCGGAGTTGGAGTAGATTTGCCGAATTTCCGGAGACTTGATGATCGCGTGAAATTCTCCTCGCTCCAACATTTGCGGAATGAGCGATTCTTCCAGCGTGGATGCGATCTCGGGAGTTGTCAGGAGCTGCTGAACTGCTTCCGACTCTATGAATTGTTGCCGAAGGTCTGAACGTTCCGTCATGATTTTACTGTGAATCAGAAGCTCGTAATTGGATTCGGGGATCGGGTCTAGCATGCGACTCCATTTTCCGAGTGGCGGATTTAGAATAGCGCGGTAAACCTGAATCACAAAACGTTCGTTCTGCTCAAAGTGTTCGGGTAGATAGACTTCCTGCTGCTGACGATGCTCAAGGGTGCCCGGTTGGGGAGGGATGTTGAGGTTAGATATTCCTGTAAGGCGAATGGTAATGACGAGCGCTGATACCACTACAAGGCCATTTGCCACTCCAAAAATGGTGCCACCTACTCCTGAAATGATCTTTTTCTGAAGGGTCGGCTGTTTACGAGTGCTTTTGAACATGAACATCGCACCTGCGACGAAGAGAAAATAAACGAGCAGGGCAAAGATTGCGTTGGTGATCAACTTGAGAAGAGGTGCGGGGTAGGGAATGATCGATTGGTAAACATCTTTGATCAGGAACCCCAACGTTTGGCCTGCAAATAGTCCGATGCCCACTCCTGCCAGGATGATAGCGGAGCGACCTAATCCGTGTTGCCAACCCTGCCATGCCGAAAAGATAAGAAGCACCGCCAAGATAATGTAGATGAAAAGTTGCCAGTCGGTGATGTCAAAAGAGGGAGCCATGAAAGATGATTAAGTGATGGGTTATCTGATATTCTGCCTTGATTTCCTGTGTTCAATGAAGAATTCTGCTTGGAAGGCTAAGCTATAATTTAATGTCTGAGTCGCGCCTTGTGTAAGATGAAAACTCGCTTTTTTCGAACCCCAAAAACTGAAGCATCGATATTCGGGAGTCGATCTTTTTGTGCGTTCATTTGTTTTCATTGTTTGTTGTTTTCAAACGTACTGATTGGAGTGGAAAGGTTTGATGATGATGCTTCTTTACCGATCGCACTTGAGACGGAATCGGATGGTTCCTCTGAGAGGGAACGACACAACGCGATTTTGTTTCAAAGCGCCAGGTCAGCACTGGACAATGGGTTGGCGAGTGTTGCCGAATCCATCATCACATCTGTTTTATCCTCCGAAGAAATATTGGATCCTGAATTGGTTTTGGACCTGAAAGGAACTTTGTTTCTCTCTCTTCTCAATCAGGGAAAGATCCAAGAGGTGGAAGCGATGATTGATGAGTTGGTCGACCATAAAGACTTCCCGGTATATGATCTTTTTCTTACTTACTATACTGAAAACGACGTTTCAGTCCTCGAAGAAAAGCTGTCGGTTTTGTTAGATGAGGAAATCACTCGAGCCAACCCCTGGGTCGTCCTCTTGGAGGGAATAGTCACTTATCGAAAAGGAGGTTTTCTTGAGGCGAATTCTTATTTTGAAAGGGCATTGGCGCTAGCTGTGAATTCTTATCAGGAGAATCAGTTTGAGATTCTTATTTGGAGGGAAGAATTAATGAGTGGGGCAGGGGAAGAGTCCCTGGTAATCTCCCTTGAGATGGAGATTGAGCGCACCGTGAATCCGACTGTGCGTTCTCAATTAACTCAACAGTTGGCCATTGCTTTGGTTAGTTTGGACCGTCGGCGGGAGGCGATCGACGCCCTGGAACTTCAACTATCTTTGTTGGGATCGGACGATCGAGCTCAGAAAGACAGATTGCTCATGATGATTGCGTTGCTTTCCGAAAGACAGAGTGGGAAGGCAAAAGTGGTATTGGAGGAAATTCTTCGGGAAGGGAGTTCTGCACGGTTAAGGGAAATGGCTTTTTACAGCTGGGTATCAGCGATTGATTTCGAATCGGGTGACGACTTTTCGATGATAGAGGCTTTGTTGTTAAGCCGTCCGAACGATGAGTTGCGAAATCACTTTCTCTATGTGCATTCGCTCAAGCGGTTTTATGAGGGGGACTTCGAAGGAAGCAAAGTGGCCTTGAACCAACTGATTGAAGTAGAGTCGACTGATGCAATTCAGAGTTCCGCGTTGAGATTGATGGTTGGGATCTGTTGGTCGCAGACACCTGCACAGTATCGTTTAGCAGCTGAGCATTTATTGAGACTGATTCAACTAGAAACTGATGAGCGGGAGAAGTTTCGACTACGACGGTACATAGCGGACAGTTACTTCCTCAACAATGACTTCGAAAATGCTCTCCCATACTACCAGCAAGTGTTGAGCGATGATCAGATTTCGTCGGAAAATCGAGACAAGGTGATGTTTAATCTGACAACCTGCCATCTTCAAATGGGCAATGTTGACGCTGCGAAGATGGTATTGGACGGTATCTACGGCCAGCAATCGGCGCTACATGAGCTTATCTGGGCGAGTGAGTGGAATTTGAATCAATATCTGGTAGCTGGAGGTAGGATTGACGAAGCGATCGAACGACTCGAATCTCTCGAATTTGACGAGGCAAGCGATGAAACGGGTGGTTGGTTTGAGGAGTCCAAATTAAGGAGGCAATGGCTGCTCTCCTTTTTGTATCTAAGGAAAAATCAGTTTTTGGTCTGCCTGGACAGTTGCGAAGCGGCTCTGGAGACTGAGGACCAACACGATGGTGAGAATGATCAAATAGCAGCCCTCTTCGGCGAGTTGAAACTTTTAAAGGCCAGAGCTTTATTGGCTTTGGATGAAAAAACTCAGGCCTTTGCCGTATTTCAAAGTATTCGGGCTACAGCTCTACCTGAGACTGCGGCTGCGTCATACGTGTTCCAAGCCAGATATCATTGGAACTCCGGTGAGTTGCTCGAAGCTCAAGATGCACTCGTAACCCTTGCCGATCGCTATCCGAATAGCCAATATGCGCCCGTGGCTTTGTACGAGGCTGCGGTCAATGCTGAGCAGCAACGGCAGGAGAATAGCGACCAAGAGGCGATCGCGTTGTTTGAACGAATTGCAACGGAGTTTCCTGAGCATCCTCTGAATTTTATTTCCCGCCTCAAACAAGGAGATCTTTTGAGAAGATCTAATCAATTTCAGCTCGCGGTTCCTTTTTACGAAAACCTTTTGGAGGAATTTGCCGGTGACGCACGCTTGCATCTTATCGAGATTGCACTCGCTGAGAGCTACCTTGCTCTTGGTTCAAGCAGGAGAGAATACACGGAGGAGGGAATCCGGATATTTGAGCGATTGGCAGATCTTAATTCCATTCCTGTTGAAGTCAGAATCGAGTCAGCCGTTAAAGCATCAGCAGGGCTGGATAAGCTTGGGAGAGGATTCCGGGCGGAGGAGATGATCTGGAGAGCGGTCGGCATGATTCGAAGTGAGCAATTGGATTCGGTTGTGCTCGAAAGTACGGGGAGGTATTGGCTGGCCCGGGGAATTTTGATGCTTGGAGAAAAACTGAGCGAAAGAGGGCAGAATTTGGAATTGTATCGTTTGATTGATCTAGCCGAATCGATGAATCTTTCGGGAATCGAATTGTTAAGGAGCCATTTATGAATCTTGATTTTTCAGTAATTGAACAGGGCGGTCCCATCATGTGGTTACTTTTAACCATAAGCGTGGTGGGGTTTGTTTTGTTTGTGGAACGGCTGTTTTTCCTTCACAAGGGCCATATCAACACCGGATCTTTCGTGGAGGGCATCACAAACGTTGTAAAAAAGCGAAGGCTGGTGGAGGCTCTCACGATTTGTGAGGAAAATCCTAGTCCGATTTCGAATATTATTAAATCTGCGCTCTTAAACTACGATCAACCCAAGGAAAGACTTTTTGATGCGGTTCAGACCGCTGCGCTGGTCGAAATCCCTTACCTACAGAGAAGAATTGGAACTTTGGCGGTGGTCGCCAGGGTGGCGCCTTTGCTTGGTTTGTTGGGAACTCTTCTATCCATCATGAGTACGTTCTATCAACTACAGACGGACGGACCCTACGCAAATTCGGCAGACTACGCTGGTTTTATGGCTCAAGCCTTAATCACGACCATTTTTGGTGTGGGCATTGCCATCATGGCTCAGCTTGCGCACCACTTTTTACATGGTCGCTTCAGGGCGCTCGTGCACGACATCGAGTGGGTGGGACACGATATGATTCAATTGATCGCTAATTTGGACGACGAATCCGATGAAATCCCCGAAAGTAAAGAATCTTGAGCTGACGAGCCCCGAAGCGGCGCTGATCAGTCCGCTGAACCTGCGGGTACTCTATAAAACGCCTCGTTCGGAGATGGATCTTCTTCCGTTTTTGGACCTTCTCCTGATTGGTTTTTTGTTTTTCCTGCTCAGCTCAAGCCTGGTGTTCGCTCCGGGAATCTCAATTGATATGCCGGATCTTGACGCCTCGGTTACCGATTCCGCGTTGGTGACCGATGTACTGACTGTTGCCAAGAGAGGCGAGAATTTCCTGTTTTTCTATGAGGGTTCCATTCTCGATCTTGAAGGGTTGCACGCGGTTGTAGATGACCAGGGTAAGCATGTTGAAGAAGGGTCGGTTTTATTGATTAAGATGGATTCGAATCTACCCATCAAGGTCCAGGCAGACCTCGTTTCGTTTGCCAAAAAACTCGGTTACGCAAGAGTCCAGCTTGGGGTAGAAGTGGATTAGATTCAGCTTGTTGACAGAGCAGAGGAAAAAAATGCTCGAAAAATGTCACTAAATAGCATGGTGTATCACACACTATCCTCTTATTATGACTTCTCCAATGCGAAGGTCGTTGTTGTGGATCACCTCAATCACAACGATGGTCGTTTTCCCAGCTGTAGGCGCGATCAAGGTTCGCGACGTTAAATTTGATAAGATAGGGCGTGATGAATGGATCCGTGCCCGAATCGAACTGGTGGCGAGTGATAATCCGTTACCTGAACCAAAAAACAGGCGGTTCCTGGACGATATCAAACTCCATTTTTATTTGATTTACGGTAGGCAGAGTACAGGTTTTGATTTTTATGAATCCGAGGTCGAGATCGTGTCCATGGAGATCGGGAAGCGGTATCACATCGACTTTTTTCTTCCGGGCGTAGTTGTGGAACGCGATCAGCTTTCAAAGGAGCCTTTTGCGTATCTTGTTGAGTTCGAAATCTCGGGCAATGATTTCCCTTTTAGTCCTTCACACGCGTCTTCCAATGTTTCCTCAAATGAAGCGGCGAGAGGAAGCATGAAATCGAGAACTGAGTCTGAAGGCTCTATTAATCGAGGCATTTTACTCCCTTCCTATTTTGCACCTCCGACACTTACAAATGGTGAGAGCGAAAGTTATCCCGCATTTCGGCGGCTAGACTCGCTGCGTTAATCTTTTAATGATTCCTTCCAATTATCAATTACTCGACCTTCGCGAGCCATCGTTGAGGTTGTATCGGGCGACTTTGAACTCCTTCGATCTTGATTTCGAAGTGCCCTTTACTGTTTCCAGTACTGGAGACAGTGATTGGTTGGAAAAGCTGAGAGTAAGTCTAGACGCCATCAATATTCCTTTGAGGAGGCACTTGATGGTAGTGTTGCCAGTTCGATTGATGCTTTCAAGGCTGGTTCGTGTTCCCCACGTGGGGGGAACTGGTTTGAATGAGTTAATCCTTCACGAGGTCGGTGAATCCGTTCCTCATGCCAAAGAAGCATTCGAATGGAGTAGGGTGCGTCTTTGTGGGGATGAAATCGAAGAGGTTTTTCTTGTTTTTGCAATCCGGAGAGACACCAAACAGGCGATTGCGCGATGTTTGGGAGGCGAGTGCAGGGCGAATCTCACGTTTTTGTCTGCTGCGGCCTTGGAGTTTTTTGATGTGAGGAAGTTTCGGGAAGGGCTGAGTTTTTTCTTACACCTTGAAAAAGGTGCAGGACTTTTGGTCGCGGGAAACGAAAAAGAAGGTTTTAGCAGGAGTTTTCGATATTCAGGAAACGATGTTTCCGATTATTTACCTGAAATTCGAAAGGCCAAATCGATCTTGCGAAGACAATACAGCGATTGGAGTGGAGGTGCCTTACATTTGTCGACAGAAACGCCCTTTGATCCATCAGACGTTACACAAATTCAGGAAACAATTGGAGCTGAGAGAGTCGAGCATGCAGTAGAATTGTCAGATTCGATAACAAGATTTGTAGAGGTCATTGCGAAGATGAATTCCGGCTCAGTCAGTCCCTCTGATCAATTGCAGTTTAGTGGTTCCAATGTCGCTAAAAAGCGAGATTCCTCGGACTTAGTTTTTTGTTTTGCTCTGGGTTTACTCGCATTGACTCCTTTTGTTTTTTGGTTGGGCAACTTGTCGGTTACACGTCATTACAAAGAGAGTTCCAGAGCTTACCGTCTTGAGGAGAAAGCTCAGCGGATAAATCTGGAACGTGAGCAGGCATTGAAGAAATCGCTTAGCGAGCTTCATGGTCAGTTGAATTCCCTACAACGCGACGAGGCGCTCTCGGTTGCTTGGATCGGTTTAATGAACGACCTGCAAAATGCGATGTTTCAGGTCAAAGACATTTGGCTGGACGAGATGAACGCTCGGATTGGAGCCGAGGTGGAAGGAGCAAGCCTGACTTGTGACGGTAGGTTTCTCCTAAAAAGGACGAATAACGTGGAATCTGTGAAAGTTGAGGTGATCAACGATACGAAGAAGCGTTTGAGCCAACTCCAGTCCCTGCTTCTTGAGTCTTCTTATGTTTCAGATTTGAAGAATTTCAGCGCCTCCTACGAAGGAATTGAAAAGGGTGTGAACGTGGTTGCGTTTAGTCTGGAAGTAGCCTTGGCAGAACCATTTCAAGAAAGGAGGCTTCAATGACTCTTTCTGAGCGAGCAACTAAGTGTGTTCGAAAAGTATTTTCGATAGGGACAGTCGTCTTATTTGTTTTAGGTGTCTTCCTGGCTCTTCAATCAGGCAAGAGTAGGTCTACTGCGTATCGCCAGATGTTGATTGCTGAGCACAAATTATCGCCGACTGACTCTTATTCCGAAATCGACGAGATGGAGTCTGCCAAAAAGGCAATGCATGCGCGAATATCCAAAATCCATTCTTCTCGGAGATCATTTTCAGCTACGAAATTCGAAGACGGAATCGAGTTGAGCGGCGAAATCCAGACTTTGATTCACGACTTGAGGAAGAACTTTGGTGAGAAGGGAATCGATGTTGAGAATCCGTCATTTGGTTTTGAGGATTATTCGAGGGAGGTGGCGCTGATATCCGAACCATCTGAACTGAAGGTTTTGTCTGTTCAGATTGAAGTGATTCGATTTCTGTTGGTTTTACTGTTGGAAACAGAACCGGATTTACTACTCGCTGTGAGACGTGAAAAACTTCACAAAGAGACTCCATCCGAGGTAGCTCACCCCATGAGTGTGGGCATGAAAGCTCCAGATACCTTGGTTGCACAAGAGTTTCTTTCGTTTGAAATTGAATTTGAGGGTTATACGCGGGTTCTACGAGATTTTTTAAATGCCGTTCATTCTTCAAACAAACCATTGAGATTAATCGAGCTCTCCGTTCGGAAGTCACATCGTTCGGAGGGAGATGACACTTTCGGGTGGTTTTCAGGTGGAAAACGTCTTTTTGTGCAACATCGAAGCAGCGAGAGCCCATCAGATTCTCCTTTTGCAAAACATTTACTGGAAACTCCCGACGTCTCACAAAAAGAGAATGAGACTAAGCCGTTGATAGGAGAAGTGATTTCGGTATTCACGTTGAGGTTTGAGCTGACGGAGCTGCTCGCATTATGAATTTTACGTTTTCAAAAGGATTATTGGGATTCTCTGTCATGGTGTTCAGCGTCAGCGTGATTTGGGCTGTTGTGCAGCGTCCAACTGAGGTTAGGGAAAACAGAATTTTTGCTGAAAGAACGGCGAATTCAGAACTGTTTGCGATTGAAACCTTGTTAAAAAATGGGCGGTCACACAGGGAGGTTTCGTGGAATGCCCCAAAAGCTCAAAGCGAGGATGGACTCTGGTTGTATGACGTATTCACGCCCCCACGGATCTACATCAATCCAACGACGGGCGAATTTGAGCCCACTCCGTATCAATATGGGCCACAGACGGAGTTCCCTGATTTGCAGCTGAGAAATGTTCGGCAATCCATGTTTCCTTATCAATTGACAGGGTTCATCGAGCATACTGAAGGAGAAAAGGAAGAGGTGATTTTGCTGATCGAGGGTCTCCCGGAAAAATCGGTGCAACGAATGAGGATTTCGGACAAGAGAATTCTTGGAAATATCTGGAAAATGAAAGGTTTTTCGATCGAGCGCGAATTGACTCAGCAAGGAGCGATTCAGCGGTATGGTGTGTTGAGGTTGTGTTCTACAAGAGACCCGGACGTTGAAGTAATTCTTAGGTCTAATTCTCCGACTTACATGGATGGCCGAATAATCGATCTCACCTTCAAAAATACAACTTTTGAGCTCAACGAGGATAACACGGATTTTTCAGTTGGAGACTTTGTGATTTCTTGGGTTGTTGGTCAATCTGACGCAGTTTCTTTAGCATTTGATATCATCCATTTTCCTTCTTCTGAGACGAAAACCGTTCGTCTCCAAATCAGTCCTTCTCCTTAGTTATGACTCCCAATGAATTGAAATCCTCTAAATGTTATCTCATCTTTCTTGTTCTTACTCTCATTAGTTGCTTTTCGTTTTCAGTTGAAGCGACCCCTACCGTCTCCGAAAAAGTGCAGACCCTCTCGAAGGCGATTCGTTTTCGGGATCAAGGGAATTATGAAGAGGCACTCGAAGTGTTGGATCAATTTAGGCATAAGTATCCGAATGATTCGAATATCGATGGATTGCATCAAAAAATCTCAAATTCATATCAGCTGTCCTTGAGTTCGGGCTCCTCTTCACCTGAAGCGAAAGATCTTTTGGCTTCGGCTATTGCCCGGCAAGCAGATCGGCGCGAAAGGGTGTCAAAGCTTTTGGACTCGGTTGCCAGGGATCTAGATCGCTCGAAAATTGAAGACGTGGAAGCAGACCTAGCTAAAGCTTCAGATTGGATTGAGGACTTGGGAGGAGATGTTGAAACTACCCACAGACTAAAGGAGTTGAGAAGAAGTTACTGGTTGGAAAAGGCTGACCAGCACACAAAGGAAGGGAATTTCGGAAAAGCGGATGAGTGGTTGTCGCGTTATCGTGATGATTCAGGTCCTTCGAAATCTCAGCAGAAGAAGGCAGAGGAAATAGAGCGTCGAATTTCTAAAAGTAACCGCTCTAAATCCAAAAAAGTAGGCTCATCTGTGTCGCTGGCATTTTCACATGATGCGGATCGTCTGTTGGAACAGGGAAAAGAGCAATTTCATGGAGGCGATTATGAAGGAGCTCTGCATTCTTTCAGAGAGTTAGAAAAAACGGATCCTGAAAATGTTGAGGCCAAAGCGTACCAGCTTGAGATACTTCGATTATACAACGAAGGCGCTTACCTAAACCGTGTGAAGACACGTGAGGAGATGCTCAACGAAGTGAATCGATCTTGGCAGCGTCCAAGGATTTTTATGCCCGACTCTGCTGGTCTAGACGGAGAGGCAGATGGAAATCCGTTAATTGATAAGATCCGAAGTATTAAAATTCCCAGAGTTAGTTTCTCGAACCTAGAACTCACCGCGGTGATAGAGACTCTTTCAGAGTTATCGGTTGATTTTGATCCTGAAGTCGATCCGGCTCAAAAAGGAGTAAATATAGTGCCTCTGTTCGACTCGAACACGAGAGAGAATCCAAAAGTGAATATCAGTCTGCGGAATCTGTCTCTGGAAAAAATCCTTCAGTTCGTCACTCAACAAGTGAATTTTCAGTACGACATCGTTGATGAAGCGATTCTCGTTCAACCATCTGATGGACCAGAGGGTTCTGCAAACCTGCTCACAGAATTTTTTCCACTTTCTCGAGCAACAGTTATTCGGTTGACTGGAGGTTCTGGAAAAGAACCTGCAGAGTTATTTTCCGATAATCCCTTTGAAGTAGCCGATCCAGTTGAGGAAAAAGTGGGCGCGAGCGAAGAAGAAAGTTTGATTAAGGGGTTCTTTCAAAGAGCGGGCGTGGAGTTTGCGGGAATCAGAGGGGCGAGCCTGGCGTTTGACGGGACACAGTTAATCGTTACGCAATCTTCTCGAAACCTTGAGCGCATGCGAAACATTTTACGACGTTATGAGAAGACCCGGCAGGTTGAGATCGAGGCGAAATTTCTCGAAGTTCAGCAGGAAGACCTTGAAGAGCTCGGTTTCGATTGGACGGTGCGATCCGGTGGAAAACCGATTTTCGATTCAAACGGAAATCCTGTTCTGGATGCTACTGGCGCCCAAGTCCAGGAATATGACACAACCGGAAGCTCCAGCAGAGTTAACCGTAGTTTAGCAGAAGCGTTTTCGCTCAACCAGTTCTCTCAGGGTATTCAGATCACTTCGCCGCAAATTGTGGGGGGCCAACTTTCGACTCCGTTTCAGGCTCCAACGGTGCCTCAGGGCCTCGATTTTGCGAGGGCGTTGTCGGGAGGAGTGCTTGAAACGGTTGGCATACTCGGAGAGACAGAGGTTGGTGTGGTTATTCGTGCGCTTTCTCGAAAGGAAGGAAGCGACTTGATGAGTGCACCGAGACTGACCGTTTTGTCTGGGAAAACTGCTAGTATCACAGTGGCCCAGGAATTGCGGTATCCTGAGAGCTACGGGGACATGGAGGCCCAAGTATCCGAAGAGGTTGCGACAACTTCGAGCAACGGAACCGGAGGTGCGGTGGCTATTACTTCGGGTACCCCACAAGACTTCGTGGTGAGAAATGTGGGCGTTGAAATGGAGGTAACTCCGACCGTAGAGGACAACGACAACATTAGCTTGCTGCTTGAGCCGCAAGTAACCGAGTTTGAGGGTTTCGTGGAATACGGGGGACCCTCCGTGGCGATTTCAGGAGAGCTTACGGCGACCGTCCCTTCAGGGTTTTATCAACCCATTTTCTCCACTAGGTCTGTTAAAACTGAGGTGACTATCTATGACGGTGCGACTGTGGTGATCGGCGGGCTGACACGAGAGGAGATAAAGGCAGTTAATGATAAGGTTCCGTTGTTGGGAGACATTCCGTATCTTGGGAGATTATTTCGCTCTGAGGGCGAAGTTTCTAAAAAGCGAAACTTGCTCATCTTCGTGACTGCGAATCTAATTGGCCCAGGTGGAAGTCCGATCAAGCAAGAATTTCCGAATATTGAACCGAATTCGATGTTTCAAAATCCAACAGTCGTCACCCCCGGTGGTGGAGTGAATCGAGCAAGTTCGAACCAGTAGCAGTCAAAAGGATGAAACCGATGTTCAATTTTAAGAAACACTTTTGTTTGTTCCTCACTGCTTTGATTGGCATTGCGACCGGCCCATTCGCTGTTTGGGCAGAGCTTTTTGTGGATGTGGTAGAGAGCGCGAATGTTGGGGTTCCTGTATCGATCCACTACATTTCAACTGATCGTTTACCTCCGGATGGGGAGTTCAATATCGCCACGTTCGCGATTGATGGAGTAGTAGTGGATCAGAAAGGCACAACCTCTGATAGTTTCTCTGCAACCTTCACTGTTCCGGGATCCAGAACTTACGAGGTGACTACTTATGGAACCGATGGAGAGCCGTTGGATCAGGTGACGCGTTCGATTACAGTCTTCGGTATTGGTATGACGGGCCCGGCAGATAATGAATTGGTTCCTCTGGGAAGTAAGATTTTTTTGAGTGCAGACGCGATTTTTGGCGATAGAGTCGTGGATGAAGTCGGTTTTCAGTACCGAGCTCAAGGGAGCACTGACTACTCCGCTGTTCCCGGGTCGATCGATATGCACTATCCCTACAGCTTTCTTTGGGAACCATCGTCGATAGGTGTCTGGGAGGTTAGAGCCTGGGCAAGCCACGGAAATTCAAATCAGAGTTTTTCAACTCCCATCACGATCCAAGTGTCTGCGAGCAATAATATTGATAGAACCTCGGTCACCATTTTGGACCCAACCGATGGTCAATCCGTACAGGCAGGGGTAAACAGGGCGATCAACGTCGATGTCTCCACACACAACGATTCGGTGGTCAGGGGTGTGGATATGTTTGTGGACGGTATTCGAATCAACAGAACGGAAGGGATGGACGTTGTTTTTCCATTTCGATTTGACTGGATCCCTAAGAGACCTGGGCCTTACTCACTGGTTGCGATTGCGACCGATAATCGTGGAAATAAGGTGGCGTCCAATGAAGTAAAGGTGACGGCGACTGATGACCGCCCTCACGCTGAACTGATCATGCCGGCCAATGGATCGAGGTTTGTTCAGGGGAAACAAATTACACTAGTTGCTTTGGCGGCGGGACAAGGTGGAGCGCTCGAGAGAGTTCAGGAAGTGGAATTTCTTGTAAACGGAAATGTGATTGCGACAGACACTGATTCACCTTTCTCAGAAGATTGGACACCCACGCAAACAGGAAGCTATTTCGTGCAGGCGAGGGTCATCGATTCTGTTACGAGTGCAAGCCACCAGTCAGACGCGATTACGGTTCACGTAGATGCGGGATCGCCTCCGGTTGTTTCTTTGGTAGCTCCCTATGCGGGTGACACGTATTATCCGGGAGAAACGGTGACACTCAAAGCGGTTGCAGGAGACCAAACCGGACTCATCACAGGAGTGGAATTCTTCGCCAACGATGTGAGTATTGGAGCCGGACAGATGATTGATGGAAAGTTTGAACTCAACTACACGTTTCAGAGCACTGGCACTATTCACTTCAAGGCGGTTGCGACAAATGACTCCGGCAGGCAAGGAATAAGTATGGCTGCAATGGTCCTTGTGAGTGCGCGGTCGGGCAGTCGTCCCACCGTGATTCTGACGGAACCAGCCCCAAATGAAAGGTTTGAAACCGGCGATACGGTGAGGTTGGTCGCGCAAGCAAATGATTCGGATGGCGCGATTGCGGAAGTACGGTTTTACCAGAACCGACAGCTGATTGCTGATGGCAATGAAGATACGCCATCTGAAGGCGATACGAGCTTTCCGTTTGAGCGAAATTTCACCTTTCCAAGTGCCGGTCATTACGAGCTCTCCACAATTGCAGTTGATAATCATGGGAATCAATCGCAGCGCTCGATCGTGGATGTGCAAGTGGTTGATCCCGAGATTATCAGACCAAATGTCTCCATTACTTCGCCTACTCATGAACAAGTGTACGAAGTGGGTCATGGAATTTTTGTTCAGGCTGAGGTACATGATCCTGATGGGAATATTGCTTCAGTGTCATTTTCTATTGATGGGGTGCCGCTGGGTGAACCGGACACATCCTATCCTTACTCTTCGTCTTTTTACACGATTCAAAGTCCGGGCGTGTTTGAGGCGTCCGTGATCGCGATTGACAATGACGGAAATCTTTCCAACCCAGCGATTGCTCAATTCTATGCGGTTCCTCCCGCGCCTGATGAACCAATGGTTTTTGACCCTTTGAGCAGTAACAGAGACTTCGTCACCCAAGTCTATCTGGACCTTTTCATGCGAGGTCCAACGGGTTCGGAAATGAATCGTAATCTTGAGAAATTAGATTTTGGTGAGTGGAATAAGGTGCAGTTTGTAGAATCTCTTTATTCCAGCGCCGAGTTCCAGAATATGAGGCACAGCCAAAACGCCTACCATTCGGTGATCGGTGATTGGCCAACTCCGCTTGAGTTTTCTGCCTCCTTGCAGGGGATCGACCTATCGACCGCGGAAAATGAGATTCCCTCAACAGGAGAAGACGATGTGGGAGATACTTTTAATGAAGCACTTTTGCTGGATCAGGCTGCGCCATCGTTTACCGGAGTCTTGGAGTCACTTGGAGATGTGGATATGTTCCAGTTTGTGGTGACCAATGAAACACTGGTAACCGTGTCGACAACGGGGCCCTTCGACCCGACTGGCACACTTTACAACTCCGGACGAACCGTTCTTGAATTTGACGACAATTCGGGTGATTTCTTCAACTTTGCGATCCAACGTGTTCTGAAACCGGGAAACTACTACATTGCGGTCGCCGGATGGGCAGGCACTCGAGGAAGTTACACACTCACCATACGTTTCGGCGAATCGACCCCGTTGCCGACCGATAGCGGCGTATCCAACGAGTCTCTGAATCAGACCATCGCGTATCTTTATAATTCTCCAAAATATCTAAATAGCTATGACCCCGTGCAAGAGCTCGTCGCGAGTGACTTGAATCGGCGGAGCATGTTCCGCCAGCTGTTCGTGAATCGATACGATCAGGAACCGACTCAACAACAGTTGCTTCAGGCCTCGTCACGAATGCTGGTTGCCAGTTCGTTAGAAGTGTTTACCGGTGCTTTTCTGCGCAACGACAAAGTCGGACTGAATGACTACATCTACAACCTTCCCGACGTTCAGGGAGCTGAGGACGCGGCTTTTTTGATTCGAAGCTTCTTCAAACGACGTCCGAACGATGTGGAAGTGGAGGAATTGTCGGTTTTGACCCTGGAACAACAGATCGAGTCGATTCTTTCGGATCAAGAGTATCGATTGCGGTTTGATCCCGTGGTTGCAATCGATGCGATCTTGGAGCCGATGAGTCTCTCTCAAGGTGGTTTCGATGAGGAAGAACCTGTTTTTTTTGAACTCCCTGGGCAAGGTGAGTTCGTTCGGTCGCCCTTCTCTAATCCCGAGAAGGAGGAGGACGGATGGAAGTATTTGGGGTGGTTTGGTTGGTATAGCGATGCGCATTATCCCTGGATTTATCATGAACAGTTGGAGTGGATTGAAGTCATTCCGATCCAGGAGCGGGAGTTCTGGATGTGGCATCAATTGACGGATTGGGTTTACACCTCCTCTGACGTTTTCCCCTTCCTCTTTGATTACGAAAAGGAAGAATGGGTTGAAGTTGACCTCGAAAACGGGGTTTTGAAGTAGGAATTCTATGAGAAAAAATGCCTTTTAGTGTCATCGAATAGCATCACTAAATCGAGTTATTCACAGGTTATTCACAAAATTGTTGATAATCTGAGAGTTTACGCTATTTTTACATTCGATGGTGAGGCGCTTTTTAGTGAGCTTTGTGCTGCTGTTTTACTTAGTAGCGAATTGCTGGGGGATAATCCCGATTATGGTAAATTCCGATGCTTCCTGGTCTACCCAGATTAGTGATCAGTCTTTTTCGATCAGTTCGGGATACTCCATGTGGGGTGATTTGGGGTTGGATGGCCAGATTTCATCTTTTTCGAATTTCAATTACTCCTATGAGTTGGGTGGAAACACCTATTATGGAACGGGCAGTCTGACGGTATTTGGAAGCAATGGCCAGGTTCAGGGAGTGGTAATCGATTTTACAGATCGAACGCTGTCAGGGAGTTTTGACAATGTGAGCTTGAGCGGCACTCCGATCCAGATGGATTATTTTGATAACAGCGGGGATTTTTATCTGAATTCGATTTTTCCTAACAATGACATGCTATTGATCACCACTGCGATCCCCGAGCCATCGACCTATGCGGCCATTTTAGGAGGCTTCGCTTTTGGATATTTTGTATATCGTCGTCGAAGGCGGAAAGTTTGAAGATCTTTCCCCGTTGCATCTGCAGAAATCCCAAATAGAGTAGGCGACGATGGAATATTTGATCGACGGCTACAATTTGATTTTTAGAAGTTTTTACGGAATCCGGGAGCTCACGCGCTCAGACGGCCTGCCTACCAATGCGATTCACGGATGGGTAAAAACTCTTTGGTACCTTCAAGACCGAAAAGATTGTGACAAGTTAATCGTATTTCTTGATCGTGGTGCGGATGAAAGAAGCGAACTGTTGCCAGAGTATAAGCAGAATCGAAAAGAGACACCTCCAGAACTTACTCAACAAGTTCCTTTCATCATTCGTTTGACCGAACTGATGGGGATCTCGGTAATCGCTGCAGATGGGGTGGAAGCGGATGATCTCATTGGCTCTTACAGTCGCCAGAAAGCGGGTGAATCGAACCCGGTGATGATCGTGAGTGCGGATAAGGATCTGGCGCAATGCCTCACTACTCCATTCGTTTCTCAGCTGTTACCGGCTCCAACCGCAAATCCGAGGATTGGTTGGCGTGTGCTCAAAAATGATGGTGTTTTCGAAAAATTTGGAGTGAATCCTGAGCAAATCGCCGAGTATCTGGCTTTAGTAGGGGACAATGCCGACAACATCCCGGGCCTCCAGGGAGTCGGTCCGAAAACCGCTGCAAAGTGGTTGCAGGAACATGGGGATCTTGAGACGATCATTCAGAAGGCGAACTACATCAAACCTCCTCGTTTTCAAACATTGGTGGCGGAGAGTGGAGAACGTTTGAGAACAAACCTCAAACTGACTCGACTTGATTGGGAGCTTGATGTCGAAATTCCCTCTGAACCCGAATTGGATCTTTGCGGGTTGGTGGCACTACTTGAGGAACTTGAAATGAGTCAAACCGCTCAAACTGCCCAAAAACGTTCTGAACTGATGTAAATTGATCAAAAAGTGCCAACTTCAGAAATTGGCATCACTGATGCTGTTACTCATGGCGTAGTAGGTTTTCAATTTGTGTCAGATAGCAAATTAAGACGTTTAGGGGTAATACGATAAAAGGGCCCGGTGTTAGGGGTAATTCACCGGGTTCTTTCGTTTTCACAACAATCCTTCTTCAGCGGAACGGGATCATAGCCAAAAGGACCCCACGGGTGGCACTTGCTGATGCGTTTAATGGCTAGCCATGAGCCTTTCAGAAACCCGTGGATCTCAAGGGCCTCTTTTGCATATTGAGAACATGTTGGTTGAAACCGGCAGGTGCCGGTCGCTCCGAAGAAAACTTTCAGAGGTGAAAGAAACAGCTGGTAGAGCCGAATCAATCCGATAGCGACCCATTTCATACGCGTGTTACAATTTGGATACGACGAATCCGTCCTTTGAGTCTTTGACAGCCCAGCCTTGGTTCTGAAGTTCACCTCTTAGGCGATCAGCTTCCTCCCAGTCTTTGGCTCGTTTAGCTTCCCAGCGTGCTTGAGCTAGCTTTTGGATTGCTTCCGGAACCTCTACTGCTTCTTCCTCCAGCTTAGTGTCGAACTTGAGACCAAGTGCATACATGATCTGCTCGAAGCCTTGTTTGTGTGTGGCCAGTTTTGCCTTTTCCAGTTTGTCCAACTCCTGAATGATGGAGAACAGTTTTCCAAGTGCTTTAGAAACATTGAGATCATCAGTTAACGCTTCGAGAACCGGTTCAAATGCCCCTAGTTCTGGATTTTTATGAAGTTTGATTTTGGCTCCGATCTTCTCCTTGAATTTTTGGAGTTTGGTCAATGCGCTTCGCGCTGCGTTCAAACTGTCAAAGGTGAAGTTCAAAGGTTGACGGTAGTGACCCGATACGAGCACATAGCGGAGTTCCTCAGCTCTGTAGCCTTTGCCCTCAATATCTTCGAGTGTGTAAAGGTTTCCGAGTGATTTACTCATCTTCGATCCATCCACACGAAGGTGTGCAACGTGAAACCAGTGCCGGACGAACTGCTTATCCGTGGATCCTTCACTCTGCGCAATTTCATTCTCGTGATGTGGAAATATCAGGTCAACGCCGCCTGAGTGAAGGTCGAATGAGTGGCCTAAATACTTCATGCTCATGGCACTACACTCGATGTGCCAGCCTGGGCGGCCGGGACCCCATGGGCTATTCCACTTGTTAGGACCATCTTCAGGTTTCCACGCTTTCCAGAGCGCAAAATCAGCAAATGCTTCCTTGCTGTATTCGTCGGAAGTGTTGAGACGACCATCGGCATTCTCCAACTGATCTTCCATTTTCAGTCCCGACAATTTACCGTAGCGGGGAAAGGCTTTGATTCGAAAATAGACTGATTGATCAGAGGCCTGGTAGGCTAATCCTCGTTCCACAAGTGATTGGATTAGTTCAATCTGCTCAGGAATGTGCTTTAGAGCAGATGGTACAACGTGGGGTGTGAGGACGTTGAGTTTTTCACAGTCCTTCTCAAAATACTCTTTCCAATAGGTCGTGAATTCGACCAGACCTTTACCCTGTTCTTGTGAGTGGCGGATAGTTTTATCATCAATATCCGTAATGTTCCGAACATGCTTGGTCTTCAGCCCTGTGGCTTCAACCGTTCTCCGAAAGACGTCCTGAATTAAGAAAGTTCTGAAGTTACCAATATGTGCAGGACCGTAAACCGTCGGACCACAGCAGTAGAATCGAAG
>JAKSBQ010000360.1 GCA_022361075.1 Opitutales bacterium | reverse complement strand
CTCTCCCGGCCTCTTGTAAGCTGTTGCAGAGCTTCACCACCTCCATGGTGTTCAGTCCAAACTTCGAATTTTCCCCGGAAGAAGAAGCCCATTTCCCTTCGCCATAGCTGTAGAGCTTTACTCGGACTCCCAGCAGCGGCATATGATCGTGCACCTTCGCCTGCTCCAGAATAATCTCCAACTCTGACAAGCGCTCGATCACGATGAACACCTTCTTACCAAGCATCGAAGCCCTAATCGCGAGATCAATGTAGCCGCGATCCTTGAAGCCGTTACAGATCAAAAACCGCCCCCCTCGGTGAAGCCCCAGCGCAATCAAAAGCTCCGGTTTACTGCCCACCTCCATGCTCATCGGACGGTCATCTTCGTCCCAATCGCTGAACAACGTACGCAGCACCTCTTTGTAGGGATTCACCTTTAGCGGAAAAGCTGCGTGGTAGTTTCCTTCATAATTTTCTTCCCTGATTGCCTTCGCAAACGCCTCTTTCAACCGAAACGCCTGTGCTTTCAAAGTATCGTGAAACCTGATCAACACCGGAGCCTTGCTCTCACTAAGCAAATCCACTACACGAATCGATCGCTCATCCGCTGCCGGGTGAACCAACAGATTTCCATTATCGTCGATCGAAAAATACTCCTGTCCCCAACGATTGATTCCGTAAAATTCCTCCGAGTCCGCAACTCCCCAGACTTCGTTTTCCGCAGTATTCGTCTTCGTTTCAGATTCACTCATCAAAACCAAAAAAGAAACCCACAAACATACGCTTCAAAACCTGAGCGACAAGCGTTTTCCATCCGATCCAAATACAATTTTTCACGTAAAAAGACCCACCTCACTACGGTTCCAAATGCTGAATTCCAGATTCTGCTTTCCTGATTCAAATTTCCCCAGATCTCCTCCGATTCCTGTAAATCCTTCATGAAAGCCGACCGAATTTGTCAGTTTTCCGTAAAAATCCGTTCAGCGAAACCTCATCAGGACGATTGTAAGGCATCAGGCAAAAATTATGATTTCACCAGTTGGACAGGGGCACTCCCCCACCACGCGCAGTCATGCGCACTCCATTGAGATACCGCTCAAAGGCATGAAAAACGCCAAGGCGGATCTCAACGACGCCGCGATCAAAATCGCAGGCGGTGACGTCTCGGTGGACTCGTTTGTCAAGATGATGGGAGCCACCTACACCTTCGAGGCCAACGCCAAGGTCTTCAAAGTGATGGACGAAACCCAAGGCACCCTGTTGGACACATTGGCATAATTTAAATAGCGACCGATCCGAACCTGCCCTTAAGCAATCCCTCGAACTGACGGAATTCGCGGTCAAATTTCAACTGTCCCTCAACACGTTCACACTCAATTCACCGTTCCATCTTCCAAATTCCGTCTTCTCCTATAATTATTCCCTTCTGCACTTGCATTCCCCTCGATTTTCCGTTTTTGTCGGAAGTTTCCAACACAGTGCCCGGATGGCGGAATTGGTAGACGCGTTGGATTCAAAATCCAATTCTCGCAAGGGAGTGAGGGTTCGAGACCCTCTCCGGGTACCATTTTCTTCTTACACGAACCGCGCTGCAATTCGCTTCATTCCATCCATTCGCGGTTAAATTTCAGCTGCCTCTCAGCATGCGATCCATTTAGCATTCTCTCCCATGCCAAATTCTAGATTCTTCCACCCTACAACGCATCCAAAGGACTCACCACCCTTACACCCGGCATCCTCATCACAAGCGTGTAGATCTGCGTGTTCAATTATGCACATTCATGACTTAAAAATTGGACCTTTTTTTTGAAAAATTCTTCCTAACTCCTGCAAACTTCGTATCTAAGAGCATTTTTTCGGAAATCATAATCATGGAAAATGCTAAATTTCCTGATGAAATAATCGATTTTCAATACCTCTCTAATATCACACAAGCAACTCTTATTCAGACTCTTACAATATATCATTGCCACATATGAGAATCTCCACAGAATGCATATTCATGAACCTCAATCCCTCGATTGCATCCCTGTTATTTGCTCCTGCAGGAACATTATAACTACTGATATGCAGCAAAGAGAAGCACCACCAATTGAAACTGATAGAGTCATCCTTCGGTCTTTGAGTCTGGACTTTCTACGGCTGTTCTCGGAGCAGAAAGTAGAAGAAGCTCAGAAGTTGGTCGATTATCGGATTCCCAAAAATTGTCATCTACTCGGCCATCCTCAGATTCTTCGTAGGTTCAAAATGATCGAAATTGATCCTCACCAACATCCATGGATGTATCGTGCAATTGTAACCAAAGAGGATTGCAGAATGGTAGGATTCATCAGTTTTCATCATAAAGCGCCGGATCCTGATCTAGAGACCTATTCCAGTTACAGCGTTGAACTCGGTTATACCATAGAACCGGCTTACAGAAGGAAAGGTTACGCAAAAGAAAGTGCGATAGCCATGATGGAATGGGCTAATTGCGAACACGGAGTGAAGGAATTCTTTCTTACGATAAGCCCCGACAATACCCCATCGTTGAAGCTGGCCGAAACAATGGGATTTAACGTTGTTGAGGAGAAAGAAGACCCTGTAGATGGGCTAGAGTATGTAATGAAAGCACCAGTCGAAATAATCTTAAAATCAAGGAAAGCATATCAAGGCGCTGCTAGAAACTTCGAGTGACGCTCCGCGTCCCTCGAAGTTCCAGAGCTCTACGTTAGAAAAAAATGAAAAAAATCCTCATCCTGCTTCCAATTCTTGCAATGTCTTGCTCGAGGAATTTCGACGAAGTGAAGCACCCAGATTTCGAATACATACAAGGTCGTAATTCCGACAGGGAACTTGATGTCCCTCACGATCATTTGGTGCCTACGAACTGGCAGGGATATCCATATCGGAAAGGGTTAGGTTCCTCTCTGATGCAGTTTGAGTATCCTTCAAGTTGGGGTCCTGCGCCGATGTATGGTTGGGAGTTGTTTCTACATGGAGATCAATCAATCATAATTTTGTATTGGGACGAGAAAGAATTAAAAAAAGTAGAGATAAATAATATCACCTGGGTAGATGAACTTTACGAGTTTTGGGTCAACATGCTTTACCAAGTCAGATACCCAAAATTTAGAGATAAGACGGGGGAGATATCTTTCGATGGAAGAACGCCCCCATATTTTGCATGTCGTGCTCCTCAAGGAGACAATAATATAAATGATCTCTATTTTCGTGGGACTTCTCCGATACAAGGAGGTGATTCATCTCCAGCAATAATGATCAGAAGTGCAGAATTTGTTTTTGAATGTGCTGGTTCAGGGGCGATCAACAACAAGGATTTTAAGAATCGTCTCCTCAAGGTCCTTCAGGGGGCAAGTGACGACGAATATTGGAAACTGAAAATGAAAATAGAAGAAAATATAAATTCTAACAAGACGAGCGAGAGGAATGCCGAGCACGCTCCGCGCGCCCAGCATCCCTCCTCTTGACGTTAGACAGAAAGTGAAAAAGTTCGTAAAATTTATAATGAATGGAATCGGATACTATCTATGGGGTGGTACGTCACTTTTTTTAACATTTTACATCATATCATTTCCGTTAGGAATAGGAATTATATATTCAGGAGAGATAACTATTCATAATATTCACCATGATGGATTTAGCGCCTATCTGATAGGAATCGTTTGTTTGGCTTACGGAATCGGAGGATTTGCAAAATATGCGCCACAACTTGAGCGTATGTTCAAAAAGGAAAAGAAGTCTGCTCGCCAAAAAAACGAAAAAGAATCTGTTAAGAATCTTTACCATCAAAGGGTAAAACTTAGAGACGATTTAAACGAAATATTTGATCAATTTGAATCAGAGATAAAAGAAAACCCTGTAAAAAAGGAGCCTCGAAACAAACCAATTATCAGAGAAGTCTAACAAGACGGTGGTGGAAACTCGGCTAACGCCTCGTTCCGCACCTCGACGTTAGGAAAAAAGAATGAATCAACCTCAATTAAAGGCGGAAAGAATTACCTCTCCTATACAACTAATGGCCGCTTGGTTCGTCATGTTGATATTGTTGACAACCATCATGTTAACTGCGGCCGCTCAAATCAGCCAACCTGAATGGGGTGCAAGTTTTTTAATAATATCCTCTAGCATCACGAATTTAGTAATCATCACTTTTGTCATTTTGATGCTCACTCGTTTCAGACCAAACCTTCAGGAAGGTAAAGAATATGCAGAATGGTTAAAGGATCAGAATGCCTATAGTGAAGGAATCATCACGACTAACTTACATTCTAAACAAATAAATGTAATCCAAGAAAAATTAGAAAGTTTAAAGTCTGAAAGTGAAGATCTCGAAATCGTTGAAAGAATTGAAGATTCTTTGCTGCTTGATGTTAGTATTTCACCGATCAATGGTGCAAATGAACTTGTAGACATTCTTGATCAAAGTGGAATTCGAGCGAGTGTTTATCAGGATGAATACGAACTTAATGAATCAGTAAGTTTTAGAGATCATCAAGCGATTTGGCTCGGTGATAAGATAAACCCAGCTTTGGCACTGAAAGTCATAAAGATAGCAGTAAAACACTGGCCACATCTAAAATATATTCACCTTTCTACAGACAGTGGTGGTCCAGAGGAAATAGATTGGCAGATTTATTTGGGAGGGAGCACTCAAAGTGCTGTCAAAAGATATAAACTAAAACCTTGGAGTAATGATGAGATTCTTTCTATTGAGGCTCAAAGCATTCATGATTTACACCAAAAAATAAAAGCAAAATACCCTTAACAAGACGGCGGAGAGGAACTGCGAGAAGCTCCGCTTCTCTTGTCCCTCACCTTGACGTTCGCAAAAAAATTGACCCATGAGTTGGCACACGTTCAAAGAATCAGAAGAATACCTTGTAACTGAAATTGTTGAGACTCTACTGGAGGACATGGAGTCCGGAAGAGTTGAAGATGTTAAAGGAAAGATGCCGCTTATTGAACTCTTTGAGAAAGAAAGAAATACGTCCGCGATCTATACCCCTTTTGGAAGCGCATGGGGCAGTTCACCATATAATCCTAATGTTTGGAAAAGAAAAAATGGTGAAGATTTAATTACGGGTTACAGAAAGCCACGATCAAGGAAGCCATTCACGGCCAAAACGAGAAAAGAAGTTTCCTACAAGACAGATGGGCATTGTTACAGTTGCGGATACAAGTTTAAGGAGCTATCTGAAATTTGGATTGAGCATATTATTCCATTTTCTCTTGGAGGCAGCGACGATATTCAAAATTTACTACCAGGTTGTCGTATATGTAACTACACTCGGCAGAATTTTACGCCACACCAAATACAACGGATGCTATCAATCGGTTCGATCTTAGTTCGTGAGATTGATAAGCAAAGCAAGCTGGGGAATGACGTATTGGGGTTTCTCAAAGCTGAAGACCAAAGAAGAGAAAAGAATAGGAAACACAAAGACCAAAGCTTTCTAGTTTACGAATCTAAGCCATCAACCGCGAACAAGGCGTGTGAAGAAATTTCGTGAAGCTCCGCTTCTCGAAATTCCTCCACTTGACGTTCGATAAAAGAAAATGGAACCCATCGAAAAATCTGAAATTCTCGAGTGTATGTCGCGTTCAGGATATTTAATGGAAGGTAGAATTATTCGCTCCCTGAATGAGGCAGGTTTTTTTGTTGAACCCAACCAATCCATAATTGATCCAGAGACAGGTAAATCACGCGAAATCGATCTAATAGCTGAAGTAGACAGTCGCGGAATGAAGT
>JAKSBQ010000242.1 GCA_022361075.1 Opitutales bacterium | reverse complement strand
GCGAAAAGGCCCCATGCTATGAGTTTGCCGCTGCCGCCGAAGACGATGTTGCGAATGATGCGCCGATTGGCTCCCAATGCCATGCGTATACCAAACTTCTTGGTGCGCTCTGCGACGATGAAGCTCACCAGGCCGTAGAGACCGATCCCGCAGAGAAAGAGTGCTACAATTGCGAAAAATAAAGTGACAGTCATGGGAAGTTCCTGCGCAAAGGTAGCGATTTTAAAGTTCTCCATGAAAGTTCTCGAATCCAGATGTGCTTTAGGATCATACGCCTTGATTTTTCGTTCAATGGTTGGAATGAACTGCTCAGGCTTACCTGCGACGTGCACCATGTAATGAGTCGAATGTCGTGACATGGCGTGCCACTGTTTGAAGGGGAAGTAGAGTGTGTATCGTTCAAACTCCATAAAGTAGGGCTTGTCCTGAACTTGCTCCGCGACACCTACTATTTTGAGATCGCTACCCCAGAATCTGATGCTCATTCCGACTGGATTTAGATCGTCGTAGTAACGTTCCATGAGGTTTTGACTGATGATGACGACGCCCTCGGTATCCATTGTGTCGGTGTCTTCAAAGTCTCGACCCAAGAGCAGAGTGGTTCCAACCGTTTCAAAATAACCGGGCAACGTCATGATTCTCAGGCAGTTCGCATGACGTTCGCCTTCAGCGTATTCATAGTGATGCATTGAGAAATTGCTGTGTCCCATGTTACTTGTGGAAATAGGTGCTCGGTTTGCAGCTGATGCACTGATAACGCCAGGGACGGATCTGATTTGTTCGAGGATATTTTGCTGATAGGGTAGAACATCCTCCACATAACCTTCTTTACCATTTCTAAATCGGTATTCGGGTTGTGGAACATTGACTGATAATCTGCCTTCGATCTCGAATCCAACGTCCTTTTGCAAGGTTACATAGAGATTCCGAACCAAGATACCTGATACCACCAACAAAATGATAGATAGGGAGACCTGTAGAATTACGAAAGAAGCGTGAATGCGGTGTTTGGATCTGGAAGCCGTTGATTTTCCTCCCGAACTAGCGATGCTTCCCATAAGATCCTTGCGGAGTAATCCGATGATTGGGAAAATGCCGGTGAAGATCGCGAAAACGAAAACGATGGCGAGAGTGTTCAACATCGAGGCCTGATCGATTTGCCACTCGGATGCCCAGGGAATTTCATTCAGGCGAAGCCAGTCTGATGCTGCAAATCCTCCTTTCAGCACGAGCAGGCTCAGCACTCCCGCTATGAGAAACAAAATCATGACTTCGGTCAGGAGCTGGCATGAAAGTCTTCCGATTGAAGCACCCATGGCGCGGCGTGTGGCTAACTCGTGACTCCGGGTGTATCCTTTCACCATGAGCATGCCGCCAACATTGAGACAACCGATGATCAAAACGACCAGGGTGACCATTTGGATAGATTTGAAGGCGACTTCGATCTGACTTAGATCCTGAAAAAGAGATTCTTCGATCGCCACTGCGCCGAATGAGGCTCCTGTGCGTTTTTGGTCTTCAATATCCTCGGGAAATCTCTCGAGAAATTGGTTGTAGAGATTTTCCAGATTGAGACGGGCCAGCTCAAGACTGACACCTGGTTTAAGCTTTGCCAGGCACATGTAGGAGTGATTGTTTCGCTGGCCGTCTTTGATTTCCCAGGGTTTGAAAATTCTGGGTATCCACGCCTGGCTTCGGTTTATTCCCAAATAGAAGCTTGATGGAGCCACTCCGATGATCTCGTAGGAGCGGTTGTTGAGCAAAATGCTTTCTCCGATTATGTCATTTTCGACTCCTCCAAGGTTCACCCAAAGGGATTCACTAAGGACGATTACCGATTCGTTGCCCGCATCGACTTCCGCTTGACTAAACGTCCTTCCCTGTATGGGGCGGACGCCAACGATGTCCCAGATCTCTCCAGTGATTTCATCGATTGTGATTCGTTGCAGGTTGTCGCCAAATTCGAGATCGTAGTCAGTCTCGTCGTCTACGAATCCGATCTCCGAGAACCAATCTGCGTGTTCCTTAAAATAGAGGTAGTGAGGGATGGCAATCTGGCTGACGTTGGTCCGATTGTGTTTTCCCCACATTTTTCCAACAAGCACGATGCGTTTTTCATCCTGGTACTCGTATGGATTGGTAACGAGCCTCATGACCAAATTGGATGCAGTTGAGTTTGCGCCAATGCAAATGGCCAGGGTGGAAATGATAACTAGGGTGCTCGTCTTGTTTTTGAGCATTTGGCGCCACGCGAAGCGGACATCGGCGATCAAGTCATTAAAGAGCCTAACACCCCAGCTCTCCTGACATTCTTCGTGGAAACTCTCGCAGTTGCCAAATTTTCGAAGAGCCGCTTTACGGGCCTCTTCGGGCTTCATTCCTTCTTCGATGTATTCTTTTTCGAGAAGCTCCAGATGATGTTGCATCTCAAGTTCAGCTTCACTTTGGACTTTCTCTCCTTTGACGAGAGCAGTGATCCAGTTTTTGAGTTCGTTGAATGGGCGCATGTTGTGATGATTGGATGTTTAGGCAAATTGGAGCACGATGTTGATCGCCTTGGAAACGGTTTCCCAATAGCTGATCTCTTCTTCGAGTTCCTTTTTACCGTCTTCGGTTAGTGAGTAGACTTTGATGGGTTTGGAGCCTTCACCTGACTGCCATTCGGATTGAATAAAGGCTTTTTTTTCCAATCGATGAAGCGCAGGGTAGAGTGAGCCCTGCTTGACCATGAGCACCTGTTCGCTGACTTGTTCGATTCGACGAGCGATCCCGTAGCCATGGATTGGACCGTTAGAAACGACCCTTAGGATCAGAAGGTCCAATGTCCCCAAAAGGGCATCTTTTTGTGATTTTTTCTTCATGTAGTCAGATGTCTATGTAGTAAGACGTCTAACTAATCAAGATTGTTTTTATAAACTTTTATTTTTTTTGATTGTCTTTGTTTCTATGATTTAAAATACAAAAAACCCGTTTTTGTATCCCCATGAAACTAATCAAAGATCTCAATTACGCTTTGAGAGGCATTGCGAGATTCCCCGGCACCTGCGCGATGATTGTTGTCATTATGTCGATTGGTCTCGGTGTGAGCATCACGATGTTCGCTTTCACGAAAGGGATTTTGTGGAATAAAATTGATCTAGACCAACGGGATTCTCTCGCACATATTGGTTGGGTTCCTTACGGGAACAATCGTAACACTAATATTCATATTCACGATTATCTCGCGATTCGGGAAGGGAACAGCAGTTTTTCTGAACTCGCGGCCTATTTCAACGATTCTCCGTCATTCAACTACCCTGCCGGAAATGCTATTGTAAAAACCTACAATTCCGCAGCGGTCAGCACGAATTTCTTCAATTTTATCGAACAGCGCCCGTTGTTGGGGCGAACCTTCTATGACGATGACGCAACAGCTGGCAATGATCGGTCGATCGTAATCTCGGAGTATGTTTGGGAAGATCAGTTTGGTCGTGATCCAAAAGTATTCGAAGCCAGGGTTTACTGCAATGGAGTCCCCTCCAGGGTTGTTGGTGTGATGCCGGATTCATTTGAGTTCCCCAATAATGTAGATGTTTGGTGGGCCACTGAGTTCGATTGGTTGCAGCGAGCAGATCGAGGAACGGGACTGTCCATGCAGGTGATTGGTTTACTCAAAGATGGAGTGACTTACGAGCAGGCTGAGGCTGATATCAACCGAATCGCAGCGAACATGGCAGTGGAATTTCCGTTATCCAACAAGGACAAAACACGGGTGGAAGTGATGTCCTTTCGGAAAAACGTGCACGGGGAATTTTTACAGACCTTATTGTTTGTACTGCTGTCATTTGGCGCTCTTGTATTGCTCGTAACCTGTGCGAATGTTTCGAACCTCCTGATGGCAAAGACGGCTCGCAAGAGTTTCGAAATTGGACTTCGTAATGCGCTTGGTGCTTCTCGTCGCCATATGATGACTCTTGTGATGCTGGAGGGGTTGCTACTTGTCGCAATGGGAACAATTGGCGGACTTTTTCTTGCAACGTGGGGTACTAAATACATCTGGGGTATTTTGGATACATTTGATCCTCCCTACTGGTGGGAGATTAAAATTGATGGGGTGTCGATCCTGGTCGCAGTTGCCGCAACAGTGATAGCTTCGTTGATCGCGACAATACTTCCGGCTTTAAGAGCTGCAAAACGAGACAGTTATAAGATCCTTCAGTCAAGTTCACGAACGTCCGCGTCTGGCATAGGGTTCTTTTCCAGAGTGTTGGTCGTGTTTCAGATTCTTAGTGCGACCGCGTTGATGATTGTTGCGTTGTTTAATTATACAACCCAGTCCGGACGCTTCAACAGGGAGTTCTCTTACGATATGAACCAACTGGTGAGTGCGGTTATTTGGTTTAATAGATCCGCAGGTTTCGAAGAAGAGGAGAGTATTTTCCAATATCACGATCGTTTGCAGAACCGCATGAAAGAAGAAGGAGCGGTGTCGGTCAGTATCACCTCAGGAGAGACGATGGGGCTTTATGGCAGAGCTCAACGATTCGAGATCTCAAGTGAAACCTATGATCGGGAAGAGGATATGCCACGGTCCCGTGTGATTAGCGTTACCAACGAGTATTTTACCACCTATAATCTGCAGCTCATGGATGGTAGGTTGTTGAATGATTTTGATCAAAAAGACTCTCAGCGTGTAGCAGTCGTCAACAGTGCTTTCGTTCAGACCTTTTATCCGGGGCAAAATGTGGTTGGGAAACAAATTAGAATCCTGGAACCCGGAGGGCAAATGAGTGACTGGACTACTATTGTTGGGATGTGCTCCAATGTTGTGACTAAGCCTGCTCCGGGAGAGATCATGGAGGACATCGCGTTTATCTACCGTCCCATGCGACAATCGCTGATTCGTGGTGTGAACATTGTGGCATATGCAAGAGGTGATGCCAGCATGTTGGCTAGCAAACTCGGACGAGCCATGTCGGACATCAACCCAAATATGCCTGCCAAAAATGAGATTCAGACCAACAAGGAAAACAGCCTTCTCTACGATCGATTTCCAAATCTTTTAGTGAAGCTGTTTACAGCGTTTGGTATCGCTTCGTTTCTGGTTTCAACTATAGGACTTTATGCGATCGTGTCTTTCACGACGACGCAACGCACTCATGAATTGGGGATACGGACAGCACTCGGAGCAGGTGCAAAGCACATCATCCACACTGTTACGAAGCGCGGTGTAGTGGAATCCGTTATCGGAATAGTGTTCGGAGGACTGTTGGGATATTTTGGAATTCATTTATTGGCCGATCAATTTGGTGGAGAGCAGATACCACCCTATTGGATGTCCTTTGCAATTGTGATTCCTCTAATCTTCGTGGCATCAATTGTTGGGATGTTACATCCGGTTATTCGTTCACTAAGATTGGATCCGATTGTAGCACTTCGCGATGAATGATTGGAGCTTCTGGGATTAGAGCGTGGAGGAAGAGAAGATTGTTTTGAAAGATGAGTAAGAGGGCATTTTTTGCTTTTAGAAGTTTGTAGCTGTTGTGATATTATTCTAAAATCAGTCCTTCTACCCTGTTTCATGAGATCATTATTTTATAGTACACTTATCTTATTCATATATGGATTTTGTCAGGTCACACACGGTGAATATTTGCTGGGTAAATGGATGGGAATACTGGAGGTTAGGGGCGAGAGATGTTCTGTCCATTTACGCATAGTATCAGATGGTGATCAAGAACAGGTTTTTACGACAATACCGGCCGCAAACATCTACGATTTATCAATGGGTCGATTGGAAGAAGCAAGTGAAGGTCAGTTCCGCGCGGGTTTCTTCGTTGGTGAATTGAATGAAGATGTCTTTGATGCCTTATTCGAATATTATGAGAAAAAGATTCCTATTGTCTTCGAACGAACGGATGAGATTCCACGTGAAGATAAACAAGTGATTGATATTCCCAGAAGGGAACCTGACTGGTCATTTCAGGCAGGGGGATCCATTCGAGGGAAAGTGCTTTATCTCGAATTAACGAATCGAGTGGTTTTCGGATCGGACGATGGAATTCTGTATTTCTTAAAAGGCGAATCCGGGCAATTGGATGGAATGTTTAAAATAGGTAGTCCCATTGATTCCAGTCCGGTACTGTTGGATGAAGATCGAATAGCGGTTTTTGCAAGTAACGGCGTACTCCACATCATTGATATTAAGGAAATGGCTTCTGATTGGAGCTTCTCTACGGGGAAGAGTCAGGCCGAGGGAGTTGGATGGGAGCGGTACGCACCGAGCCCAGTTCGAGTGCCAGATCATCAATTGATTTTCGCGGCGTTTGACGGAAAGTTGAGGTCGTTGGATCCGAGAAGCAAGACGATAGCTTGGGAAGTGGACACGGGTGGTGCGATCTTAGGGACTCCGGCCATATCCAATGGGATAGTGGTGGTTGCGACGAAAGAAGGTTTGGTCAAAGCTTATGGCACTGAAAACGGAGATTTCCTATGGGAACGGAGCATTCACGCAGATACACCTTGTTCGCCACTAATCTACGATGGCATGGTTTATCTCGGGAGTCGCAACGCAGATATCTGGGCGCTTTCTTTACAAAATGGGGAAGTGATCTGGCAGCGTTTTCTATGGACCTCCTGGGTGGAATCAAGCGTAG
>JAKSBQ010000297.1 GCA_022361075.1 Opitutales bacterium | reverse complement strand
GGGATTGTCGTTTACGGTTTGCTTGA
The DNA here is from genome assembly GCA_022361075.1 of Opitutales bacterium. Lineage (GTDB taxonomy): Bacteria > Verrucomicrobiota > Verrucomicrobiia > Opitutales > JAFGAQ01 > JAKSBQ01. The sequence goes on along the minus strand of JAKSBQ010000297.1, from coordinate 1,785 downwards.
GCTCAGCGATGGTTTTGTTGAATACTTCGAATCCGTTTTTGTAGGGTTCGAGAAATTCTTCCCTCCCGGCGAGTAGATAACCTCTTCCGCCTGTTTCCATGTCTATCGCAGCAGCCAAGATCTCGGCGGCTGTTTCTATTACAGTATGTGTGTGATCCACCCATTCATTGCTCCTCAAGAGCGATCTGATGCTGACCGTCGAAATAACACTCAGCGTGGCGAACAGTAAAAGAGTGATTGAAGTCCCTAATAAAATTTTTCCCCGTAATGTCTGAAAGATTTTCATAGAGGTGAGAATCGGTTGTGCGGGTATAAGCTTAAGTTATAAATCTTATTAATCATGCGCTATTTTTTTTAGGAGAAATAGTGCAAGAAATTTCGTTCGTGTGTTCGTTTGAGAAGGTTGATAAAAGGTATAGATTTCAGTAGAACGATCTCAGCGTTTTGCTAGAATTTCTATATAGTGTCGTAGTATCCCGAATTCTTAAGAATTGGATTTAAACTCTTTCTGTAACCATTTCCTCAATTTTTCGTTACCCATTCTGATGAATCATCCCTGCGTTCCTTCAAACGGATTATCCAGAAATTGGGTAATCATTCTTCTGGGTCTTTTAATGACCCTCCATTTCTCAGTCCTTTCGTCGCTTGTAGAGTTTGGGTACGCCAGTCCGGATGCGGACGGGTATTTTACACAGGCGAGGCTGATTGCGGAAGAAGGAAAGTTCGGCTTTGAGGCGGGGTCGCCAGTGCAATATTTTGCCGCTCACTGGATCGAAATTGAAGAGGGAAAGTTCATGAGTCGATATCCTTATGGATTTCCGCTCCTGCTGGCCATGGTCTGGAAATTGTTCGGAGTGCATGCTGCGTTTGTTGTGAATCCCCTTTTCGCGACAGCAACGGTCTGGATGGTCTATTTACTAAGCCGAAAATTTGTTTCTAAACCGTTATCGCTTGTGATCGCATTTCTTTTTGCGATCAACCCCACCTTCAACTCCTTTACACTCATGTATTTCTCTCACACAGCGGCGGTTTTGACACTGGTGTTGGGGATGTACTTGTTTGTTTTGTGGGTAGAGAAGGGTCATTGGTGGCTGGGGTTTCTGGCGGGTTTGATATTGGGTTCGCTCCCGAGTATTCGATATGCGGAAGTGAGTGCTGGGTTGGGGATCGGAGTATTTCTGATTGGTACGATGATCCTGAGACCCGAGCGGAGACGGAGTGGCCTTTTAGTGGGATTGGGGGCGTTCGTGCCGGTGATAATGCTGTTGATCTTCAATCACGTGAATTTTGGATCTGCACTCAAAACGGCTTATTCGCTGACTGGTGAGCAGAGTCTTAGTTTGGGTTATCTTCCGAAGAATTGGGCTAAGTATTTTGAAGGGCTGATGACCAAGGGCGTTGGTTTGTTTTTTGTTCCGGGACTTCTGGGGCTGACGGCAATGACTATTAATCCGAAGCAGCGATTAGCCGGCCTTTCGTTTTTAATGATCAGCCTGAGTGCGGTGTTGGTGTATTCTTGTTACTATTTTGGAAGTGCTGGTGGAGTTGGAGGAGGTGGAAACGTGAGGTTTCTTATCCCGATCTTCCCATTGGTTTGGATCGGTGCTGGTTATTTTTTAGAAAACATCAGAAGTGAGAAGTTGGTTTGGATCGGTACAGCTTTTCTCATCGTACTCCAGGCTTCATTTTGGATTCCTGACACTGTAATGAGTCTCGCGATGGGTCATGAAGGTGCTAAACGGTCAGAAGAGTTGATCGAGTGGTTGGATGAAAACGTTCCGGAGG
>JAKSBQ010000047.1 GCA_022361075.1 Opitutales bacterium | reverse complement strand
GGAGTCAGGTCGGATCCAGCAACTCTTTCTGGCAAAGGGTTTCCGAGAATTTTAGACATCCAGCAAATGGGTTTTCCATCAGCTAAAACTAGATCTGCCTGGTGAATAAACTTTCTTAGTTTAGGGTCATGATGGGCCTTCATGACAATGTCCAAATTTGGAGTTACCCACTTTTGATAGCCTTTTGATTGTAACGCTTTGTGAGCGAGCTTCACACAGTCATCAAGAGTGACCGAATCAAAGGGCAAATCGAAGAGCGAGAGGGTTGTGTGTGATTTTGCTAAAGATAAAAATTCTTCATCTTGGGTTTGGGTATGGTGATGAGTAGATTGATTTTTCATGACGAAATAGAGTTACGATTTTTAAGTTTAGTACGAATAAATGAATAAAGTATGACCAGTAGCCCCATGCCTCCTGCAAGCATGGTTCCGGGTTCGGGAACAGGTGAATATTCAAATTTGATGCCTGACATACCCACAACTTGATAACTGGGATTACTATATGTGTTTTCACCACCGGAATAACGAAATGATAAGCGATCCAATGGGTCTTCCCATGCCAGATACAATCTTGATTGGTCGGTAAATTGATCGCTCCTTGATCCACGATATAGGACATCGCCAGCATCGGATTCCATATCGATGATCAATTGGCTACCTGGATTGGCTTCTCTGATCTCTACGGGAGTGTTCTCATTACTGGCCCGAATATTTTCGATTATATCTTCCCAGTAACCTCTTGTACCACTGCCGCCTTTATCGATGTCGTTTAAACTTAGTGATACATTTGTAACAGCACTTGAGAAGATGATCTCCACATCAATGTAGTTTAAAGATCGGTTTACATCCCTGTAGTTCGCACCCAGTCGTAAGTTTCTATTCGATATGGTGGTATTACTACCAAACGAATCAGAGCCGCTTATGACTAATGAGATGCTTGTATCAATCGTAGACCCATCAACATTGTAAAATGTTTGTTGTTGGACGGCTTCATCTCCTTCCAACCAATCGACTTCGGTCCAATCCAATTCATAAGCAAAGAGTTGGCTAACAATCGTACTCAGTAATAAAGTGGCAATTAGACCAAGCGATTTGAATGATGGAACAGATCTTACGAATTCTGCCTTTTTGCATGTCGATTTCATGCCCTTACTATTGCTTAGAGCATGCCAACGTTGTTTTATTCTATAAGTTGTTAATTATAAAATAATTAAGAAATTATCAGATAATCCATCAGAGTAGAATTCCAGTAAAAAATACCCAACATACGGAACCTTTTACTGGATATCCGTACATGAAAAAGGGGTGCGAACTGCACCCCTTTTACTCATCCAGCTATTCCGGCTATTAACGGATCGAGTGATCGATGGATTAACTGCTTCGGAATGTTAATAAGGTCGGAGGAAGTTAGCCAATGGTTATTGAGTCTGGTTCCTCTTCCCAGATAGGTATTTGGGTCTAAACGGGAATTCCAAATACTCGAATCTGTTGCCAATACAGCGTGATCACCGATGTAGCATTGATCGCCTATGACAACATTATCTCCAATGGTCACATGATCTCCTACTTTTGCACTGTTCGAGATGAATACGTTCTTTCCGATTTTCACCCCCTCACCAATGCGATCCTTGGGATGAATACGTTCGATCCATGCCATTTCCCATTGTTTTCGATTTTTCATGAGACCCCAAAAATTTCCAGAATTGCCGGCAATCAATCCATTGTTGTGAAAAGGCGGGCGGTTCATGTATATGTTCGCATTTGTGATGAACTCAGCCCCGTCATCAGTGGATAACTCCATTGGCCAGATGCTGGCATCTTTAACCCATTGCTCGAAAATATCATCGGGTTGTTTGAGGATGAATCGTACCTTTTGCATTCCCAAGTCTAGGGCGTGATCAAGCCAATGTGCTGCCAGAGGCTGATCTCCTACCG
>JAKSBQ010000075.1 GCA_022361075.1 Opitutales bacterium | reverse complement strand
TTGAAAAGGTCGAGCAGGTAATTATCTGCAAAAATCAGGCGGAAGAATCTGAGAAATGGCTGCAGACTATTGTTGCAAATTCTGAAGAGGTTATGCAGAAGCTGGAACTGCCCTACCGCGTTCTGGAAATATGCAGCGGAGATATGGGCATGGCGAAGTATCGCATGTACGATATCGAAACCTGGATGCCTAGCAGAAACGCGTTCTGCGAAACACACTCGGCAAGCAACTTGCATGAATTTCAGGCTCGCAGGCTGAACCTGAGGTATCGTGACGAGGAAGGTAAAGTACAATTCTGTCATACGCTAAACAACACCGTAGTTGCTTCGCCGCGAATTCTGATCGCGTTGATTGAAATGTATCAGAATGAAAATGGAACAATTACCGTTCCTGAGGCATTGAAACCGTACATGTGCGGAATAGATGTTATTAAGTGATAAACTAATAGTTAATGTTCCGCCTTTGGCGGACTTAATTTAAAGCTAACGCAGAAGTTAGCACACTATAAAAAATGGTAAAACATGGCTAATAAATTAGATAATATAAAAATGCTGTGTATGGATGTTGACGGCGTATTGACTGACGGCGGCATAATCATACATCACGACGGTACCGAAAGTAAACGCTTTCACGTACATGACGGCGGTTGGCTAAGAATCTGGGGCCGTCAGGGGCTCAAATCCGCAATTATCACCGGTAGAGAATGTAAAGCGGTTCAGATACGCATGGAAGCACTTGAGGTTGATTATATCTACCAGGGAGCTATCAAAAAGCTGCCGGTGTTTGAGCAGTTACTAGCTGATTCCGGGCTGGCTCCCGAGGAAATAGCTTATATCGGCGACGATGTATTTGACCTGCCGGTAATAAGACGTGTCGGCTTTGCTGCTACAGTAGCTGATGGTGTGGATGAGTTGCGAAAATATACAGACTATATCACCCATAGAAAAGGCGGCCGCGGAGCAGTAGGCGAGCTTATCCGGTACATGCTTAAAGAAAAAGAATTGACCGAAAAGGCTATGGAAAGATATATGGTATAATTTTTTGAAAAAAATCATACCAAGTGAAAAACTAAGAGTTAAAAGTGAAAAGTTAAGGTGTCGCTAACGCGACCTTAATTTAAAGCTGACGCAAGATTTACTATCTTAATTAAAGGTATCGCCTTTGGCGAGGCTGATTTAATATATGGCGAAGAAACTTATATTGATAATTGCGGCACTTTTTATTGTATTGTTGCTCGGCTTGATATTCATGTCAATGAATAGTGGACTTACTGATGATCTAGCACAATATGAAACGCCGGAGTTGGATGACAGCTTAAAAAAGAATTTGAACGACAGTGAAGTCGAAAAAATCAATGTAGGCGGCATAAATGTTCGTCAGATGCAGGATTTTGTATGGAC
>JAKSBQ010000154.1 GCA_022361075.1 Opitutales bacterium | reverse complement strand
GACGAGCGAAGAAAATCGCACCTACCTCAAGTATCCGGCCTACATTCGACGGATCGAGGGGAGCACGGTTCAGCTTCCCGACAAGACAACGCTCTTTACGCGTAAAGGGTTTCTCTACGCCTCACGCGTGATCTCGGAGCACGGGTACACGGCGAAAGACACGCTGCTTGTAGAACCGGACGAGAAGGTCGTGAAGGGGCAAGCGGTGTTGAAACACGGCAAGGAGGAGATCCGCGCCGAGGATAACGCCTACGCGATCGTTGAGAAGAAACGGCTCTACCTGATCGCCCAGGAGCAACGCGTCGAGATCCGCAACGGCGCCGAGCTCCACGTGAAGCAAGGGCAGATCGTCGCCGCCGAGGAGACGATCGCAAGCTTCGACCCCTTTAGCGAGCCGATCATCAGCGAGTATGGGGGTATCGTCCGTTTTCGCGATATCGTCGAGGGCACAACGCTCAAGAAGGAGATCAACGAGGAGACGGGCAACGAGGAGAACAAGATCGTCGAACACCCGATCGAGAATATGCAACCGGGCCTCGTGATCGAGAGCGAAGCGGGCGACGAGGTGTTTGTCTATCCGCTCCCCAACAGCGCGTATCTCAACGTCTCGGACGGCGACACTGTCAAAACCGGGTTTACCCTCGCCAAGATGCTCAAGGAGAGCGTGAAAACGCGCGATATCACCGGTGGTCTCCCGCGCGTCGGCGAGCTCTTTGAGGCGCGGCGACCCAAGAACGCCTCCGTGCTCGCAAAGATCAGCGGTACGGTAAAAACCGGCGCGGTCGTCAAAGGCAAGCGTGTGGTCAACGTTGTCGACCCGTATGGCAAAGAGTACAAGCATATGGTTCCGATGGGGCGCCACATGCTGGTGCGCGACGGAGACGAAGTTGAGGCGGGCGAGCCGCTCTGTGAGGGCGCTACCGACCCGCATGAGGTGCTTGCGATCCTCGGCGAAAACGCGCTCCAGTCGTTTCTCGTCAACGAGGTCCAGGAGGTCTACCGGCTGCAGGGTGTCAATATCAACGACAAGCACATCGGCGTCATCATCCGTCAGATGATGCGCAAGATTGAGATCGTGCAGGTCGGCGATACCAACTTCATCTACGGCCAACAGATCGACAAGCACCGCTTCCACGAGGAGAACGCTCGAGTCGTACGACAAGGCGGTCAACCGGCGGTGGGCCAACCGTT
>JAKSBQ010000391.1 GCA_022361075.1 Opitutales bacterium | reverse complement strand
CTTTCCTTCCGATAGGTTCCAGCCACCGAATCATGGGCGATCACATCGAGCGGAAACCACTGCGCATCACTGGTGTTATCCACCACCAGTTGCTTATGAAAAAGATCTCCTGATCGTGTTGCTTGCTTTCCATTCACAAGAACCTGTGCATCCGCATTTGCACTACCCACGACATCGATGAGATTTGGAACACTTCTTGCCGAGTATTGATTCAATAGATTCGAAGTGTATTTCTGTACGACGTCCTCATCATTTCCTGCATTTCTCCTGGTGGCCGATCTGCGATTCCCGATGTCGTCATACTTAATTCCGAAATCAAAACTGGGGATCATGCCGCCCGATGAATCTTTTTTGTGGGCATCGGTCACTTGCCCCAAATCATCGTAGTCATAGCTCCAGTAACTGTTGTCCTCACGGGTCATCTTCGTGCGTTGGTTGAGATCATTAAACTCATAGAGCACCGAGATCGCAAGTGATGCGCTGGGGTTTGACAAAACATTCACCAAACGGCCCAATTTATCGTGAGTGTTGGTGACAGTCATTTGAGTCACACCATCGTTTCGGTGAGTGACAGTGTCGATCAGTGACGTGTTGGGAACATAGGCGTAAGTTGAATCCAGCAAGCCGGAACTTACCGTCTGCAATCGTGAAGCTTCGTCATAGGCATATCCGATTTGTTGAACTGTGTTTGCCGATTCGCTCACATCCAGATGGTTCGGTCTCAACAAAGCATCATATCCACGATCCATCACGGATGCGGGAATCAATCCACTGCCATCATAAGTCTCGGTATCCAACAAGCCCTCTGCTGTGTAGGCATAGGTCAGCAATCCTGCCGCATCCTGAATCGTGGATGGTTTTCCCGCCCGGTCATAGGTCTGCGTAACATCGGGTGTGGAATCCGAATAATCCGTCGTCGTCAACTGCCCGGCAGCATTGTAACCGTAGGTAGTTACCACTCCCCTTGCCCACGTGCGAGTGTGCAGTTTACCCGAAGGATAATAAGTGTAGGATGGACCCTGAGCATCTGCATACCGTTTGGAATTCAACCAACCTCTTACCGAATCGTAGATCCACGTGGTCGTTGCCTTCCCCTCTGAAACATCAAATGAAGACTCATCGATGAACTCCTGCCAGGTGGAGAGGGTTTTGAGTCTGCCCTGTGCATCGTAAATCATCTCCTGTGGAAAGGTGCCTGCACCATAGGTTCGCCACAGCAAACCCCGATCGTTGTATTTTGAATACGTGCGAGAACCATCGGGACGAATCACCGTGTCCGGTCTGCCCATCTCATCGTAAAGGTAGGTGGTCACCTGAGCATCTTTCCCCACTCCGCTCGCGGATGGATCCGGATCAGGTGTTGTGATCGTTTTGACCTGATCGTCTAATTCGTAGGTATAAATGGTATCCCCTGCCCATACATCTGAACTGACTTCAAGTCGTCCGTAGCCATCGTAGCTTAACGAAGTGGATTGAATCACTTCTGCTCCCGAGGTTGCTTTAACAGAAGAAGACAAACGACCCGCCTTGAGTGTCTGAGTCGTGGTCGACAAATCAGGAAGCGTCGTAACCACCGTGCTATCTACCGCGGTTGTGAAGGTTCTGGCGGTGTAGGTCGTCAATCCATTGACCGTGTTCCAGGAATGGAGACCATCGATACTTTGCTCACTGACAGATACTTCGCGACTTTGATCCACACCATCGGTTTCCCAAATCATGGTTTTAGACTGCCGAACCACTGCCGTCACACTGTCACGGGTGATCTCAACTAAATCGGACTCCGAACGTGTGATACGGTCTGGGCCCGCATAATCAATCACTCCATTTTGATTCATATCGACGGCGGTTACCGAACCTTTGCCATCGGCATCGTAGTCATAAAGCATGGTCACTCCGACAGCGCCTCCGTCGTTCGAATCAGGAGGCTGGACGTTTGACTTGAGTTTCCCTCTGCGCTCGGCGTTCGCATCATCCATCGGATAGTAGGTGTTCACGACCTCCGCATTGTCCGCAAAAACCGTCTTATAGTGACGTCCCGCAAAATCGACATAGCTCTTTACCCACTCTGTTTCAGCCCCACCGTCTCCAATACGAATTTCTTTAGTGAATCGACCGTCAGCATCAATGCCATACTCATACTTCATTGGAGCAACTGCGGTGCCACTGATGCTCTGAAGCTCACCAGTGGGAAGATAAGTCTCAATACGAGTGGTTAGATTGGGATATGTCGTCGTGCGCTGCAACTTACCGTCAACCACTTCTTCTGAGTAAGAGGTAGTTCCGCGAGTATCTTTGGTGCTCGAGAGGTCGCCCGTTTCATCGTAGATACGCTCTTCGGAAACAATCGAAACAGGAAGCGACGCATCCAGGCTCTCCTTCGTTTTAAGTCTTGTCGTCTTTTTCAACCGACCCTCAGCATCATATTTATAGCGAACGTGATGATACTTGTTGTCAGGTTCTCCTGCAGGATGTGAAAATTCTTCGTATACTCGATCCAAAGAATCGTAAATGTAAGTGGTCATCAGACCATTTCGATCGGTCTTGGTCTCTAACCCACAACAGCCGAATACAAAGGAGTCCTGAGTGCCATCGTGATGCAAACTGGAAGTAATGCGACCGTATGAATCAAATCCCGTTGCTAACCAACTATCAATGGTGTGCCCCGATTCAACATCCACTACGGTACGACTCATCACTTTTCCCTGAGGATTCGTGATCGTGGTCGTTCTGGTGCCATCAGTGACAGTAGTGGCTGCCATCGGATCCGAAGTATCGTCCGGTGTTCCCGATTCAACCACGGTTGTTAGCTCACCGTTTACGTTTTCATCATAAGAATAAAGCGTAACAGAGTCGTCCGCCTGAACGGAGCGCTCCACCCTTCCTGCATGCTCTCCCAAACGATATTCGCGAGACACAAATCGTTGATTAGCAACATCTCCTTCCAGGGCACTTTCGCTAAAAGCAGTTTCCTGAGTAGTAACCGTGTATAGCCCTTCCGTTCTTCTTTTTGTCCAGGAGCGGGATGTAATTTGCTCAATGCCGGAGATCACGGTCGATTCTGTCCGTTGCAGTAGGGTCGTTTCAGAATCTGGCTCGCTATATTCGTATGAAGTTTTGCGATGATCCCCTTCTTTTGAGGTGGATTCACCAAATGGAGTATACACGTTCTCCCATCGTCCATAGTTATCGTATTCCACCGATTGCCAGGATAGATCCGGATATTCCACGCGCTGCAAACGCTTTACGGACTGGTTGGCAGAATAACTGCCGTAATCCGTTTCGTCATAGTGATAGGTCGTCTTCCTGGCGATGCCATCGGGATCTTCTATGACTTCAATCAGCTCATACTGACGAGATTTAGAGCTGGTTGGAGAACCACTTGCATCCGTGTTCCAGGGGAAAATCTTGTATTTCCTGGCAGCAGAGCTCACCACGACTTGCTTGTGGTCCAAAGTGTTGGTTTTCAACTGAACAACGTCGCCAATTTGTGTACCATCTCCCTGAATCCAGGTGCGCTGGGTCACTCGTGTGCGCTGATCATCCCCTTCGCCCTGAGTGTATGACCAGGTATGGGTTGCAGTGTCGAATGAAAAGATGATCTCCTCGGACTGATTCCCAGTAACGGTACGGGTCACCTTCAGTTCCTGGACAGTTGTTTGATACCCTGAACCCTCAAACTCAATAGAAACGTAAGCATTTGCAGGGCTGACTGTGAAAAGACCATTACTCAATGCTCCAATGTTATCGTTATCGTAGAAATACAGGGTGTATTTTTGATCTGGATTCGCAGCATCCGCTACAATATCGACCAATCCAACAGGAGTCTTGATCTGGCGGGGTTGGTTCACTCCATTGACCAAAGCCGAGATGATGTAGGCGTCGGAATTATTATCAAAATTAGTGAGGTCTCTCGGTAACATCGCAGCCTCAAACATCACATCCAGATTTCGAGGACTGGCAAAAAGATCATTTGGAGTTTCGATGTTGAGCAACAAAGCTCCAACGGGGCCGTTAACAGAACCTCCAAGACCAATGGTCAGGCTCGCATTCATCGCAGCGCAATTGAGGTCACCGGGGATACAGTCCTTCGCGCAGGCATAGCAGCTATCACAATCCAGTCGATAAATGTCGGGGTGGAAAAAATCGAAGTTCCAATTTCGAACGATCGGCTCCTGTGCATTCACCTGAGTGAAGTAGCTATTCATTCGCATCGGCATTTGAATGAACTCAACGAGTTCTTCGAAGCGTTGTTCGTAGTTTTCGATGGTTACGCTACCATCTATCATCGACTTCCAGGGCTCTACCGATACGTCAGGGAAAACCCATTGTCCGGAATCTTCGTCGTAGACCTTAAACATTCGGGATGCATCAGGTGCGCGAAGTAGTGGAACTGGGTTTCCTTCTTCCAGCTCCACCATGTAAACTGCAATCGACCCTCCGCCGTAATTGTTGCCCTGAGTGTCCGGTGTGAGATGGTCCCAATAGGGATCAAAAGGTAGAATAATGCCACCTTGGTCACCTGCACTCGGTGCCACTGCAGCACCTAAGCAGGTTGCGATTTTAGATCTCAACTGAGCGACCAGACTGGCTGCCAAATTGGGTTGCAAAAGGTCCTCCTTATAAAAACACTCTGCGGGATAGGCACCGGGCAATACTCCGTCAAATTTCCGGGCAGGCCATTCGATAGGTCCGTCAAAAACATCAGCCGGAGTCGTGCCACTTCTTTCTCTGTTGGGGTTGCGAGTTCCCAATGGTTGCCCCGCTCCCGAGATCGCCAACCATCGTTCCTGCCAAACACGCATGGCTTCTTCGATCCGGAGTACGGGTTTGTCATTTTCAATTGAAAATACCGAGGATGGTGCAACCAGTGCCGCACATAGGATTGATAGATAAAGGAATCTCATTTTGAGGTTTTTAGAGTGCATGTTTTTGAAATTCAGAGGTTATTCGAGATTGGTCCATACCTGTAATTGAAGCGCATTGCTCGTATCGAACGATTGGGCAACAGTTGGATCGGTTCCCAAGACCATCTCTTCACGGTTCGTCAGACCGTCGGAATCAAAATCGCCGGATGCGGTCTGATTGAGGTCACCGAAGGAATTCATCTCCCAAGTGTCGTCGAGGCTGTCAGAATCGGTGTCGTTCGCATCAAACTGACTGGTCGCGGTGAAAGTCACTTCCTGACTCCCGACAAGGGCCAATATGCTGGTAGTAACTCCTCCTTCGTGCGGTTGTCGGAAGTAAACCTGCGCAACTCCAGCCTGATCTGTTCTTATCGTGATGGTATTGAATTCATCGATGGAACCGGTCTGCGCTAAGAGGAGTCCACCATCGTTTAACACCCTAAAGGTCACCTCGAGGTTCGCTAATGGCGTCGAAGTTGAATGGTCCAACAGCAACACACTGAGAGCTTGAGCTGAAAGCTCACCAACTGGCGCGCTTTGAGCATCTCCGGATAGAATACTCAAGCTGATTTCAAGTCCATTCAGTGCATCATAAGGATGTGGGTCGACGAAATCCGTTAATGCATCACCATCTGGATTCGCATTATTGGGGTCCGTTCCAAGAAGTTTTTCACGAATATTCGATAGACCATCGAGATCCGTATCCTGTGATCCATCCTGGGAAAGTCCGCCAAATTGAGACCATTCCCACAAATCACTCAAACCATCCAGGTCCACGTCGTCAGTCGAATCATTAAATCGCCCTGCAACCAGCGTTTCTGAGGAAGATCCAATACCGAAATTGTCGCTGCCCCAAGCGAAGATGGTGCCTTCACTGGTTAAAACAAAGCTCGAGTTCCTTCCGGCCGAAAGACCAACTGCAGATGGAATACTCGGAATCAACTGAGGTGTTGAGTAAGAACTTTCGGGAAGACTGCCAAGTTGATAATGAACATTGCTGCCAGCTCCCCTGATAGTGCCATCGTCGCGTAAGAACAAACTATGCTCACTGCCTGCTGCAACCTCGATTGCGTTAGTCACGTTCGAAACTTGCGTTGGGTTGGAAACATAATCTGCAGAAGAATCAACTCCCAGCATTCCGTGGTCATTATTGCCCCATGCCCAAACATCACCGTTGGAGTCGATAGCGTAACAACTGGACTGAGCAGCGACGATTTTAGTAATTCCAGATAGCGAGCTCACCTGAACTGGCGATGTATTAGAAATGACAGAGCCTAATCCCAATTGCCCTTCGTCATTTTTACCCCAGGCCCAAACGATGCCATCCGATTGAAGTGCTAAACTGAATCCATCTCCACCCGCAATTTCGATCACGTTCGATAAACCTGAAACTTGGGTAGGAATATTAAGAGCAACGAGGTCACCTTGCCCAAGTTCCCCATTCGAATTGGATCCCCATGAGTAGACTGTTCCGTCACTTTTAAGAGCCAAGCTGTGGGTTAAACCGGCAACAATCGAATCCAGATTATCAATAGAGAGAATTGCCAGAGGTTGACTGCTGTTCGAATTCGACCCATCACCTAACTGGCCATTTGAATTTTCACCCCACGCCCAAAGATCTCCATCGGAATCGAGCGCAATCGTATGTTGCCCTCCATGAGATACTTTAAAGAAGGTTTCGATATGCGTTAATTCATTTGGCGAATATTCGGTAGTGGTCGTATCTAGCCCTAGTTGTCCCGATTCATTCTGCCCCCAGAGATAGAGAGTGCCATCGGCTAGGATGAAGGAATGATGGTCATCACCAGATTGTAAGGCATCAACATCCGTAAACTCGCCGATTTGAACCGGAGTCTTACGAACACTTTGTGAGGTTCCGTCTCCCAATTCACCGTACAAGTTATTCCCCAAAGACTTTAACAGGCCATCATCTGTCAAAATCAATGTGTGCGAATAACCTGCAGCAATCGAAATAGCATTCCCATCATTAGGAATAGTCACAGGCGATAGGACACTAGCATCCGCACTTGCGTTGATCTGATTCTCTGAGTTTCTTCCCCAAGCCCAGACATTTCCTTCATCGGTGATCGCAACGGAGTGGGCCTTGCCTGCATCAATCGAAACCACCATTTCTGAACTCAATATCTCGACGGGTAAGAGTCGCTCCGTTGTAGTGCCGTCACCAAGTTGTCCCTTATCGTTTTTACCGAATGCCCAAGTATCTCCCGAAGCATCAACAACCAGAGAGTATGCATCTCCTGCGGCAAGAAGCGTTGCGTTGGAAATGGATGCAACCTGAATGGGCGAAGATCGGCTCGAAACGGTTCCATCACCGAGTTGTCCGTTCGAATTATTACCCCATGTCCAGACAGTGCCATCCGATTTAATTGCCATACTGTGATCAGCACCTGCAGCAATCGCTACGACGTCTGTCAAACCACCCACTTGGATCGGGCTGTTCTGATCAGTCAGGGTGCCGTCACCACGTTGTCCCGAGCTGTTCTGTCCAAAACCCCAAACCGTTCCATCGGCTTGCAGGAAAAGACTGTGATCCTTGCCAGTCGCAACTGCTGTCGCTTTCACTCCCAAAAGCTTCTCAGGAATTGTGACATCCACATTTGATCCGTTGCCAAGTTGACCAGATGCATTGCTGCCCCACACCCAAACACTTCCGTCCGGCTCAAGGGCTAGTCCGTGAGACTTTCCTAACTCGACTTCCGCAAACAAAACTGCTGCATCGGAAATAATCGGACTGTGTATCTGTGACTCAGTTGATGAGGATACCTGATGCTGATCGTTTAGCCCCCACAGGCTAAGCGATCCAACATCATTTAACACCGAACTGAATCCTTCACCTGCCGCGAGTCTTGTATTGTTATTCAAAAGCGCGAAATACGGTGTATTCACAACGAGAGCATTTGAAAGTGACGAAAGTTTACCAGAGGCATCCGCAGACCTGAGTGTGATCACATGTTGTGCCCCTGCATCTAAGCCAGTGATGGAATAGAACGTATCAGTCGTTGTTCCATTGAGAACACCATTTACATAAACTTCATAGTGAGTCACACCCACATCATCAGTAGAAGCAGACCATGAAATCGACAAAGAGTCTGACGTTAAGTTGGTGGTTTGCATGCCGGTCGGGATGCTTGGAGCTATCGTATCAACTGTCGTGACCTCTATTGGATCACTCGCTATAGACAGGTTGCCCTGAAAATCTTGAGCGACCACTGTCACAGAATAGGATGTATTTGGATCCAAACCTGTAACGGTAAACTCCGTCGAAGTGGTTTCTCCAGCATACTGGGAATCAAGATAGATACCATATGAAGCAACTCCCATGTCGTCGGTTGAAGCCGTCCATGAGACAGTGAACTCATTCGCTTTCACATCAATGCTTGCCAGATTACTGGGAGCGGTTGGGTCCTCGCGATCAATCGTGTCTAGTGCATATTTCGTATTGAGGTAATTTCTGACTGCAATGCGTTCATCCGCCGACAACACTTTATCAAAGATCAAAACTTCCGCGAAATCACCATTGAAGAATTGAGCCGGAGAATCGCCGTAGTAATCACCCGGTTTAAAACCCATGGTTGGGCTTGCAAGAGTCCACGTAAGGGGGCCACTAGTTCCGTTGCCCAAAGTCACGTCATTGAGATTTACCTGCCAGGTTCCTTCAGTTGCCGAAACGTTATAGACGTTAAACTCATCCAGGTGGGCCGATGGGGTGAATGTGCCATGTGAATTATCGACACCAAATGTATCTTCAATAAATCCATCCGCATTCGGATATGCTGTGGTGTACCAAAACCGTGCAAAATAGGGTTCGAAATACTCATGAAAAGCCCATAGCGGACTCGGAGTTCCCTCGGTGTAGTCCGATTTGACTACCGCAAATATTTCGGCAGAAGTGGCAACTTCCGGCTGATTCATCAAGTTTGGTAGTTTCAGACCTTGCCGTTTTGAAGAATCAAACCGAACAATTGGGTATCCGTTTAATCCATCAGGGACTAAAGAAGGTCCGAATTCTTCAAAGCCTTCAGTCGCATCATTAGCAAAAGCAGAGTCATCTTTCCATTTTACGACTGCTGTGCCATTCGTCGCAGCGAAGGAGGAGCCTTTTAGCCAGAGTCTCAAATCATCTACTGGAACAGAAGCGCTTGCCACAGAAAGCGTCTCAACGGAAATCTCTTCGCTGTATGCGCTAAACCCTGCCCAAGATCGAATACGGACACGATAGGTGTAAGGAGTTTCTGGAAGCAAAGTCGAATCGAAATAAGAGCTATGATATGTCTCTGCAACTTTAACAAACTCGTTGTTTCCTTCCTTTCTCTCAATCTCGTAGATGATCTTCTCGGATTCGATGTTGTAGTCCCATCCAAGATGAATCTGATCCGATGATACTACGTTGATCTTAAGATTGTTAATTGGATCAGGAACTGGAAACAAATCGTATTTTTTTGTAAGATATCCGCAAACTTGATTTCTTTCTTCTTCACTGAGAACTCTGTCAAATATGACAATTTCAGCAATATCGCCGATAAAATCTCCGATTGACGGATCGTTACGGAAAGCAATCTCATTCTCAGATGATACTCCTAATAAATCACCATTGATTCGCCCAAGCCAGTCATCAGGAGCGGAAGAAGTGTTGTATAAGATAAAATCACCTAAATTATGAACAATACCTGATATTTGTTTCAGTTCGGTGGAACCAAAACCATCATTGATCCAATCGTTAGACAAAGTAAAACTCCCTCCACCGTACTGGCCATAGGTGCCAAATATTGACATTGCGGTGCTCAAATTATGGCCATCACCGGTTGCTCTGACGATGTAGAACACTTCACCAGATTGGGCATCACTCATCACATCAGTCAGGCTTAGTTTCTGGTCATCCGTAAAACTCACCACCGGTCTACTATTGATACCGTCTACTACTAAAGTGGGTTCATAACCATAATGTGTAGTCGCCCAATTTCCGTTTCCGCTATCGTCATACCAATATTGAACAGCATCTTTTTGCGCGACAGAAACATCGTCTGCCTTCAACCACAGTCGCATGCCCGACTTAGGCATTTCTGAAACAACATCATTAAGCGTTAAAACTGCTACCTCTTCACTATAATTTCCGTAGCCCCTAAAGCTCCTCATTCGGACACGGTACTGGTATTCCGTGTCAGGTAGCAAAGATGTGTCTAGATACCCTGTTCCGCGAGTTTCAGCTACTTTTTCATACGATTCTCCACCTTGCTTTCTTTCAATTTCAAAGACAACTGGATCACTTCGATTATCGACCGTCCATGAAAGACTAATCTCACTTCTGCTGATGGAGTCTGCTTTCAGCGTGTTAATACCTATTGGCTCTTCAAATAAAGCATATTTCTTTGCCAAATAAGCGTTTACTTGTTCGCGCTCCAAATCGTTCAAAACTCGATCAAACACGATTATCTCAGCAATATCTCCAGTGAAATCTCCAATCTTTGCATCTGTAGCAAACGCAACGGAATGTCCTTTTTCTTGGAACTCCAGAAGTCCGTTCAAACTGGCCTTCCAGATTTCAGACGAAACAGAAGTATGATAGATATTAAACTGATCTAAGGGTTGTATAGTTTCCCTCACCGAAATCTGGGTGTCAGTTCCAAACCCATCGGTAATCCAGGTCGTGGAATATTTTCCACCACCACCGTAGGTATAAGTTCCAAACCTCGATAACGCTCCACCATCGCCTGAGGCTTTGACCACATAAAAGGCTTCACCCGCTGTGGCATCACTCATCACATCGGGTAATTGCAAAGACTGTGCGCTTGAGAAACGAACCACTGGTTTACTATTCAACTCATTCAACACTAGGTTGGGCTCTGCACCATCATGTATGGACGCTGATAAGTTATTACCACTGTCGTCGTGCCAAAAGAGAATCGTATTTTGTTGCGAAATTGGAATACTATCGGCCTTGAGCCATAACCTCATACCTAACCTGGAAATACGACTTTGTCCTTCAAGAGTGTTTGCTGTGACCTCGATACTGTAACTTCCATATCCTACCAGTGAGCGCATTCGGACACGATAGGTGTACACGACTCCTGAATTGAGTTCACTGTCGGTAAAGCCGGTTCCACTAGTTTCACCGACAAACTCGAAAGACTCAGTGCCTGTTTTTCTTTCGACTTCAAATACAACCGAATCATAACGGTGTGGAACACTCCACGTCAGATTAATCTCTTCATCACTTGCCGGATTTGCGTGTAAATTAGTGATAGAATCTGAAATGCTATACAGCGCATACTTTTGAGCAAGATACCGGTTTACTAGTTCCCGTTCAGTCTCATTCAAAATTCGGTCATAAACAATGATCTCAGCAATTTCTCCAACGAATTCTCCTATGGTGGGACTACTCGTAAAAGAAACCGTGTTACTCCCTGTCTGCCACTCCAACATTCCGTTGATTCGGGCTTTCCAATCATTCGGTGCCGAAGAGGAGTTATAGATGTTGAATTGGTTCAGCGCTTGGACGGGCTCACGAATTTCTTTTTTGTAGGTGGTCCCAAAAAAGTCTGTAATCCAACCTTCCCTGTATGTGCCAGCCCCTCCTATACCAAACTTTGAGACAGAACCTGATCCACCACTTGCAGAGGCTTTCACCACATAAAATGCTTCACCAGCGGAAGCCCCGCTCATAATATCAGGCAATCCCAACCACTGCCCATCCGTAAATGCAACAACCGATCTTCCGTTTAACTCATTGGTCTCAAGTGTAGGTTCCGCGCCCGAGTAACTTACCGTTGCAATATTTCCGTTATTTCCGGTCCAAGACGTGACCAAACTCCCATCCGAACCTGAGATCGTCGATGCATCCAACCAGAGCACATGGTCGTCTACCTCCAAAGAGAGAACTGATCCATTTGTAACTGTAATTTGAGCACTCCCTACTGAACGATTTCCAGAATAGTCAATTGCTGTTACTTCGATGAGATCCCCATCACTCAGAATGATATTCTGAATCAGATAATTTGATTCCGTGCTCTCACCCAGAACAACCCCGTTTACTGCAATCTGATAATACAACTGACCTGAATCATCCGATGATGCGGTCCATGTTAAAGAGGTTCCTTGCACACCTGCACTCGAAACGATCAAGTTACTTGGGGTAGTGGGCGCGTTCGTTTCCAAATCCAATGTTTGAATCGAAATCGATACCTTTTCAGAGGAATTTCTAAACTCGTCGATCGCAGCTACTTCTACGGTATAATCTGTAGACGAAATAAGGTCGTAAAATGCATAAGTCAGCTCGGTTGTAGTTCCAACACTCTGACCGTCGAGCATCACCTCATACCCAATAATACCATTGCTTGAAGCAGTGGCTGACCATGAAACCGAGAAACCCGCCGGTGTGATGTTACTTGAAGCAATGTTTGTTGGAGCTTCCGGAAGGGTTCGAATCGACAAAACATTGGAATCACTCGAAACATTTTCAGCTTCATCCACTCCTCTAATCGTTAACGTGTAATCCGTATTAGAAGCAAGCCCCTGCAACAAAAAGGAAGTAGAAGTGGTTTCCTCTAAAAGGACACCGTTATCAAATATTTGATACTTCTCGATGCCATAATTATCACTCGAAGCATACCACATTAGTCCCACACTCGTAAGCGACAGACTCTCGCTTCTCAGATTAACTGGTGCAGTGGGAACTATCGTGTCGATCGTGTATATTTCATACATGCTGCTTAACGAAGAAACATTTCCGTGCGCGTCTCTAGACCTGATTTCCAGCTGATATCCCGTATTCGCCTGGAGGTCGATGACCTCATAGGAATTTTCAGAAGTAGACCCATAAAGATCCCCATTCAGATAGAGATCGTAGAATACAGAGCCTGACGCATCGGTGGAGTGATCCCATGAAACAGAAAACGAATGCAGATCGATATTCGTTACGCCTATTCCTTCGACCACAGTAGGTGGCACACCATCATCCGAAGCCAAATCAAATTTTGCTGAAAGATAACCATTAACCGTATTTCTTTCGGCAGTAGTTAAGGTTCTCTCGAAGATGAGTAATTCCGCAATCTGTCCATCAAACCATGCCTGATCAGCGACATTGACGGCTGAACTCGGTCGACTCCCGATGGTAGGGTTGGGCGCACTCCAATCGGGAGTTTGTCCGACGCCGCTCGCAATTTCAATTCCGTTCAATG
>JAKSBQ010000233.1 GCA_022361075.1 Opitutales bacterium | reverse complement strand
CATCCTGACAGACCACAATTAAAATCATAGCCCCCACATTGTAATGAGTTTATTTGAATATCCCAACCATCCGCCGAACATTGTTTTTTTCCGTCATTCTGAAGTATGTAAATGTTTCATTCTGGATGAACATTCCAAAAGACTGATGTAATTTTGAAGAGAGTTTAACTATAAAATCTGATTCAAATTAATTCGAATGAATAAAACACTATTAAATGTAACTGTCATTTTGTTGTCATATGTTACTTTACCTGCTGGTGAGTGGGTTAGTCTTTTTGACAATAAGACACTCGATGGGTGGACTCAAAAAGGAGGTAAGGCCCATTTTACAGTAGAGGATGGAGCTATTGTAGGTATTGCTGTAAAGAATACCCCTAATTCATTTTTATGTACAGAGGATATTTTCGGAGATTTCATTCTTGAGTTTGATGTAAAACAGGAAGGTAAATGTAACTCTGGAGTGATGTTTCGTGCATTAAGTCATGCTGATTATCGGAATTACCGCGTTCACGGTTATCAATGTGAAATTGATCCCTCTGAGAGAGCCTGGACAGGAGGAATTTATGATGAAGCACGTCGCGGATGGATATGCAGGCCTCAGCATAATCCGAAAGTCAAAGATGCCTATCAATATGGCCGCTGGAATCGATTTCGAATCGAAGCGATTGGGGATAAAATTTTGACTTATGTGAACGGTATTCTGGTTTCTTATCTTTGTGATAATATGACTTCTGAGGGTTTTATTGGACTTCAGGTTCACAGCGTTGGGAGTCATGGTAAGGCAGGTGATCGTATCATGTGGAAAAATATCAGGATTATGACAGACGATCTACCTCCCGTAGCAGATGATGCAGATATCTTAATACGTAATCATATCCCAAATACACTCTGTGTAGCAGAAAAAACTCAGGGTTGGGAGTTACTATGGGATGGAAAAACAACAAAGGGTTGGAGAAGAGCCCACGAAGCTGAGTTCCCTGAGCAAGGCTGGAAAATCAAAGATGGCGTGTTGACTATTGAATCCTCAGGTGGAGGAGAATCAAAGTACGCTGGAGATATTGTAACAACGGAAGAATACTCGGCTTTCGAACTTCAGTTAGAATTTAAAATTTCCGAAGGTGCTAACAGTGGTATCAAGTATTTTGTTACTGAAGGTTACGGGATGAAAGTAGGCGCAGGTTCGGCTATTGGTTTCGAATACCAAATTCTTGATGACAAAAACCATCCGGATGCGTTGGAAGGGACGGCTGGCAATCGCACAATGGCATCGCTTTACGATTTGATTCCTTCGAAGAAAGTTGTCATTGGCAGAGAAATTTCCCGAAAACCAGGTGTTTGGCATCACGCTCGTCTGATCGTCACGCCTTGCGGCAAAATTGAACATTGGCTCAATGGCTTCAAAGTTGTGAAATATGAAAAAGGTTCGCCGCTCATGGATGCACTCATCCAGCTAAGTAAATACAAAGACTGGAAAGGATTTGGAAAATGGGAAAGTGGTCACATTTTGCTGCAAGATCATGGAGATGAAGTTCATTTTCGCAGCATCAAGATCCGTGATGCTATAAATATAAATTGAGGTTAACATGAGTAGTTTATCAAGAAGAGAATTTATAAAGAAATCATCTATGGGTGTTGCACTTGGAACTGCGGCTGGTCTTTCCATGGCTTCAAAGAGTTATGCAAACATTGCTGGGGCAAATCGAAATCTGAACATTGCTTTATTAGGCTGTAACCGTCGGTATCGTCCAATCATCGATTTGTTGCCTAAAATTCCAAATGTAACGGTTCACACCGTATGTGATGTTAACGCAAAAAATCTGAATGCGGCTCTAGTTAAAGCTCAAGAGGTTTTGGGCTATACTCCAAAATCTGAAGTTGATCTACGTAAAGTTGTTGAGAACAAGGAGATTGATGCAGTTTTCATTTTGTTACCAGATCATTGGCATGCATATGGGACCTATTTAGCTCTGGAACATGGAAAACATGTCTATGTGGAAAAACCTTGTAGCCATAATCCACGCGAAGGTGAGATGTTTGGCATCTGGCAGGAAAAGTATGGGAAAGTGATCCAGATGGGTAATCAGCAACGTTCGGCTCCTGAATCAATTGAGTTGATGACGCGCATTCATGAGGGTGAAATTGGTGATGTATACATGGCCAAGGCCTTTTATTCTAACGATAGGCCAAGAGTTCCTAATCCTAAAGCTGTTCCTGTACCGTCCCATTTAAATTGGGAATTGTTCCAGGGACCAGCACCAAGAAGACCTTTTTGGGACATCATTGAGGATTATAATTGGCATTGGTACTGGCACTGGGGTACTGCAGAAACAGGAAACAATGCAGCGCATGAACTGGATATCGCACGCTGGGCACTTCAGGTGAGCTATCCGGAGAAAGTATCATGTATTTCGGGTAAGTTTCATTATCCGGATGATGGGATGAACACTTATGATACAATGGAGGCCTCTTTTCATTTTCCAAACCATAAAATCATCCAGTGGGATGGAAAGAGCCGCAATGCGTATTCCACTTATGGTGCGAATCGTGGAACTATCATTTACGGAACTCATGGATCTGCCTTTGTGAACAGAAGTGGTTATAAACTTTATAACAGAAGTAATGAGCTAATCGGAGAACGCTCAACGGAGGTGGAAGTAGATGGAACTGCATTAGGAGGAAGTGCGGATAGTTCGACTCTGCATGTTCTTAACTTTTTTGATGCTATCCGGGACCAGGTGAAACAAAATTCGCCTATCGACGAAGGAGCGGTAAGCATTCAATTGTGCCATTATGCGAATATTGCTTCCAGAGAAAATGATCTGACTTTTGAAGTAGATTCGACTTCTGGAGAGATTAAAGACCCGTCGTTGATGAAAAAATACTGGTCCAGGCAGTATGAGGATGGATGGGAGCCTAAGGTCTGATAATTGAAACATGAAACGTCGGAAATTTTTAAAAACTACAGCGAATGCAATTGCAGGTGGTTTTTGGGTTTCCTCCTGTAGTTCATTTGGTGGTCATGCTAATAATCATATAGAGTTGGCTGCTATCGGTTGTGGCAGGATGGGACGAAATGATATCAAGAACATCCTTGCGATCGCTGCTGATCACAACGCATTGTTTACTTCCGTTTGTGATGTGGATCAGAACAGGCTGCGGGCTGCCAGACAGTTGATTGAAGAACGATACGCTGAACAAGGAATCAGACATCAGGTCAAAGAGTATTCTGATTTCAGAAAGTTGCTTCGGAATCGATCAATTGATGTTGTTAACATTGCCACGCCTGATCATTGCCATGCTGAAGTTGCGATTGCTGCAGCTGAAGCAGGTAAAGATATCTATCTCCAAAAACCTTTAACCTACACAATCGCTGAGGGCCGAAAACTTGTTAAGGCAGTTCGTGATAATAAGCGCGTATTACAAACAGGTTCCCAACAGCGATCTTCGGTTTATTTTAGGCGTGTGTGTGAATTGGTGCGGCATGGCAAAATTGGTGAGTTAAAACAGATTGAGGTGAACATTAGTGAAGATGAGGGATATGGGGATGGGAGTCCTATGGAAGTTCCTGGTTCTTTAGATTATCGCAGATGGTTGGGATCAGCCCCTTACAAGCCTTATACGGTTGATCGTGTTCATCCTCAAAATAGCTTTGGGAGGCCGGGTTGGATGCAGGTCAGTGACTATACCCATGGAATGATTACTAATTGGGGCTCTCACATGATGGACATTGCCCATTGGGGCAGTGGCATGGATTTTGGTGGACCCACGGAAATTGAGGCAAGCGCAGGTTACCCCGATAGGGGTCTCTTTAATGTTCACACGTCACTCACCGCCAGGAATTATTATCAAAATGGATTAGAACTTCTTCTGGTTTCTTATCCAAAGAACGATGAACATGTTCGTCCTGGTGTGACTTTTCGTGGTTCAGAGGGGTGGGTGCGGTGTGAACGGGGATTTTTTAGTTCTAGCGACCGAAATTTGTTGAGATGGGAGCCGAAAGATCAAGATCGTTTATTAGCTGTTAGCACGAATCATTATGGAAATTTTTTGGAAGCGGTGCGACAACACAAAGATCCAATATGTCCTGTAGAAGTGGGACATCGTTCAAATTCAGTTTGTATTCTGAACTCTATTTCTGCCAAGTTGAGAAGATCTTTGCGGTGGGACTATACAAAAGAAGTTTTCGTGGATGATCCGGAAGCAAATCGTTTTCTTAGTGACATGCGTATCTATGATGAAGCTTAGTATGATTTGTCATGAAGACATTTTTTTTACGACCGTTTTCTACTCTTCTTCTGCTCACAAAAACTTACTTACGATCCGATTCCTGAATTCCTATGAAATTGGCTACGGCAAACACAGTAGAATCGTAAAATAGATGTGTGGGTGACACCCCCAGTTTGGCCAGACTTGGGGGAATCTATGGCGAAGCATTGGCTACTGTTGTGCCTCAGATTGTTTTTCCAAGCCGCTCCATTGCCTCCTCATTGACCACCAATCCGAGACCAGGTTCTCCGGTGAGGTAGAGATAACCATCCTCGAAGTGAAAGTAGTTGTCGAACAACTCATAAAGCTGTGCGTATCCGGGAAGGCGTTTGCCGGCATACTCCTGAAAGCGGGCTCCATTCGGAATGGAGCAGAGTAGGTTGAGGCTTGCTGCAGTTGCCAGTGTAGGCTTTGCATTGTGTACCATGATTTGTTTGCCGAACGTGTGAGCTACGGCAGCCGCTTTTCGACATTCCGTAACGCCGCCGCATTTTATGAGATCCGCGTTGATGATATCCACATTCGAAATCGTGATCAGGTCCCTGATCATCCATTTATTGTATTCATGTTCACCCGCCATAACAGGCATTGGTAGATCTCTTACAACCTGACCCAGTCCGGTGTAGTCTTGCTGAAAAACGGGTTCTTCCAGTGCAGCTATATCAAAGTGTTCGTAAAGTTTCAGGCCCATCACAGTTGCTTCAGCTGGCGTGTAGCCATTGTTGAAGTCTACAAAAAGTTTGATTTTACTACCAATTGCATTCCTCACTTCCTTAACGACCTCGAATATGTCGTCAGGGTAGGGATTGACGTTTTCCTGCCGGATCTGCATGCGAGCTTTTACCGCCTTGTAGCCTTGATTAACAAAATCAGAAGCTATGTCAGCCATCTCCTTGGGCGTGCGGTAGTTGTATCCGCCTTTGTCTCTACCGTAACTGCCATAGACCTGAATTCGGTTTTTACCGTTTCCACCAAGCAGTTTGTTAACTGGCAGATTCAGTAGTTTTCCTTTCAAGTCCCAGATGGCACTGTCTATTCCGGATAAAGCACCGGGATGGATCCCTGCGATCCCAGCCTCGATCCCTTTGAGATAAGCTTCTTGCCAGATCCCTTCGCTGTCGAAAGGATCCTTACCAATGACGTATTTTTTCAGCTGGTGGTGGAGGTAGTGATTGGTAAACAGTTTGTTGGCACCATCGCTTTCTCCCCAACCCGATACACCCGCATCTGTTTCTACTTTTACGTAATGGGCTTTCTTAAAGTAGTATCCCTTGACATTGGTAATCTTGACGCCTAGGGGATTTTTTTTGTTGCCTGGTTCTGAGGATTCAGCGTTGGTTGCTGCTTGTCCGACAGAGTGCAGCCCTAGTGCAGATGCACCTGTGATGGCTAATTTTAAGAAGTTTTTTCGATCCATTTTTTGACTGAATTTATTGTTGCTGTTGTTGTTTTACCCAGGTGTGACGCACGCTGTTCAGTTCGGGGTCCTCGCCCATCCAGACCCAGAGTCTAACGAGTCCATTTTGGTGGGAGCTGACCAAAAAGCTGCCATCCGCATTGAAATCAAGATATTCCATATGGTCACCGGTCCAGCACTTGTGAGCTACAGGTGTACTGTCGTTGCTGTATTGAAGGATATCATCAAAACGATACACGAAAATGTAAGGACTGTGACCTGAGGATAAAATGTACCTTCCGTTGGGATGCCAACTCAGAGATTCTATCTTTTTTCCGGTGTGGTTGAGTGTTTTAAGCAGCTTTCCGGTTTTCCACTCCCACAAAAAGATGGTTCCTTTTGCATAGTCCGATGTACCGGATGCAGCAATGTATCGATCATCAGGGGAAAAAACTCCCGTGATGTATTTTACGCGGTAGGATGGGTTGAGTGTTTTTTCCAATTCCCATGTTTGGGTGTTGTAAATTTTTACTGCACCGTGACCTGCTGCAAGTAAGTACTGGTCATCAGATGAGAAAAACAATTCGTTGGTTGTATTCCCGAAGTTCAGAACCTTTAGTTCTTTTCCCGAGGGCATATCGAAAATGCGGATAAATCCATCAGTTGTTCCGTCTTGGTTTTTTGTCATTTCCTCTCCACTCGCCAGTAAAGAGCTTTTGTTGGACCAAGTGAGTCCATCGATGCCCTGAGTATGGGCTAGATCCATCAATTTTTTTCCGCTTTTCGCATGATATACACTTACTACGTGATCTTCACTGCAAGCGGCTACGTACTTTCCATCTGCAGACCATCCTACGCGTTCAACTTCATGGGCATGATACTGACGCCAAAGCTCTGCTCCGTCTGATGTTCGCCACATGATGACCGAATTGTCAAATTTGGTTCCGGTTACAATGTATTTGCCGTTCGGAGAAAACTCCGCGCTTTCGACAGAACCCGCCTCGCCATACACATCTGCAACTCGGGACCACACCGGCTCGAGTCTAACCTGGTATTGTAAATAATCACCAGCCACAAGCGCTTGTGTGAGAAGAATAATGGAACAGATGCTAAAGTAAGTTCTAATTTTCATAGATGATGTCTCAAGATTTCTAATGCCGTGTTGTATGGTTCATATTCAGCCTCAATTGTTACCATCGTGATAGATTCATGCCCAATGACTATATCACTCAATTTGTATAGTAACGTCATGCTGAAGAGCCATTAGTTGTACGAAAAATTAACCGATTGGGACGATTTACTCAACAGATTGAAGAAGAGAGTTCATTGCCGTTTAAAACGACATTTGAATGGTTGATTTAAGAAATGAAAATGGAACATATTGCATTGCTTGTGGAATCACCCAAATTGACTGCTGACTGGTATTGTGAGCACATGGGATTTTCGGTTTGTAGAACTAAGGATGACGAAACAGAGACCCATTTCTTGGAACAACCCGGCAGTTCGGTTTTAATCGAGATCTACAAGCAAGCACACATCAACTTGCCTAAATACACTAAAATGGACCCTGCACAGTTACATCTGGCATTTACGGTAGAGAATATTGAAGTTGAGATTCAGCGTCTTGTGGCTACAGGGGCGACTATTGTTGAAGAGGCAAAATCCACCCCGCGTGGTGATAGACTCGCAATGTTGAGAGATCCGTGGGGTTTTCCAATACAACTATGTAAAAGGCCATGATGAAAGTAATGAAACGCACTCAAACAGCAGGTATATTGTCTTTGTTGTTTTGGGGTATCAGTGCTCTTCAGGCCGGTTCTTGAAAAATCGGTTGGGAATGGGCTGATGACTCAGACGACACAGTATCCATTCTCTTCATGGGTGACACGAATATCCATCGTTGTTGGCAAAGTAGAAAGGATCTCTTTGGTGCCAACCTGGAGAGATGAGGATAATTTGGTAAGGGTTTATGATCCTGGTTTTGGTAAAGGCAAAGAATTGCTTGAAGAACTCATCAGTATCAACGGAAAGAAAGGGGCAGATTTGGAAATCGTTGGCAAGGAAATCACTATTAGAGGAATTGGCAGTCGATATCTGGATTAGGTTCAGAGTTTCACCTGAGGGCGGGTATGATACAAAACTCCCACCATTTGCAAGTGGTCATCATTAAAGCAGCCTTGATGAACAATCATCCCGTCTACTTTTTACCAATTCCTACTGATTTTTCCCAGTTTGCATGCATTTTTTCCAGTTTTTGCGCTATCTCAGGATAATGATGAATTTGATTCTGTGTTTCGGATCTGTCGGTTTTTAGATTAAACAACTGGGTTTGTTGTCCCCATTTTACCCATTTCCATTTTCCTTGCCTCACCGCCTTACCTCTTTGCCATTGCCAATAAAGAGGGGCATTACGAGTGACTTCCCTGTTGTGGAAAACGGGAAGAAAGCTTTGCCCTTGCATGGGAATGGTTGAATGGCCCTGGTATTCATTTGGGTATTTTGCGTTGGTGAGTTCGATCAAAGTTGGCATGAAATCGATAAAGTGACCTACATAGTCGGAAAATCGACCCGGATTTTGAATTCCATTTGGCCAGTGTGCGATCATCGGTGTGTTGATCCCTCCCTGGTGGCTGTAATTTTTGTATAAGCGAAGGGGTGTGTTGCAAACATTTGCCCAGTCTGCTTTGAGCGACGACCAGCGATCGATGGAACCGATTGGCCCGTTTCCAATTTCAACAATTTCTGCGGATGCGCCATTATCTGAAACAAAGAGTATCAACGTGTTTTGCATTTCACCCAGGGCATCAATTTTTTTAATGAGCCGCCCGATGTTTTGATCGAGGCGGTCAATCATAGCAGCGTAGACTTCCATACGTCTCGTCTGATCCTTTTTCTCTGCTTCACTCAGGCGATGCCATTCACGATGGGTCGGAATCGAGCGCAAATGCCTATCGTCAATCAGCCCCAGTTCTAATTGCTTTTGGTAACGTGCTTCTGCAATGACCTCGAATCCTTCATCGTATCTGCCCTCATATTTTTCAATATCCTCAGGCCACGCATGGAGAGGGTCATGAGGTGCCTGATAGGCCAGATAGAGGAAAAATGGCGCTGGATCTTCTTTATAGCGATCGAGAAAATCAATTGCCCAGTCTGTGTAGGCGTCCGTTGTGTAGAAATTAGGATCTTTCGGGGTGTATGGGTTTATTACCTTGTCGTCAAAGCACCAGGTACGGCTTCTTTTTTGAGCTGGTTTGGGCTCCCCTTTCCTTTGAAGACCCGGGTTAAAATAATTGGATGCTCCGTCACGTAAACCCCAGTAGTGGTCAAACCCAATATCGTGAAGGTTGTCTGTGCCATGGTGTTTACCGACTGCAATGGTCTTGTATCCAGTCTCTTTCAGGACGGCGGCTAGGGTTGTTGCATTTTGAAATTTGGCATTCGGCCCAGTCATTCCTGCTTGTTGGGAGTAAAGTCCGGTAAGCAGACAGGCACGAGAGGGAAAGCACTTTGCTGTATTATGCATTTGTGTAAATCGAATGCCTCGATTTGCCAGGCGGTCCAGGTGAGGTGTTGCAATTTCGCCGCCGTAACATCCTAAATCAGACCATCCCAGATCGTCTGCAACTATAAGGATAATATTCGGGTTCGTTTGACCGGATACATCTGAATGGGCTGACATGGCTGTCATTGAGCATGTAAGAAGTAGGATGAATCGGATACATTTTTGCATGATATGGTGTGAGCTCAAATTGGTTAGAATCGATGAATATGCAGCCATCTAAATTTCAATAGGGGCTATTACGTGACGATGCTTCTCATTCTGCCAATTGTTTTTTAGAAGAGACTGTATTTGGCCTTGCGTTGAGTTGTGAATTTTGAGCGAGACCGTTAGGACTACACAGTAAACCGCAGATTAGCAACAGAAGGTTTCGACAAGAGTCGTTCCTGAAAGTCGTTGATAGGCGATAAACCATAACATCGATGCTGTTTATTGATGAACTCGATATCGATATCAGTTGTGACTCTCATTGTTTAACTGAGCTCGAACAGTATTTGCAAAATCGTGAAAAAAGCCCCTGACAGCTCTTTTTTACTGAGATCGATTCTACAATTAGAGTTTTTGTCAAAATGGTAATTTGGGCACTAAACCGTACACCTTCTAATAAGAAAATTATGTATCTGTGCACTCATGCTAGGATGCTGATTTCTGAAGTTTAAAAAAATCCCGAAATGAATCCCAAAATGAACTACTACTTTAAGCGTGTTACTCAAATACTAGCTTTTGTATTCATCTTAAGCTATCTCCAGGTCAATACTGTCGCACAGGTTGAGGAAGATGAAATATATGAACTCGAGGCCTTTGAGGTGTATACTTCTTCTCAGATAAGCGCCATTGAGGCCAAGCGAAGTTCCGATCTTATCGGCAGTTTCTTAGGCACAGATGCAATCGGGGACTTACCTGACGATACATTGGCTGACGCTCTGACTCGTCTACCTGGAGTAAATGTGGTAAATGGAGAAGAGGTATCTGTAAGAGGTCTGGAAGGAAAATTGAATTCGGTGCGAATCAATGGAATGGATATTCCTCAGGCACAGTCGACGATCAGCACTTCCGTCGGAACCGACACTCGGAACTTTGATGTTTCTTCAGTTCCTGCGGAGATTGTAGAATCCATTTCTGTTATCAAATCGATCACTCCGGATTTGGACGGTGACTCAATTGGGGGTATTGTGGATGTTCAGACTGCCTCTGCACTTGCCTTGGATGAGCGCCTTATTCGTTACAAAGCAGAGTATCGTTATGACGAAATGGGTGACGAATCCGGATATGGATTTTCACTCAATTATGGCGAACCCATTAGTGAAGATGTTGGTGTTTATTTTACTGTTGCTTACAGAAATGAAGATTCGCGCAGCTGGCAGACCGAGCATCGTCAGGTGGAGGACCCTGGCACGGTTCCGATTCCGGAATTGGAGCGCCTCGATCCCAGAGAGACATTTGGAAACGATGAGAGATTTGTTTTCACAGGAAGTTTAGATTGGCAGGTTTCTAAGGATACGCGGTTGTTTGCGAAACCTTACGTCAAAATAAGAAAACGCGATTCGATGCGTCATCGTGTGCGGGTTAGAGACCTCGACGAAAGAGAAGGAAACAGCAGACCTTTTAACGGTTCTGAAGGAGTCTGGTGGTTTGAAGATGGAAACGGAAATCCACTGGGAACTTGGGTCGACCTTGACGGAGACGGAGTTCTTGGTAGCGCAGGAGATAACTTCGTGCCGGAAGGGGCTATTGCCGATGAAACTGGAGTTATCCTCGATGATGACAATATAGTTATCACTCCTTTTAAACAGTCGGCCGACATGCGGATACAACGACGTCTTCGTGAGCGTCCGGATCGCGAAAATGAGACTTATGCATTGCAGATCGGTGGTGAAACACAGACTGACAGCTATTTGCTCGAATACGCGCTGCAACTAAGTCATGACACGCACTCGTTTTCCGAGATTCGATCAAACTGGTCTCAGGGAAGCAGCGATACTGATTTTCAACGTTTTTTTTATGACGCCACCGATCCTTATTATGTGAAGCTTGATGCGTTTGTGGTGACCCAGGATGAAGGTCACATTCCAGTCGATCCGCGAGTCAACCCTTTCATGGCTCATGAGCGGTTGGATCTGAGTTCAATCCGTTTCCGCAGAGAAGAAAACGAACACACTGCATGGGTAGGGCAGGTGGACTTCACCAAATACGACGTAATGGAAAACTGGGAAATCAAAGCTGGGCTCAAAATTCGGGCAAATGATCGTGGAAGTCGCCCTCAATTGAGAGACTTCTCCTGGGAAGGCGACAATAATTATACTTACGATCAGCAGTCCGCCTATTTCGGCCCCAACATGGGAACTCATGACGGGCTTTATTCCAACATTGGACCTGGATTGACCTCGAACGACGGCATGCAGGCATT
>JAKSBQ010000209.1 GCA_022361075.1 Opitutales bacterium | reverse complement strand
TAGACGTAGTCTCGATGGGGGCGAGGGGTGAAAAGCTCCACCACCGTCGGGGGTCTCGTGTAGTTACCAGATTGTAGATCGAAGCGCCTTACGATTTCTTCGATGTAGGGAGCAGCCCCACCGGTAAAGAAGTAAGAGGGGGTTTTCTGAGCGAGATCAATGCTTCGATCATTGAGTTCGATACGATCATCGACGACGTTGAAATCAAAGATCGGGCTTATTCGTGCTACGTTGACAAGATCCGTTGCCACACCTGTCAGTGACTTGGTGTTTTCGCCTGATTTTTGGATGAGTGAGGGGGCGGTGCCTCTAAAATAAAATGGACAAACAATCCCCAGTAGCAGGGTTATGATCCCTGCCAATGTGAAAAAGAAATAGGCTAGTCCAATTTTTAAAGGTCTATTCAAAACAGTCGATGTTATAGACTACACTATCCACAAAGAATTCATTCGCGGTTGCAATCCTGAGTTTCATCTTAATGCGCTTACAGACGGGAGTTTAAGCGTATCAATTCAGATTCAGCTAATTGACCGTGTGGTTTTATAGGGTTTACTGTCAGGCGCAAATGTTGAACAAGAGTGAAGTTAAGGAGATTCTCGATCGATACTTTGGAGAAGGTGTATCGCAAAAAGAAATCACACGCGAGGAGCTCTTTGAAATTTTCACGACTTTGAAGGACGCTACGGATGAATCGGACCTCAATCATGTCTTGATTGAGAATCTCCTTAAACACTTGCCGGAGAGCGTCTATTTTAAGGACAGGGAAAGCCAATTCATTCGGGTGAATGATTACCAAGCGAAATTGCATGGCTTCGAAAAACCTGAAGACATGGTTGGAAAGACGGACTTTGACCTTTTCCCCTTCAAGACTGCCATCCAGAAGTTCGCCGACGAGCAGAAAGTCATGGAGGAAAACGCTGCAGTCATGGAGAAGGATGAACTCGACATCAGCGAGGAAGGTGAAGAACGGTGGGTCTCTTCAATCAAATTGCCATTGATTTCAAAAGATGGGGAAGTGATTGGGACTTTTGGCATCTCACGAGACATTACAGATCGTAAGTTAGCCGAGCTTGGTTTGGAAAAAGCGCTTTCAGAACTGACCCAAAAAAACAGTCAAATTGAGTCGGACCTCAAGATGGCTCACAACGTCCAGATGGCTTTCATCCCCAAAAGTTATCCCTCTTTTATCTGGGATCTCTCTTCGAATGAAAGTGCACTCCAGTTTTATCATCGATACGTGCCATCGGAGACTTTAGCTGGAGACTTTTTTCAGGTGATTCCGATCTCAAATAGCCAGGCAGGAGTGATTATTTGTGATGTGATGGGGCATGGGGTTCGTGCGTCGTTGGTGACTGCGATTTTGAGAGGACTTGTTGGAGAAATGAAGATGGTGACTCCCTACCCACACGTTTTCCTTCGAAAAATAAACCGAAGCCTGAATCAAGTGTTTCGCCAATTGGATGCGATGATGTTTGTGACTGCATTTTATGGAGTGATCGACTTGATCAAAGGTCAGTTTCGG
Organism: Opitutales bacterium; assembly: GCA_022361075.1. GTDB lineage: Bacteria > Verrucomicrobiota > Verrucomicrobiia > Opitutales > JAFGAQ01 > JAKSBQ01. The sequence continues at coordinate 8,840 of JAKSBQ010000209.1, read as the reverse complement.
TACGCAAATGCCGGGCATCCGAGTCCGATTTGGATTCAGCGGAGTAAGGGTGTGTGTGAGCCGCTGCCAGCTGTGTCGGACAATCCTGAGCCCGCACTCGGCCTGGTGAACCGTTTCCGCTATTCTTCGCGCACTTTAGAAATTTCGCCTCGGGACGGGTTTGTTTTTTTCACCGATGGAATTTCAGAAGTTGAGAACGAAAACGGGGATCAGTTCGGCGACGATCGCATCTGTGAATCACTGAATAATGTCGATTCGGAGAACACCGATCAACTCCTTGATAATCTTATGGCTGAGGTAGATACCTTCACTGGTGGAGAAGGTGGTTTAGATGATATGTGTGCCGTCGGGTTGGATATTATTAGAATTGCTGATAAATCTGCCTAAGAGGTTGAGCCCTTAGGATTTGTGTTTTAAGTCACGGTTAGTCTTTTCCGTTGAAGGGGAGTTGACCCCTATGAAATTCCTTCAAAACGGATCTGCTTATCGAACTGTTTTTAAAACAATCTTAATCTCCCCAAAATAATATCTATGGAAAAACTGTATATCTGCGCCGCCATTGGTGGAGTTTGTGCAATCATTTATGCCATCCTGAAAACGAGATGGGTCTTTCGTCAGCCCGTCGATCATCCATCGCTGAAGCGAATTGGTGGATATGTCGCAGAAGGGGCGATGGCATTCCTCGTGAGGGAATACAAAGTATTGATCCCCTTTGTCCTCGTGGTTGCTGCGTTTTTGGGACTCGCGAATCAGGGCACTCTGCGCTACCAAGCTTTTTCTTTTCTGTTGGGAGCAGGATGTTCCGCGCTCGCAGGCTTCATTGGAATGAAAGTCGCTACTGGAGCGAACAGTCGTACCAGCCACGCGGCGCAGTCGGGCATCAATGCCGCGCTTCGCGTTTCATTCACAGGAGGAAGTGTGATGGGCATGAGCGTCGTAGGTTTAGCTCTGCTCGGACTTTTCGTGGTATTACAAGTCGCGATGATGCTGATTGGAGACTCGGTTTCCCAACTCAGCGGACAGATTTTGCCTATTGTTTCCGGCTTCTCCCTTGGTGCTTCGAGTATCGCACTCTTCGCACGTGTGGGAGGGGGTATTTTCACCAAAGCGGCTGACGTAGGTGCAGACCTCGTGGGAAAAGTTGAAGCGGGCATCCCTGAGGATGACCATCGCAATCCCGCCACGATTGCTGACAACGTCGGTGACAATGTAGGTGACGTTGCTGGCATGGGCGCCGACCTTTTCGAGTCCTACGTTGGATCTCTCGTAGGTTGTATGATTCTCGGACTCGCGGTTGAAGGCTCCGACGAACTCAAGCTGCGATTGATGGGACTTCCTTTGTTGCTCTGCATGATCGGTGTTTTTTGTTCGATTCTGGGAACTTTCCTGGTCCGGGCAAAACCTGGAAAGTCTCCGCAAAAAGCCCTCAATACGGGATTGTTTGGAGCCGCGATTCTGGCTGCGGTAATTGCCTTTCCGGTGATCCATTTCGTGATGGGTGGTGAACGCCTTGATAACGGTGCGGGAGCCAACCAAATTTTCCTGACCATGCTGGCAGGTTTGATCGCGGGAGCGCTGATTGGCCTTTTGACCGAGCTTTTCACCGGAACGAATACGCCACCTGTGAACGTTATTGTAAAATCTTGCGAAACCGGTGCTGCCACGAATCTGATCAGTGGCATGGGGATGGGCATGCTTTCCTGTTTCCCTCCGATCATCGTCATCGCTGCGGCGATCCTGCTTTCCCACGAATGGGTCGGAATTTACGGTATCGGCATGGCGGCTTTAGGCATGCTGCTGACACTCGGCGTTCAACTCGCTGTGGATGCTTATGGGCCGATTGCAGACAATGCTGGTGGACTGGCCGAAATGTCGGAATTACCTTCCAACGTGCGTGAAGTCACTGACGAACTTGATGCGGTAGGTAACACGACGGCAGCGATTGGTAAAGGATTTGCAATAGGTTCGGCTGCGTTGACCGCTTTGATTTTGTTTACCGCCTTCAAAGAACAGGCGGGGGTTGACGTGATTGATCTCACCGACTCACTCGTGATGGTCGGTCTGTTGATTGGTGCGATGGTTCCTTACCTTTTCTCTTCTCTCGCGATGAGTGCGATTGGTCGCGCGGCGTTTTCGATGATTGAGGAAGTACGTCGCCAGTTCCGGGAAAAACCAGGGATTCTGACCGAAGACGAAGAGCCGGACTACCGCAAGTGTGTGGACATCAGCACCGGTGCGGCTTTGCGGGAAATGATGATTCCGGGGATTATCGCAGCGGCGACACCGGTCTTGGTCGGGTTCCTCGGAGGGATTAAGATGCTGACGGGCTTGCTTACAGGTGTGACCGTTTCAGGTGTGGTTTTGGCGATCTTTATGTCTAATACGGGTGGTGCATGGGACAACGCGAAAAAGATGATCGAAGGAGGCGCTAGTGGAGGCAAAGGAAGTGAAGCACACAAAGCCGCAGTAGTGGGAGATACCGTTGGTGATCCCTTCAAAGATACTGCGGGTCCGTCTCTAAACATCTTGATTAAGTTGATGGCTGTTGTCTCACTAGTTATCGCTCCACTGCTAAAACAACACTTTGGCAATTAACCCCGAACTTTCTAAAGAAATGGATTATCCAAAAAGAATCTACGCAATCCTCTACCCCAATGCTGCCCTGGTTGCTTCTCAGCTGACACCCGAGCAGTTTTCCAAACACTATATTTCAGGAAGTAATCGTCACTACGATGGCAAAATGATCTTCGCCGAGATTGATCCGAACTTCCGTCATCCTTATTTCAAGATCGATGAGACTCTCAAAGAAGTAGTGCCCCACGAAGATGGGCGACCCAAATCAACGAAGTTCATCAGCACCTACCGGGTGTTGGAGCACCTGGACCTGGATGCGATTCAGTCCCTAACTCTGACAACCGCCGAAAGTTATTGCCTGACGCTTCAACCTGAGGAGATGAAAGACGAGCCAGTAGACCCTGATAGGCTAAGGGTATACGCCGAGATTGCTCCGCTGCGAATGCTTGCACTCGCAACCCACAGTTTTAAAGAATTCGGACAGTACATCACCGATCCTTCAAACGCCAAAGGAGCGCCAACCTTATTCTACACCCAGCTTTCATTGGCCGTGGATGAGTTTTTGGAGGAGTTTGATGAGAACCCAATGACGGTTTCGCCCATTCCGGGACTGCATCCCTCGAAGCTAAGAGATGCGATCGAGGAGCTTCGAACTGTGAAAACAAAAAACATCAAAGGTGTAAGCCTTCACAGTTCATTGAGAAAAGTATCCTACCGAATGATCGAGAATGGGTTTATGTTCGCCAGAGGTGATAAGACTCGTTTTTTCCCGATTCCTGACCTGCACGAGATCGAAGACAAGCACTACAAGTTTTGGAGGCATATGTAGGTCACTTTTAGTGGCTCTGGATTGTCTTAAGCAGGTAGGGCTGAACCTATTCCGGTCAGCCGATTCCATTTATTGGGCTTTATATTAATTTGCGTTTAGTTAGCTACCTTTTGATTGGAGGGTTGCCGTTGTTCGGCCCAAATGAGACGCGGCAATGATCAGGCAGCTGCCGGACCCTTCATTTCCTGCTGTTAGAATGTGTAGTGTTTTAACGCAATAACGTATTAGAGGCAAATGCGGCGGAGCGAGGACGCATCCGCCCTACCTATTCATACAGAAAACAATTCTAAATCAGGATTGATTCCGATTTCTGGATCGCCCGGAAGGTAACCAGAAGACTGGAAGCAGTCATGATCAAAACGGAGGCGATCGGGTGGAGCCAACCCATTGCCGCGAGTGTGATACCGATACAATTGTAGGTTACGGCGATTTTGAAGTTTCCTCGGAGAATTTGATCGGTTTTTCGAGCGAGTTTGATCGAAGGAACGAGAATTTCCATGTTTTTTGAAACAACCACAGCGTCGGCATTTGAAGTGGTGAGTGGGCTTCCTCCGTCCTGAATGGCGATTGAAGCTTGTCCTTCGGTCATCGCGTGAAGGTCGTTGATTCCGTCTCCTACAAAAATTGGAAATTCCTCTTTCTCGGCAGATATTTTTACGATTTTTGCTTTCTCCGAAGGTTGGAGCCCGTAGCGAATTCGGACACCCTCGATCTCGGCCCATTGGGGAGACGGGTCACCTGACAAAATGGTGCATTGAATCCCCAGTCTTTTAAGCTTTCTGAAGAGCTCTACCACTCCTTCCCGGAGGGTTTCGGTGAGTGGGATGTCCGCAACACGTTTTCCTTCTTTCGATAGAACAAGAATTTTTCGGTGCAATGGGGTTGATCGATCTTCTTCATTCTTAAGAGCCCAATCGGGAGAACCCAGTCGCCAGGTGTTGGTTTCTCCAGAGATTGTGAGTTCGGCTTCGACTCCTTTGCCGGGGATCCACTTTTTTTGGAGCACCTCACATTGATTCAGAAACTCTTGGTCGGCAGGTTGTGCCTGAAAAACGTAAGCGATTGGATGTTCCACCTCGGTCTCGAGAAGTTTGCAAAGATTCAATACTTGAGGCGCGCTGATCGAAACCTCCGGAGCCAGTTCAATACGGTCAAGTTTCAGTTGTGGTTGGGTCAGTGTCCCGGTTTTGTCAAAAAACAGATGTTTGGTGTGCGTTAGGGCATCGAGAAAGTTGGTGGACCTGCTGGTGACACCCAGTTGGCTGAGTTTCCAGGTGCCAGTCCAGACCGCAAGAGGTGTCGCTAAGCCCAGGGCACAAGGGCATGCAATGAGCAGAACGGCCATTGAGTTAATGACAGAGGAGTCCCATCCGTTCAGAAAATACCACACAACAGCGGTCAAAAAGGTGATCGTTGTTACCGCAATTACAAAGTATTGAATCCATCGCTCTGCTTGGCGTTCTCGCTGGGATCGGGAGTCGGAAATCGCTTTTTCAACTTCGCCCAGAATTTGATCGATCAAGCGGTTTTCCTGAGTTTCTTCTGCCACGCATTGAAAAGAGCCGTCCACCGACCAGGTTCCGGCGTGGAGATGGTCTTCAGGTTTTTTGCGAACCGGGAGAGGTTCACCTGTGAGTGGCGTTTCTTTCACAAAACCCTCTCCGAATCGAATTTTTCCGCTACAACTGATGGCTTCACCCGGAGTGACCCTAAATTCATCGCCTGGTCGAATTTCGCAAATTGGTTTCTTCTCAATTGAACCATCCGGAAGGCAGACGGTGACCGTGTTGAATGTTTCGCGAAACTTATGCGCTTCTGCGATTGCTTTCGATTTCGAGATTTGACCGAGTTTTCGTCCAAAAGTGTAAATTACTAAGACCACGATGATGACTTCGTAATAGATGTCTCCTGAACCGGTGAAAGTAGCATAAATCGATCCCAAAAATGCTCCGAGAAGACTCAAAGTGAACAAAGCCTCGATGCCTAGTCGTGCAGACGCGATCGATCGTGCAAAATCTCTAAAGAGATCCAGACCGTTGAGTACAATAGCGATTAGGGAGGAAAGAAGCAACACACCATGGAGTGCCCAATAGACTGAGGAAAATGATTCGATCTCACTCAGGTTGACTGCCAAGCCCCAAGCCATGGATTGTCCCGCTAGAATGATCGAGACGCCTAGTTTAATCCAGGTATGGTTTTCGACTGCCGCGAAGGTATCTGCGCCCGCGTTGCTTGCGGTCGAGGGTAAGGTGCAGCAGACAGGCTGTTCGATGAATGTTTGCTGCGTGGCGACCGTGGACATACTTAGATGAATTGCTATAAATACATCTGAATGCAAGTCGGGGATAATATTGAGTGTTGGGTTTAGCAGAGTGGCGGCAATGACAGGGCATTGCCCTCCAGGGATGTTGTTCGGTAGAAAAATGGAGGGAAGTGTTTTGTCGCTTCCGAAGAAGGGCAAAATATGCTGTCAGCGAAAACGGCACCTGTGGGAGAATTCGAAAGTTGGTTTGACTTGGTGGGTGAACTCTGCAACGTGTTCGCCGGCTTTTATGACGGATTCTTCTCCCAAAAAAGATGGCTGGAACAGCCGTATAGGTGTCATTCTTGCCGTTGCTGGAAGCGCGGTTGGAATTGGAAATTTTCTTCGTTTTCCAGGCCAGGCCGCAGAGTATGGCGGTGGGGCTTTTATGATCGCTTACATCATTGCGTTTTTGTTTATCGGGCTTCCGATTTGCTGGACCGAGTGGGCGATGGGGCGATTTGGAGGAAAGCATGGTTTCAATACCGCACCGGGTATCTTTAACGTTTTTAGCGGTCGTTCGAGCGTTCCGAAATACTTCGGTGTGATTGCTCTGGTGATTCCGATCATCATCTACATGTATTACGTCTACATCGAGTCCTGGTGTCTGGGCTATGCAGCGAATTTCCTCGCCGGCAATATGTCTTTTGAAAACGTAAGCGAGGCTGGAGCCTTTTTCGCCAAATTTACCGGAATCGCGAAGGATGGTAGCTCGCTGGCATTCGGGTTCGATCAAGTCGGAGGCTATCTGATCATTGTTTTCATTATCAATTTTTTCCTGATTTTTAGAGGTCTTTCAAAAGGGATTGAACTGTTCTGTAAATTTGCGATGCCTACGTTACTCTTGTTGGCATTCGTAATTTTGATTCGAGTTTTGACTCTTGGAACTCCCGACGCTTCAAAACCTGAAAACAACGTCTACAACGGTCTCGGTTTCATGTGGAATCCCACTAAATATTATGTTGAGGAAAGCGTGACTCAGGACGACGGCGCCACCGAGTGGGTAGTGCAGGAGGAACTCGTAGGAGCGGCGAGCATCGCGCTCGCTCAAGAAAAAGCTGCCGGTAGTGAAACGGTGCGTGTGATGAAAAAGGGCGTAGGCGAACAACTGCTCAATCCGCAGCTTTGGTTGGCTGCTGCCGGGCAGATCTTCTTCTCACTTTCGGTGGGCTTTGGAATCATCCTGACCTACGCCAGTTATCTCAAGAAAGACAGTGATGTGGTGCTCAGTGGTTTAACCGCAACGAGCACAAATGAGTTTTGTGAAGTCGGTCTTGGTGGATTGATCACACTCCCTGCGGCGGTTGCTTTTCTGGGAGTGGCGGGATTAGCGGGTGTTGGAACAGGAACTTTTTCACTCGGATTCAATGTTCTGCCCATGGTGTTCTCGGAAATGCCGGGCGGTTCCATTTTCGGCTTCTTGTTTTTCTTCCTGCTCTTTTTGGCGGCCGTGACGAGCTCGTTGTCCATGCTGCAACCCGGAATCGCCTTTCTTGAGGAAGCCCTCACGCTGAATCGCAAACAATCGGTTGCCATCCTCGGGGTGATCACCTCAATGGGCACTCTTTTTGTGGTTTATTTCAGTGAGTCCCTCAAGGCACTCGACACCCTCGACTTCTGGGTAGGAACCTTTTTGATTTTTGTTCTGGCTACCTTCCAGATCATCCTTTTCGGTTGGGTGTGGGGAACGAAAGCCGGCCTGGAGGAAGCCGCACATGGTGCGAGCATCTCGATACCGAGGTTTTTTGCGTTCATCATCAAATACGTGACACCCTTGTTCCTGCTGGTGGTTTTCGCCCTGTTCATCCTCTACAACGTTCTTGGTATCTCAGGCGGAAGTATGAGTTCTTACATCACCGATTTGATTGGGGAAAATCCGAACAAAGTCGCGTGGATGAGTGTCTCACTGATCGTGTTGATGGGAGGGTTTTTCACTCTGATGATTTCCGGAGTGGAGCGTTATCGTGAGTTTAAGAAGAAGATGGGAGGAGGAGCATGACTTTAGCAGGTATCATCATCATGGTTTTGTCAGTGACGGTGGTCAGCGGGCTGTTTTTCTGGTGTGTGGCTAAAGTGTTGACCGTTTCTGATGACCAAACTGATAAGCTGCACGGTTTCGAACAGGAGACCCCTGACGTCGAACACGATGAAAAGTAGGTTTTTAACAGCAGATTGCTTGGATTGACGCGAGTGGCTGGGGCAGAAGTGGTTTTTAGGTACTTATAACAGAGTGTTCAAGAAGTGGCTGGCATCACCGATCTGATCAAATAAGAAGTCAGGTTTGTAAGTTGAGAGCTCTTCTTTGCGGATCTTTCCTGTGGCGATGGCGACAGTTCGGGCGCCGATGATTTTCCCGCATTCGATGTCGTGAGAGGTATCGCCGATGACGTAGACGTCTGACGGGTCAAATTCGATTCCAGTCGCTTCCCGCGAAACTTTTAAAGCGTGTTTGGCGAGATCGTTTCGGTTTACGCTGAGGTTGGAGAATGCCCCAAACGGGAAGTAGTGCCAGATGTTGAAGTGTTTGAGTTTGATCTCAGAACCTTTTTGAAGATTTCCGGTAAGCAACCCCTGATGGAAGTTTGGATTATTTTTGATGATCTCCAATGTTTCGATGACACCGTCGAGAACGACCATGCGAGTTGCCTTCATTTCAATCTCCAAATGGCGGAGATAGGCGTCGAGAAAGGCTTGCTGACTTCCTTCTGTGAGCTCCAAATCGTAGGCTTCGTGCAGTGCTTTGGTGATCCAGCGGTCGGTTCGTCCTGAGTAGGAGATTACTGAAAGATCGCCTTCAAACCCAAAAGTATCCCTGATTGCTCCAAGAAGAGCGCGTTCGCCGGCTCCACCGACTGAAATTAACGTTCCGTCAATATCCCACAGAAATAGTTTCTCTTCGCTCATCCACCGCCGCTTATGGTGGAAGCGTCTTGGGATGGCAAGAAAGGATTGCGGCGAAGCGTCTTCAAAATGAGTTCCAGGCTTAGTGATCAAGGAAGGAATCTAGTATTTGGATTGATCCAGAGGTCTTTTTGCATATTACACAGGTCTGTTCCACTAAGATCATCTAACCTATCACGCCGCGACAAAGATGAAACGTTTGCACTTAGCAGTCACCTGCCTGTTCTTGTTTGG
>JAKSBQ010000378.1 GCA_022361075.1 Opitutales bacterium | reverse complement strand
TCGACGGTAGTCACTCAGCTGAGGACTGCCGTTATCTTTCACTTCTAGAATGAGGTGAAACTCATTTTCACTCCGTTGGGTTTCAGGTAAACGAACTCTGACTCTGGAAGTATTCGCTCCGCTTAGCTCGATCGGCTGACTTACATTTCCCGCTTCCGGATAGACAAACCATCGATAGCTCAAATCATCGCCATCCGGATCCCGGGATAGGGAAGCATCAAATTCCAACCACTGCCCTGCTTCAGATTTCACAAAAACAAACGCATCCGAACCATCACCATTTAAGACAGCAATAGGGTTGTGATTCGCCTCTGAGAAATCGCTCACGCACCAATCCATTCGTGCCTCAAAGTCGTTTTGGTAGGCCCTGCGCCAACGAAAAATCGGCGCCCCCAATTCTTCGTAATGAATTCCTGTCTGTGGATCCACCCAATGATCCACCGCCTGAGGGTACATGTAATTCGGAAAGTAATCTTCCTCCGTCTCCACAAGATCAGCCCACTTCAGTTGATCGGCTCGAACGTTTAAGGCTTTTTCGGTTTCAAAACGGCCACCCCAGCCACCCCAACCGAGCTGCTCCGGATGCCAAAGGCCGTGATTTACATGTCCGATCCAGGTGCTGGTTCCTCCACCCTCAATCGTGTGCCACTTCATGTTTTTCTGCCACTGTTTGCGGATGGGATAAAGGGCTCCTAAGACCCCATGGCCAATCATAACATTCTGCATCGCCCAGAGATGCTGACCTTCCCCTGGTTCGAGCTGAGGTTCCCAGGTCACCGGGCCATTTCCGTTCATGAAGTTGAATACCTGCAACTGGCTGCGGCGGTAATGAATCTGCGGGTAAGTTTTCGAAATCCATGCCCCGGCGTTATCCTGACCTGCGTCGTCATAAACTCGGATTTTGGAGAGGCACGCTTCAAAGGTATCCGAATCCACCCTGGTTTTCAGATCCCAGATCGCCTGAGCCAGGGTGTTCGCACCAGCATTGATGCAGATATAAACCGGCCTCGGGTCATTCTTTAGTAAGGAGTTGATAATAATCTCCGAACCGGAGGTTGAATGTCCATCACCCACATCCCACATACCATAACCCGAGGGACCTCGCCCTACGACGCCGAGCAGATACTCCTCAGTCGGCCAATCGTCATCATGTTGAAGCAAGTTTTCCCGAATCAGTCCATAGGCTTTGATTCGCTCTACGATCGCTTGGGGCTGCACATCATTGCGAACGATGTCCTCGTCATTTTTGCCAGCATACTGATGACAGGATGAAACCGCAATCAGACCTTCCACATCCATTTCATTGGAATACATCAGCAGCCTCACCATGGTCTGCGAATCATCCGGTTCGTTGAGCATATCAGTCAGCACAATGACCCGGCTTTTGGGCAATTCGTCAGTCACAAATGAAAACGTACCCGGTAAGTGGTAGCCGGAACACAAAAGCAAAATAATGGGGGTAATAACTTTCATTGCCTCCAGCATAAAAGCACGAAGCTTGAAAGATCAACATGTTGCGAAAGCTTACGTCGTATCCAGCCAACTCGAATCTCTTGCCCGTTTCAGAGAATCATGATCTATTGATCAAAAAACCAAAACTCCTGAGGATGATAACGAAAGAACGACTATTGCAGCTCACGCTTCTTCTCTTCCTCATGACTTGCGTAAGCTTCTACAGCTTCGTCACTCGATCAGAAGCCAACAGAGCTCTTGAATTTGAGATCAAACTTTCACTCCCGGGTGACCTTACTTTGTATTCCGACACGGGAAACGATTTCAACTCCACCGAAAGGGTCGTTAAAAACCTCGATAATTCGACGGTCGGTCAGTGGAACACGATCCGCATTGAATTCGAAGATTTCAATCATCTGCAAAACCTCAGGATTGACCCTCTACCTTCAACGTCCATTCAAACCGTTCAAGGTTCGATCCGAAAGATAAAATTCCTGACGAACGCACGAACCTTTCACTCGTTTTCTGATCGAGAACTCAATCTAGACATGTCAAACGTCCACCCCAATCACTTCCTCAAAACCGTTGAGCGAACCCATGATGAACTACAATTTCAAATTCTGGAAAATTCCACCGACCCCTATCTTCTCATACCGCTGTCGGATCTAAAGCTGCCCAAATCCTCTCTTGGTGTGCTGATTCCAATTCTCAGTTTGGCAGTGTTGTTCGCGCTGATCATACTGGTTTTAAGAAAATGAACCGAATCTGCACATACTTGGTTTACCTGCTCCTGGTGCCTCCAATTTCGGCAGCAAACGCCAATGAAGGTCGTACAAATCCGGCAATGGAAATCGCCGAAATCAATCAATTCTATCTGGACGGACTCCCCCACCTCCGAACGCTTCTTAATCAACAATTTCCTGGAATAGACGGGCCCATTTACAACAGTTTTGGTTCTCCAACTGAGGATTTTGATTTTAAAAGAACCGGAAACATTCAAACCCTACCGTTCATCGCAAACACTTCAATCGATTTACTGGTCACTGGTCACCCGTTGCACAGTTGCGGCGTGAAGCTTATCGCCGAAGACTCTGGAAAAACCTATCAACTGGAATTCAGAACCGAACCTTCACCGGAAAAATGGGCTCATTTTAAATGGAAAATTCCCAGCGAGATAGAGGGCAAAGAGGTCAAGCTTGTCGTAGAAGATTTTCTTGAGAACGAAGGAGTCGGATGGGTCGCCGTGTGTTTTCCGAGTTCGGAAATTCCACCGACCGGTTCGTGGACCAAATGTAAGGAGGGCCTGGGATTTTTACTAACAATCGCTTTCCAATTTTTGATGCTCATGCTTCCAGGCGTCGCAGTTGTCTGTGTTCTGGATCGAAAAGGTCCGTTTTCATCTGCCTTCAAACTTCCGACTATCTTGGTCGCGACAGGAATCTTTGGTCACCTGGCAGTCTATCTCTACCTGTTCGCTGCAGAATTGGGAAAACTCTTCAGTCTCCTGCTCATCACTGCATCCACTCTTGCGCTTCTCAAGCTTCGCAGTCGCTTGATGAGTCTTCTCAAAGACAGCACGCAGATACTCCCGCTCGTGATCATTTTGGTGACCGCGACCTTCATCTGGTCGGCTGGGATGATTACTCATTCCACGGAATCCTCTTTTGAACTCTCCAAATACCGCTTTAACGGACCCGCCACCACCGATAGCTACATCCCGTTCATGTTTGCAGAACGTTTGTATTTTGAGGAACCCCTTCGGCCTTTCGACAACGATTGGCTGACAAGTGATCGTCCACCACTGCAGACGGGACTTCTGCTGCTGCAAATGCCCTTTCTCGTAAATCCTCTCGCCCAATATCATGTTCTCGGGGTCATGCTTCAGTGCTTTGTTTTTGCAGGAATCTTTCAATTTACCCAGCAGCTATTTGGTGATCGAAGACTTTCCATTTTGGTGGTTTTCTTGTCCCTGCTTTGCGGTCTCACCGTTCAAAATGCGTTTTACGTCTGGCCCAAACTTCTTTCTGCAGGATTTGTTTTCCTGGCGTACGCTCTCGTTTTTCTTCGAAACGAAGAAACAGGTTCCAGATTCACTCGATGGATTCTCTTGGGCTTCAGTGTCGCACTGGCTTTACTGAGCCACGGAGGCTCGATCTTCGGTCTCGTGGCTTTGCCCTTTTGCATGCTGTTTCGGAGGAAATGTCGGAAGATAAATCATATGCTCCTAGCGACCGCTTCCTTTACAGTATGCTACGCACCTTGGATACTTTATCAGAAACTAGTCGATCCACCTGGGGACCGTCTCCTCAAATGGCACCTCGCGGGGACGCCGGATGTGGATGATCGAAGCGGACTTCGAACCATCCTGGACGCTTACTCCGAACTCACTTTGCAAGACTGGTGGCATGCCAAAATTGAGAACGTTAAAATCATGGCAATGGAGTGGCAGCACTACTTCGATCTGCTTGACCCAGACTGGGCAGCGGGTGGATTCAAATGGTTTAAACTCAACACCTTCATCGGCTTTGTATTCTCTCTCGGCATTCTCAATTTGGTATGGCTTGGCGTGATCCCCTTTTTCATCAAAAAATTCAAGTTCTCCGGGCAAATCCGGGAGCTGTTCTGGATCATCATTTCCGGTTTAGTGTTTTGGGTGCTCGCGATCTACTCACCCGGTAGAACTCTCCTCTGGCACGGCTCCTACTTTCTCAGCTACGCCTCAATCATTCTCTGCACAACGGTCTTTTACCGCATTTCAAAATACCTGGCTTTCGGAGCTCTCGCACTCAACAGCGTGATCTTTATTCTAGTCTGGAATATCCCTTTCCTCACCAACCACACGTCGGACACCATTTTCTCTGAGACTAATCATTCTATCCCGATGATAATGGTGAATATATTCATGTGGATCACGCTGATTTCACTATTGAAAAAGACGGTCAGAGAAGAGCATGAAGGATCAGTCGTGGGTCAGGATTGACGATAACCCAATCCCGACCGAGGTTACCTACACCGGATTCTAGTCCATCTAACTTCTCTCAATCCAATTCCCGGATCTCGATGTCCTTGTATCTGATGAGATTTCGGGAGTTCGTGTGAACCTGCAGAGCGATATGCCCAAACATTCCGACACGCCTCGCTTTGTGGTTTTCATCATCGAGGATGCCCGAACCATCGTAATCAGAAACCAATTCACCATTCACCCAAGTTTGAATACGGGTCCCTTCACACCGAATCACGAGATCGTTCCATCCCGGTCCTTCATTGTGAAAGTAATGAACGATTCTCTTGGGTTTGTGTGTCGCTTCATCGATCTTGGCACTGGGCAGGCTTGGATTGATCCAGCGTTTGTTTCCCCACGTCTCATCGTAAATGAACCCATTGCGAAACGGAGCGTTTGGATTTACGTCCACCTGCGGACCGTTGAGCCAACCCAAGCGTTTTTCTCCTCGATAAGTGATCTCCTGGTTCTCGTCGTAGCGGCTACGCACTTGAACACCCGAGTTTCCTCGCATTTCAGGAAAAGACTGAAACTTCAGTCTCAGCACAAAGTCAGAAAACTCTTCATCCGACTGTAGCCACACATGGCTGTGTCCTTCACTCTCCATCGAATCGCAATGAATGGCTCCGTCCTTAACCGTCCAGAAGTCGTTACCCTTGTCCTCAGCAGTGCATTTGACACTCCAACCATCTAGATTTTCTCTATTAAAAAGTGATTTCCAATCGTGGTCTGCAGAAAAGACTTCGATCGAACTCAAATTTCCTCCTCCTCTTTTAGGACTACCTGCCGCAACATAGATCTTATCCTCCCAAAGGATCGCACCTGTCCCGTGGCGACCGCGAACCAATGGAGCAAGCAACGACCATTTGTGAGTGTCGAGGTCCATCTTCTGGGTCTGGTTGTAGGCAGACTTCCACGCGGCTTCTCCCCCAAAATAAATGATCGCATCGTCTTTATGCACGACACCTCCTGCAGCAGTGGGGTAAGGCAATGTTTCCTCCTCCGTGTGCCACTTCCCCTTCTCGAAATCATAAACGTCCACATGCGGAACCGTCTGATCAAAGAAGGCACCGAAGCGCTCAGGAGTGTGGTAACTCGTGTTACGTCCACCGATGTTGTAGAGTTTGCCGTTCGCCACAACCGCATAAAAGTGATCACGGATGTGTGGGGCCTTGGTCAACACTTCCCATTCACCAGTCTTTGGATCGAAACAATCAAAATAATTGTTCGTTCCGCTCGTGTGACCGAATTCAATACCACAGCTTAGGTAGATCTTATCATCAAACACTACGGCTCCTCCTCCACCCCGGCGTCGGTTTTCAGGAATTTCGGGTCCTTGTTCCCAACGATCCTCTTCAGGATAGTAGATCCATACATGCTCGAGCGGGGTTTCGACAGGATATTTTCCCTGCATTGCGCCAACCACATAAATCGCGTCACCGTAAACCACTGGCTGAAAGTGATGCATGTCGATCGGTGTTTTTCCCAAAGCAGTCCAAGTGTTTGTTTTGGGATCAAAAACATCCACCGGATTCACACCACGGCCGCCGATCAGATAGAATTTTCCCTTGTATTCAAGAAAGGCATTTTCATGTCTCGCGGTTGGATTGCCTTGCGCATCAATCGTCGTCCAGCGACAAGTTTGACACATAGAAGAATCAGCCAATGCAACAGAAAAAAAAGTAGTCCAAACGAGGGCTGGGAGGCAGAAAGTTTTGGGGATCATATTCATCAGTTTCATGTGTACTCCTTAATTCAATTTCGATAAAAATATTGGCAAATAGGCCACGGATGAGCACAGATCCTCACGGATTTAGTTAGAGGTTTGAGCACTTCCTTCGATTTCATCTTCATCTGTGCAAATCCGTGTAAATCTGTGGCTTAAATTCAAGATTCCCTTTTTTCCTACTCAGACTTACTCGTTATAAAGATTACTAACCTCACGGAGCTCATCAGGAATATCAAGAATGGGTCGGATCTTCATATCCCGGTAATACACCTCAGCTCCTTCAGACTGGATCTGAATCTGACCGGAAGTCAGAGGGACTCCTCCTTTAAGCTGGATCTGATCGATCGCCATGACCACTTTACCATTCACTAGGTGAATCGCTTGATCTCCAAACGCGTAAACTTCGATCGTTGTCCACTCACCGTGAGGATTCTCATAGTTCGCCGATCGTTTAACCCGTCCGGTCCGTTTATAGGAGCCTGCTGGATCCCAAAGATAGGAAGGATCCCCTTTTTCAGTCTTTTCCAAATCACGCACACGAACTACACCCTCGGTGCCAGCCAGCATAAACAGATCTCCCATATCGCTCTCTTGTACTTGATACTCCACACATCGCTTCCAGACATTCCAAAAAGCCCCATGCTCACCGGTGCAATGATACAGCAAACCACTATCTCGCTTCCGATCCAGTCGAGGTTCCCATTTTTGGTCTCCAAATTTAACCTGAGCGCTAAAATGGAAATTCTGATAGTCTCCGAGTGTCGTCAGTCCACCGTAGATCTCGCCAGTGATTTTCAGCACGACTTCCCCGGCTTCTTCAATCGTCGAGAATACACCCTTTGGATCGTTATCCAGACCAAGAGGAATACCCTCTTTGGGATTATCAGCCCGGGGAGTTCCTTCCGGAAGTCCTTGCACAGTCGTATGAGGAACCCCCATCCATAGCTCCCATTTCGACAGATCGTTATCGAGCAAATTTTCCCATTGTTGAGTTTCCTTCTCTTTTTTAAAATCCCAGATCACAATTCCGTGGCCAATACCCGTTGTCTCACCAACCACCGAATACTGGAATGCCATGTAGCGGCCATCATCACTGATTACAGGATTAGTCGCTTTGTATTTCACGTCCTTGTTAAACCATGTAATCCGTTCCATCACAGCCGAACCATCAAGTGCGAGCTTGTAGATGTCGATGTAGTCCCAGGTTTTTCTTCCAGGCCCTTTTTGGGGGTGATGTCGGGTGCTTTCAACGAGTGTGTATTTTCCGTCTGGGAAAATACCCTCTGGTTCATCATAGCAATCCGGCCTTTGTGAGTAGTTCACAATCTTTCCCGTCTCGAAATCATAGCCCATGACCTCGGCTTCATATTCGATGGAGGGAAAGTGTGCGTTAAAGATGAGCTCATCATCATGCGGTGGACGAAAATTCTGGGTCTCCAAACGCCACCCATGAACGTCTCCGGGCAGATCATCCGATGTGATGATCGTTTCTTGATTCGCTAACTTCGGGACACCATTCTCGTAAACAATGTCCGCAAGATAAATGTCGTCGACCGTCCATGCGATTTTCATCTGCGTTCTCGAAGCAGTGGGACCTTCCTTGCAAGCTGCACCCAATCGGGTCGGCGGTTCCGAAAGATCGCTTTTCAACACCCAAAGTTCTGCCAGAGGAGGTTTCCGACTCGCCCAGGGATCTTCAGAATCGAAGGTCTTGGATCCTGACAAAAGGATGTCTCCATTCGCTAAATAAAGTGCTCGGGTGAAGCCTTCATGGAAAAAATGATGCGTCAATGGAGTCAGCAGACCTGTTGCTACTTCCACTTCATACACATCTCCAAAAGTCTTTTCTAAAAAGATGAGTCGCTTTCCGTCGTGCGACCAATCGCAGCGCTGACCGAAGCTCGTCACTTGAGTCAGCCATGGAGCCTGCATGTCAGGCGGAAGTTCAATTTTGCCCTTCATCTGCGCCTGCAGATTCAGACAAAAAAACAATGAAATAATGGGGGTTAGGCATTTCATAATAAGTAATCTATTTTGCCACAGATTCACACAAATGAGCACAGATTTTTTATGATAAAGTATCATCTGTGTAAATCTGTGGCTCATTCTATTCTAATGGATTCGCATTCTTCGCGATTTCAATGTCCCTGCGGACATCGTCGGTCAAAGCGATCCAGTCCACAATTCGAGTCTTCGACAGAAACTGAGGACGGTAATTTGCAGTCGCAGCTGCCGCGTAGTTTTTCCACATCGTCAATGCCCGCTCAAGGTGATCAACTGAGGCATCCTTATCCGATTGGGATCCGCCACTTCGATAGGAATAGAGATAAACCGCTCCTCTGATTTTCTGAGCATAATATTTCCCGAGATAAGCCATCGCTTCGATGTCGTAGAGAAGCTCACTGAGTTCTTTAGTGACAATCAAATCCGAGTCACGAATCTCCTTCACATAATTCAGGGCATCATCGGCAAATGCATGAAGGTCGTCTGCAACGTTGAACGGACCATTTTTATCCACCGGACGATCCGCGCGAAAGCTTTTGACATAATCGGGAATCGAATAGAGCCCTGATCCTTCCATCGGCGGAGTGTCGATGAACATGTTCACATCATGGAAACCCTTGCGAAGGTCCAAACAACCTTCAAACGCCCACATGAAGTCCCAATTGCGCCAGTGATAACGATTCACGAGAGGAGCGATTTTGGAAACTTCGGCCCAGGCATTGTAAAGCCCGTCGGCCTCGATTTCTTCAAAATGCGCGCCTAAGATTGCCTTAATACGATCCCGATCAAGGTCAGGATCATATCCCATTCGTCCCCAGAGCATGAAGTTGTACCAATGCTTTCGAATCTCTAAATCACGTGGATAGTTGGGCCATTTGCTGATGAACTCACGACCCCAGAAGTAGCTATCCGATCCCATGTGATAACCAGCTGTAACGTCTTCAGAAGGGAAATTTTTGATAAACTCGCTGACATACTCAGGATCACCCCAGCGGAAATGGAAGATGTCATCGTTTCGCACGTTCCACCAACTTTTCATACCGTAGCCTTTGATTTCTTCCTGGAACTCGTTGCTCCAAGGAGGAGCTGTTGTGGAGTGCATGCGGGCACGGGCGTATTTGAAACTAAAATCGATCTCATCAGGATACTTCTCCACAAACTGACTCATGATCTTTGGCATTCCGGACTGCCAGACCCGGTGAATGAATCCAATTTCACGATCCGGATTCTTCTTTTTGTAGTCCATGATTCCCTCGCCGTAAGTCGCCCACATCCATAGCTCGCGATCATATTCATCATCGCGATCTTCCATGTTCTCACCAGCTGTTACACCAATGCCTTTGATGTCAGGATAAGTTTCGAGAAATTTGGTAGTGCTCTTGCGCAGGTATTCCACAGTCCGGGGGTTTTCCTGATCGTTGTTGATCCCATATTTCCCCTTATCGCCCATCTTCAGCTCCTGACGACGATACCAGCCCGGAGGTGCCACACTGTTGAGTTTCACATTCCAGGTGATGAAGTAAACGTCGATTCCTCGATCTTTCGCATGGCGAGTCACCTTCTGCCAAAAGGCAATCTTTTCATCCATCGTCATCTTTTTGAGGATGATTAAGTTGTCCAAAACTTCCTGAGACACCCCACACCCCGCAATAAATTTTGCCACTGGTTCATCTGGACGATCGGTATCCAACGGAAACGATGTGCCACAAACATCCTCAAGTGCGATATCCGGATACTCCTCGAGTTTGATCATGGAAGGAAATGGATGGGGATTCCAAAGCGTGAGCGTGTTGTAACGAAACTCCGCCATTGTATCGAGATACTCTTCCCAAAAGTCCCAATTCCACATCTCCGCAATGTTCGCCTGTGCCGCATCACCAGCGTCCTGATAACTCGGGGTGCGAATGTCCAACGGGATGTTCATTTTAAGGCCGCGACGTTTGATGTAGGGTTGTCCTTCCACCGATTCGAGCTCACCCAAACGAATCTGCTCGGCCAGCTCGAAGGCACCATACATCAGCCCTCTTGCGTCTCCTCCTTCGACTTGCAAACGTTTTCCTTCAACCGTGATTTGGTAACTCTGTTCGGAAAATGAATCATCCAAGAGTAAGGTCACTTCATAGGACTCATCGGATCGCTCTAAGGCAGATTCGATGTGTTTTGCTCCGAACGCCACCTCTGGTATCGAGGCATCGTATTTGATTTTGGCAGATACCAACGAGCAAAAGCAAAGAGTGCTTAAAACTTTAATCAAAAAGGTCTTTTTCATTATTTAAAACTCTGTTTCCGAATGATCGGGGACGATCATCCCTACCAAACCAGGTAGGGATGATCCCGCTCAAACGGGATCAGCCGCATCACTCGTCTGGATACAGTTTCATCACATCATGCGGTTCATGAGCCTCGGCCATGAGTAACTTCATCTCCTTTGCGATCTCAGGATAGTCTCCTGATAAATCGTTCGTTTCAAAAAGGTCTTCAGCTAAGTTATAAAGTTCAAAAACCTCAGGTTCTTCATCGATCACGTGTAGCTTAACCGCTTTCCAATCTCTCTTGCGAAGCGCCTGTCTTCCACCTTTGCTGTAAAATTCCCAATAGAGATATTTGTGCTGCTCTTGTTCTCCCTCTTCCGTTAAAGCCGGAAGCATCGAAATACCATCAATGTCGGAAGGAGCATCAACACCAGCGATTTCACAAAACGTTGGCAACAAATCCCAAGAAGCCGAAATATGTTCACTTTCACTGCCTTCAGTCACTTTACCCGGCCATTTTGCAATGAAAGGCACCCGAATCCCACCTTCGTAGAGATCCCGTTTGTAACCTCTAAGCCCGCCGGTGCTTTTGAAAAACTTGTAGCTGTGTCCTGCACCCTGACAAGCCCCGTTGTCGCTGCTGAACATCACGATTGTATTCTCCGCAATACCCTGACTCTCCAAAGTATCGAGGATGTTACCAACGATGTCGTCGATGATCGAGATATTGGTCGCAAAACCCTTTTCCGATCTCGGCCAATCACGATTCGTGTATTCCCGGTAGCCTGGCACCTCATAACCACCATCACCGTAGATTCTGCCGTATTCGCCATTGTTGTGAGGCTGGTTCAACGCGAGGTAGAGGAAGAAGGGCCGATCACGCTCCTGTTTTAAATATTCCAAAGTTTCACGTTCGAGTTCATAAGGTGCAAACACTTCTTTTTCCTTCGCAACTCCACTACCTTTCGGTTGGCGGTCAAACTTGATGCGTTCATCTAAAACGTTTCCTTCAAGGTAGTCTTTCTCTCCGTTTCGATAAAGGTATTCCGGGTAAAAATTGTGAGCATGCCACATGTTCACGTAGCCGTAAAAATGCTCGAATCCATGAATTTCAGGATCATCCAACGGAGGTAAATGCCCTACTCCCCACTTTCCAATACAGGCTGTTGCGTAGCCCGCCTGTTTCATCAATTTGCCAAGAGTCGGAGCATCTGAATCCATCAAGTGATAGGGAATATTTCCCCTCACCATCGTCCGTCCGGTATGTTTTCCTTCTAACAGCGCAGACCGACTCGGCGCACAAACGGTGTTACCCGCATAATGTTGAGTGAATCTCATTCCTTCTGCCGCCAGTCGGTCGATGTTAGGAGTTTCAAGGACCTCCTGGCCATAACAACCCAGGTCGCCATAGCCCAAGTCATCCGCGAGGATGTAGATGATGTTAGGCCGTTCTTCAGCGGACAAAGTTCCGATGGCGCAAACCAGTCCGATTAGTGCTTTTTTTATTTTATTCATATCGGGGGTAAATGTGAATCACGCAGAGACGCTGTGACGCAGAGTCAAAGTGTTATTCTTTTAAATTGTTAACTATACGAGTTATTCCTTCTTTCACTAGTGGTGCTCCAAAGTTCTGAACAGAACAACCACAATCTCGCAGTTCATGATAGAGAATAGTCTCATAAACAGATTCAAGTAGTCCAGGTTCCAAATTTCGGTGAATATCCAGAAATATCCGTATGATCTTGGTTCCTATATCATTTTCATTCATCTCTGCTCCGCTGCGTCACTGCGTGAGATTTATAAACCATTGTAATCTGGATTTTCCTTTGGCATGTCCGCTTCCACAGACTCACGCCAGGTTCTCAGTTCCGATAATAATTCCTTCGCTAATTCTGGTTTTTTTTCTGACAAATCCACGACTTCCGAAACATCATTCTTCAGGTTAAACAACTCTACACTTCCGTCGTAGAAATATTCGATAAGCTTGTAATTCCCTTTGCGAATTGCACCCGATGGCAGACCTCCCTGATTACTGTGATGCGGATAATGCCAGTGAAGAGACCGTTCACCCAAAGTCGTGTCTTCCCCCCGCATCAGAGGTTCTAAACTCTCTCCGTAATTGTGAAGCTCAGGCGATAATGGAAGGTTTGCTAAATCCAGAATTGTGGGGAAAACATCTGCAACCGTTACGGGCACATTCAGCACCTTTCCTTGTGGCAAATGCCCCATCCAACCAATAATAAATGGCTCGCGAATACCTCCTTCATTTAACCAACCTTTACCTTTATTGTAGGGCAAATTAGAGGTAGGAGATCCTTCTGATGTGGAAAGCCCGCCATTATCCGACGTAAAAATCACGATCGTGTTCTCTTCCAAACCATTTTCTTTGAGTGCATCCAAGACCCTGCCCACATTAAAATCCATACTGTAGACCATGGCCGCATACTTAGGATGAGACTGCACCAACCGCTCGATCCAGCGACCTTTACCGACGCGCTCATCCGGATCGGATTTTATCGAGTGCGGCACACGATCCAAACCTAACACCCTTGCCTTCCGTCGGAAATACTCTACGTATTCCTCCTTCGCATGCATCGGGTTGTGAACGGTGTAAAAGGATAAAAAGGCAAAGAACGGCTCATCTTTTTTATCCTCGATAAACTGAATCGTCTCGTCCGTCAGTCGTTCGGTTAGAGACTCCCCTTCCGGACCATCTTCCAGACGCGGATTTTTGTATGGTGAGAAAAAACCACTTTCGCCCGACCAGGTATCGGTCTCCCCGTCATATTGTCGATAGTAGGGAACTCCCTTTTTCCAACCTCCTATATTAATGTCAAAACCCTGATGCTCCGGCCAGTGAGCTTCATCCTCACCAATGTGCCATTTACCGAAGAAGCCTGTTGCGTAGCCGTGTTCTTTCAACGCTTCGGCAATGGTCACTTCTTCAAGCGGTAAACTCTCTTCAATCTCAGGAGCAACTATGCGCATGTAAGCCCGATGCTCGGCATGGCTATCTCTTCCCGGTAGCCAATCCGTAATCTTTAGCTCTGCCGGATGCTTACCTGTCATTAAACTCGCACGAGTCGGGGAGCAGATCGAAGCCGTCGCGTAGGCATCTGTAAATCTTACAGACTCCGCGGCCAATTGATCGAGTCTCGGAGTTTCATAGAAAGTGCTTCCATAGACACCAAGATCCATTACACCCAGGTCATCGACGAGTATGAGAACAACATTGGGTTTGCCAGACTCGGAACTTTGCCTTCCGAAGGCACTTACCGAAGCTGCAAAAACTAAAATGGAGATCGCGAATAAGTTTAGGGGACGGGGGCTCATGATGCGATTCTCCCAAATCGAGAATTCTATTCAAACGCAAAGTGCTTAACTGATAAGATATCTTAAACACAAGAATCACTTTTCGCGGCCGAGACGTTCACCCACCTTTCAAATACGGCAATTGAACCCTCACCTTGTTCCGATTCAATCTCAAACGTTTGCAGATGGACAATCCCAGCCGGCACCTTCCTGAGTCCAAGTAGCGCTCACATCCTCCTGCCAAATGACATCAAAACGACTCCTTTCGAACGGTACAAAGACAGCTCCGGTATAACCCGGAGCTCCTAGATATCACAGATGCGCAATGATCTGTGAAGATAAGTAGTTAAGATCAAAAACCTATTGATCCAAAGGTAGAGGCGAACCTGCAAAAATACGACTCGTGTTGCCCCTAAACGAATTTGAAGCCTTGTCCGAAACAAAAAGCACGTAGAGATCATGCTT
>JAKSBQ010000205.1 GCA_022361075.1 Opitutales bacterium | reverse complement strand
GAAAGTATCGCAGAAACCACGCTACAGAATCTGTTGGACCTCAAAAAGGGATTAGAATGTGCAAATGAGGTGATAAACTGATTCATTACACGAATTTTGACCCAACGTGATTAACTTCGAGGAAGTTAAAAACAAGATCAGATTGATGAGGGTAACAGTAGCGGTTAAAATGCTGGTATTAAGAGTCTTACTGAATATAATCCCGTTCCAGTAAGAATTATTGCTCCTTTTCCTTCATGACCAATCAACACCCTGAACAAATCGCACGCGACAAGATCGATCAGATGCTTCGTGACGCGGGATGGGATGTACAGGAAAAAACGGTCATCGATTTTTCAGTTGGGCGAGGTCAGGCCGTTAAGGAATACAATACTGATATCGGACCTGCAGATTATGTTTTATTTGCTGATGGAACTGCTCTGGGAGTAGTAGAAGCGAAAAAAGAAACCTTGGGGCAAAATATCACGGTTGCAGAGGATCAGACCAAAGGTTACTCCACGGCGAACTTGCAATGGATCAAAGACAAGCAACCGTTACCTTTTCTTTATCAGGCTACTGGAGTCATCACACGTTTCACGGATCAACGGGATCCGCGACCACGATCAAGAGAGGTTTTCTCATTTCATCGACCGGAAACCTTGAAGGCATGGCATGACCAGAACAAGTCGCTGAGATCGCGCCTACAGGAGATTCCTGCACTCAATCCAGATCGGCTTCGTGATTGTCAGGTCAACGCTATTACCAAGCTGGAGCGATCGTTTAAGGAGACTCGACCCAAGGCATTGATTCAGATGGCAACGGGTGCCGGTAAAACCTACACCGCGATCACGTTTATCTATCGACTCATCAAATTCGCCAAAGCCAAACGTATTCTTTTCCTGGTCGATACCAAAAATCTCGGTGAGCAGGCAGAGCAGGAGTTCATGGCTTACGAACCCAGTGACGACAACCGTAAATTCACTGAGCTTTACAACGTGCAGCGGCTGCGCTCATCTGTGATCCCGGGTGGACACGAGGTCTATATCAGCACGATCCAGCGCATGTATTCGATTTTACAGGGAAATGAACTGGATGAATCGGACGAACAGGATCACCCGGCAGAGCATCGGCCCCGGAGGAAAGAGCCTTATCCGGTCGTTTACAATCAAAAGGTGCCGGTTGAATTCTTCGACTTCATCGATCACGATGAATGCCACCGTTCCATTTACAATTTATGGCAACAAGTGCTGGACTATTTTGATGCCTTTTTGATTGGACTTACCGCGACGCCTGACCGTCGAACCTTCGGCTTTTTCAATCAGAATGTCGTCAGTGAATACAGCCATCAAGATGCCGTCGCAGATGGAGTCAATGTGGGCAACGAAATTTACCTGATTGAAACCCTGATTTCACGTCACGGAGGCAGGATTGAAGCCCAGCAGATGGTGGAGAAACGGGATAAAGAAACCCGTGCCAAGCGTTGGGATACGCAGGATGAAGACGAGGAATACAGCAGCCAACAGCTTGATCAAAAAGTCGTCACGCCTGACCAAATCCGCACCATCATCAAAACCTTTAAGAATACAATTCCCGAGATCTTTCCCGTTCGTGAGGAGATTCCTAAAACGCTAATATTTGCGAAGACAGACAGTCATGCCGATGACATCATCAACATCGTTCGGGACGAGTTTGCAGAGAGCAATCAGTTCTGCAAAAAGCTAACTTACAAAATCAAGGAAGACCCCAAGTCAGTGTTGGCGCAGTTCCGCAACGACTACTACCCGCGCATTGCGGTTACCGTTGATATGATTGCCACGGGGACGGACGTCAAACCACTGGAGTGCCTGCTCTTCATGCGCGATGTAAAAAGTCGCAACTACTTTGAGCAGATGAAAGGAAGGGGCACCCGAACCCTCGAACACGACGACCTTAAAAAAGTCACCCCCTCGGCGATCAGTGATAAAACTCACTACGTGATCATCGATGCTATCGGAGTGACCAAGTCGGTCAAAACCAGCAGTCCGAGCCTGATCACAAAACCCCTCGTGAGCTTAAAAGATCTGGCCATGCAGGTGATGATGGGGGATGACGATCCGGATACCGTATCCTCACTGGCTGGTCGACTGGCCAGGCTGGATCGACAGCTTACTGCGGAGGATCAGGATAAGATTGAGAGCCAGACCAATGGAAAACCGCTTGCAAGCATTGTCAGAGACCTCTTCCAAGCCCTTGACGGAGATCATATCGAAGCCCGAGCGAGAACGATTGCCGAAGTGCCCGATACCGCTAACCCCGGAGAGGCCGCACGTGAGCAGGCTTGTAAAGAACTCGTCAGGGAGGCTGCCAAACCCCTGAATGGCAAGCGGATCGACCTGCTCGTCGAGATTCGCAAAGAAAAGGAACAAACCATTGATCACGATTCCAGAGATCAGGTGCTCAATGTGGGTTGGGATCAGGAAATGCAGGATCAGGCACAACGCTTTATCGAGGAGTTTCGTACCTTTTTGCATCAGAACAAAGACGAACTTGTGGCACTAACGATTTTCTTTGATCAACCCTATCGCAGGCGTGATATTACCCTGCGCATGATCAAAGAGGTTTTAAACAAGTTAAAGCAGGATGCTCCCAAGCTTGCTCCACTACGCATCTGGCAGGCCTATGAGCAACTACAGGGACATAAAACCATGCACCCCAAAAGTGAACTGACTGCACTTGTCGCCCTCATCCGCAAAGTCAGTGGAATCGACAAGACCCTCAACCCCTTTGGTGATACCGTCAGAAAGAATTTCCAAAGCTGGATCATGACCCGACACTCTGGCAAAAATCCAAAATTCACCGAAGTGCAAATGAGCTGGCTGCAAAACATCCGTGATCAAATCTGCACCAGCCTTAAATTTGACCGCGATGATTTAAACTATCCTCCCTTCGATCAAAAAGGTGGCCTCGGCAAAATGCATCAATTGTTTGGCAACGAGATGGATGCCTTGATTGATGAATTAAATGAGGAGCTGGTGGCGTGATGGAGGTGCCTGAAAATTGGATCAATATTAGATTAGGAGAATTCGTCCAAAACGAAAAAGCCAAAAGTGTTGGTTAGTGCAAGAACTGACGTGTGTCATTACCCCTATATCGATATTGAAGCATTTGAAAAGGGAATCATCAAATCATGGACAAATGGTGATAAATGTAAGTTTTGTGAGGAAGACGACTTTCTAATTGTATGGGACGGTTCTCGGTCTGGCCTCACAGGGAAAGCAATATCAGGAGTCTTAGGAAGTACTTTAACAAGGATTAAGTTTCAAGGAATTTATAATGACTACGCTTATTATTTCCTTAAATCAAAGTATATGGAAATTAACACACGTGCGAGAGGCACTGGAACTCCGCATGTTGATCCAGAGTTGCTTTGGAATTATAATTTTCCACTCCCTCCCCTGAGCGAACAAAAGCGCATTGTTGCAAAGATTGAGGAACTCTTCTCGGAGTTGGATGCCGGGGTGGAAAGTCTGAAAAAGGCAAAGGAACAACTTGGCGTCTATCGGCAGTCCCTGCTCAAGCAGGCCTTTGAAGGCAAACTCACCAAGAAGTGGCGTGAAGAACATCCCGAACTACTTGAACCCGCCGAACAACTGCTCCAGCGCATCCACAAGGAACGGGAATCTCGCTACAACCAACAACTTTCCGATTGGCAACAAGCTGTCAAACAATGGGAAGCCAACGGAAAAACAGGCAAGAGACCGGGGAAACCAAAGATTTCAATAGGTGTTTTACTCAAAGAATATGACTCAAATTCACCCTTCAATCATGAATACCCACGTGAATGGATTTTTGTTGAATTGAACTATTTATTAATTCAAAAGCCATCGAATGGTCGTTCGGTTAAAGACAAAAAGGGTGGTTTTAGGGTTTTGCGTTTAACAGCACTCAAGAACGGGAGTATTGATCTTTCAGAACATAAGGAAGGTGATTGGACATTCGAAGACGCTAAACCATTTCTAGTCTATAAAGGAGATTTTTTGATAAGTAGAGGCAATGGAAGTAAGAAACTAGTTGGTCGAGGTGGAGTTGTTTCTGAAACTATCAATATAGCTTATCCTGACACAATGATTAGGCTTTCATTAGACCCTATCATAATTGAACCAAAATATTTTTCACTTCTATGGAACTCGGACTGTTTTCGCCAACAGATTGAAAGAAGTGCTAGGACAACTGCAGGTATTTATAAGATCAATCAAGGCTTGATTTGCTCATATATGTTTCCTCTTTGTGGTATTCCCGAACAACAAGAAATCGTTCGCATACTCGAAACCCAATTCGAAGCGATTGAACGCAACGAAAAGGAAATCGAGTCTGCGTTGCAAAAGGCCGAGGCGTTGCGCCAGTCCATCCTCAAGAAGGCGTTTTCCGGAAAATTAGTGCCTCAGGATCCGAATGATGAACCTGCGAGTGTGCTGCTGGAGCGTATTCGCAAGGAAAGATCTGCTTAGGTATTTCATACTTCATAACTCCAAATCTCCGATACATGGCTACTCCCCAAACCATCAAACTATCGCCCAAAGCTTACCATCCTTTCTCTCAGTCATTGCTGGATGACTATACCGAACGCTTTCCTGAAGCGTTTGCCAATCAGACCAAGGAGATTCAAAAGCTCAAAGGATATGTGGCGAGGGCAAATCTGTTGGGCGTTCAGGGACCCTTAGGTTCTGGTAAAACGACATTGCTTACGCATTTTTCTTATGAGTATTTGGCAACGCTTGGACCTGTCATTTATTTGCAGTTGGCGTCCGAGTCATTTGCACGTCCCTTTTCGCAGATCGCTCTGGCAGTCCTGAAAAACTGCGCCAAGGGCAATATCAAGCTCGCGAGTGGTCATGGAATTAAAGTGGATGACGAGATCAAGCGACTGGAAGGTGAACTGCAAAAACAAGTTGGGCTGAAATTCGAATTTAAACCTGAAGTCGATGTCGCCAATGTAGTGAAAGCAAGCATTGGGGGTATTTCGACGGAGGACATCAAATCACACGCTGTACAACAGTATGACGATGATGCTGCATTAGATTTTCTATCAGAGCTGATCCAGCATGTGGATACGTTGTTCTATGTGATTTTGGACGATTTCCACTATTTTCGCCGAAACTTTGAGGACAAAGATTATTATGCGGATTTTGTGCGCTTTTCGGAAAAAATCCAGCGGGTGCTACGACGCCGTAAAGTGAAGTTTATCATCACCCTAGATGATCTGGTCCTCAAGAAGCGAAAAGAAGCCGAAGCGAATGGAGGTGGCAGAGCTTTCAGGTATACCGACAGAGATTTATACATCAAAGGATTCACCGCAGATGGTGTGGCTGAAATCATTCACCGGAGATTGAAGTTGTTTGATTATTCAAATGACCCAAAGCCCGAATTTACGGATGAATGTGTGATCTTAACCTCTCAAGCGTCTTCTGGCAATCCACGACTGATTTTGGACATCCTGGCTACCGCGATGGAATATGCAGATGAAGAAGGTTCCGTGCGGGTTGGGCTGGATCATACGCTGGATGCGATATTAGAAGAAACTGGAACGATGTTCCTGGATGAAGTGGAGATTAGGATTTTAGAAGTTATTGCAGAATTAGGTGGCAAGGCCTTGGCAAAACAATTTGATAAATCTGTTGGGTCTCAAACTACCATTTATGAGAGATTACGCAATCTCGTGAAGCGTGGAATATTGGTCGAAAAGAAAACAGGAACAGAAAGTCGTGCACCGAAGAATTATGAGTTTACAGCAGTTCAATGGCCTGATAGCTAAGGCCGTTTCCGCCGTTTCCGCCGTTTCCGCCGTTTCCGCCGTTTCCGCCGTTTCCGCCGTTTCCGCCGTTTCCGCCGTTGTTTAGAGATTTTTATTGATATGACTACCGATAGCATCATTTCCCGGGTTTGGAGTTTTTGTAATACACTGCGCGATGATGGTGTGGGCTACGGGGATTACCTTGAGCAATTGACCTTTTTGATCTTTCTCAAAATGGCGGATGAATATAGTAAACCACCTCATAACCGTGATGTGGGAGTGCCAAGGAATTATCAATGGGATCAACTCAGACCGCTAAAGGGAGCCGAACTGGAAGTAAAATACATCGATACCTTGCAACACCTTGCTGGCGCGAGCGGCATGCTCGGACAGATTTTCCTGAAGGCTCAAAACAAAATTCAGGATCCTGCAAAGCTGGCCCGTCTCATTGAGATGGTGGATGACACCAATTGGACTTTACTGGATGCTGATACCAAGGGTGACATTTATGAAGGTATACTGGAGAAAAACGCAGAGGATACTAAATCAGGAGCCGGCCAGTATTTTACGCCCCGGGCTTTGATCAAGGCGATGGTCGCCTGTGTCAGACCGGAACCTGAAAAAACGATCGCCGATCCCGCGTGTGGAACGGGTGGGTTTTTCCTGGCTGCATACGATCATCTGGTCAGTCAACATCATCTGGATCGGGATCAAAAGAAGTTCCTCAAGCACGAAACGTTTTGGGGAAATGAAATTGTTCCCAGTACTCGTCGATTGTGCCTCATGAATTTGTTTCTGCACAATATTGGTGAAATCGATGGAGATAGCCTTGTCAGTTCAACCGATGCACTTGTTGCTGACAGTGGCAAACGATTTGATTATGTGCTGGCGAATCCACCGTTTGGTAAAAAAAGCAGCATGACCTTCACCAACGAACAGGGTGAAGAGGAGAAAGATGATTTGACCTATAACCGGCAGGATTTTTGGACCACCACATCGAACAAACAGCTCAACTTCCTACAACAAATCAATACCATGCTCAAAACGACCGGTAAGGCTGCCGTTGTGTTGCCGGACAACGTATTGTTTGAAGGTGGGGCGGGTGAAACTGTGCGCAAGAAGTTGCTGGAAACCACGGATCTTCACACCATTCTTCGTCTACCGACTGGGATTTTTTATGCCAATGGTGTGAAAGCGAATGTGCTCTTCTTTGATGCTCGTCCTGCGAGTAAAGAAGCAACGACGAAAGAAGTTTGGTACTACGACTACCGTACCAACATCCACCATACCTTGAAGCGTAAACCGATGCGTTATGAAGATCTGGAAGCGTTCATCACGTGCTATCATCCAGAAAACAGGCATCAGAGATCCGAAACCTGGGATGAAGCAAATGATCCCGATGGCCGTTGGCGGAAATTCTCTTATGAGGAACTCATAGCCAGAGAAAAAACCAGTCTGGATATTTTTTGGCTCAAAGATAAAAGCCTGGCTGACCTTGAGAATCTTCCGGAACCGGAGATCCTGGCCGACGAAATCATCGACAACATTGAAGCGGGACTGGAGAGTTTTAGATCTGTTCTCCAATCCCTGAATTAAATGTTAACTCCTTACGGAAGCTGAGTCACGCCCATGAGGTATTGATCGACCTCACGCGCCGCACCACGCCCTTCATTGATCGCCCATACTACCAAAGATTGTCCACGGCGGCAGTCACCAGCTGCGAACACACCCTCTACATTGGTGGTGTATTTTTCGTGTTCTGCTTTGATGTTGGAGCGTGGATCTTTTTCGAGATTCAACTCAGAGAAAGCCCTTTCATCTGGACCAAGGAATCCCATCGCAAGAGTCACCAACTGAGCTGGGATGGTCTTGCGAGTTTCTTCCTTTTTCATCGGAACAAATTGGCCTTGCTCATTCTTGCCCCACTCGATTTCGACAATATCGAGTCCTGCCAGGCCTCCGTTTCCGTCAGAAACAAATCGCTCGGTCATCACGAGATATTGGCGTGGGTCATCGCCCTGAAGTGCAGCGGCCTCTTCTTGACCGTAGTCCATCTTGTAGACTTTAGGCCACTCTGGCCAAGGATTGTCGGGCTGACGTTCGAGAGGAGGTTTGGGCATGATCTCAAGTTGGACCACACTCTTCGCTCCGTGACGAACCGACGTGCCCACGCAGTCTGTTCCGGTGTCTCCTCCACCGATTACCACTACGTCCTTGTCCTTCGCGCTGATCTCGGGAAGAGATCCGTCATGGTTGGTATCAAGAATGTGTTTGGTGTTTCCAGTTAGAAAATCCATCGCGAAGTGAACGCCATTCAATTCACGACCTTCGATCGGAAGATCGCGAGGAACAGTTGCACCTGTACAGTAAACGACTGCATCGAAATCCTTCTGAAGCTGGCTTGCAGGAATATCCTTACCAATCTCGGTGCTAGTGACAAACTTCACACCCTCTTCGGCCATCAGATCCACGCGACGCTGAACGACTTCTTGTTTGTCGAGCTTCATGTTGGGGATACCATACATGAGCAACCCGCCGATGCGGTCTGCACGCTCGTAAACTGTTACCTCGTGACCCACATGGTTCAGTTGATCTGCGCATGAAAGGCCGGCTGGACCGGAACCGATGACCGCAACTTTCTTACCTGTGCGCTTTTGAGGAGGCTGTGGAGTGACCCAACCTTCTGCCCAGCCACGGTCGATGATTGCACATTCGTTGTTTTTGATGGTCACTGGCGGCTCGATCACACCCAGGACGCAAGATCCTTCACAAGGAGCCGGGCAAACTCGCCCAGTAAATTCAGGGAAGTTGTTGGTTTTGTGCAGACGATCGAGAGCCTCTTCCCAGCGATCCTTGAAAATGAGGTCATTGAACTCAGGGATCAGGTTGTTGATCGGACAGCCGCTTGCCATACCTGAGACGAGCATCCCTGTGTGACAGAAAGGTGTGCCGCAATCCATGCAGCGTGCTCCTTGCTCACGTTGTTGGCTCTCGTCGGGTTTGATCTTAAATTCACGCCAGTGCTTAATGCGCTCAAGGGGAGAATCCTCAGCGACCGTCTTGCGTTCGATTTCTAGAAATCCAGTTGGTTTACCCATGATTTTAACTCAGTTAAGTGTTCCCAATTGTTGTTTTAGTTTCCTGCGATACGAGCCATGTCGGCGAGATTTGCTTCAAACGCGGCCATGGCAGCCTCGTCACCTGACAGTCCTTGCTCTTCAACTTTCTTGAATGCATCCAGCATGCGCTCGTAGTCGCGTGGTAGAACCTTGTAGAACTTGGGCAGTTCGGATTCCCAGTTATCCAAGATAAATTGTCCCCGTGCAGATTCGGTAAACTCGACGTGCTTTTGGATTTTCTCCTTCACATGGGCAATCTCGCTGTCTTCCATCTCAATCAACCTGTAGAGATTCACCATGTCGCGGTTAAGCAGACCGTCGAAATCACCGTTGATGTCGTAGATGTAAGCGGTTCCGCCGGACATACCTGCACCGAAGTTACGGCCGGTTGCCCCGAGGCAGATCACTTCGCCGCCAGTCATGTATTCGCATCCGTGGTCTCCGACACCCTCGATAACGGTAGAAACACCCGAGTTCCTTACGCAGAAACGCTCACCTGCGATTCCACTAATGTAGGCTTCACCCTCGGTCGCACCGTAGAATGCAACGTTGCCGACAATGATATTTTCCTCAGCTTTGAACTTTGAACCCTTCGGTGGGTAAACGATGAGTTTCGAACCGGACATTCCTTTTCCGATGTAATCATTCGCGTCACCCTCAAGCACAAACTTCATGCCCTTCGGAGTGAACGCTGCGAACGACTGGCCCGCGCAACCGTTGAACTTAAGCTCTACTGTATCTTCAGGAAGTCCTTTTCCGCCGTATCTACGAGAGATCTCACTACCTGTGATGGTTCCGACCACGCGGTTGATGTTGATAATGGGAAGCTCAGCCTTCACTTTCTCGCCACGTTCTATTGCAGGCTTGCAAAGTTGAAGAAGATGAGTGTTGTCCAGAGAGACATCCAATCCGTGGTCCTGTTTCCTGGAGCAGTAAGTTCCAACCTCAGGTCCAACGTCTGGCTTGTGGAAGATGCTGGTTAGATCGATACCCTTAGCTTTCCAGTGATCAATTGCATCAGCGGTGTCCAGACACTCCACGTGTCCAACCATTTCATTCACTGTGCGAAATCCGAGCTCAGCCATGATCTCGCGCATCTCCTGTGCAACGTATTGCATGAAGTTCACTACGTGTTCTGGCTTACCGCGGAAGTTTTCGCGAAGCTTTGGATTCTGTGTCGCCACACCGACTGGGCAGGTGTTCTTTTGACAAACACGCATCATCAAGCAACCCATGGTCACGAGAGGTGCAGTCGCAAAACCGTATTCCTCAGCCCCGAGCAAAGTTGCAATTGCAACGTCGCGTCCTGTCTTCAACTGACCATCGGTTTCCACAACCACGCGGCTACGAAGATCGTTGAGCAGAAGAATCTGGTTTGTTTCAGCCAATCCAAGCTCCCAAGGGGCACCAGCGTTGTAAATGGAAGATGCTGGTGATGCACCCGTTCCACCGTCGTGTCCGGAAATCAGAATCACATCCGCATGACCTTTCGCCACACCCGAAGCAATCGTTCCAACACCAACTTCAGCTACAAGCTTCACGTTCACACGACCGTGGACATTTGCGTTCTTCAAGTCGTGAACAAGCTCTGCGAGGTCCTCAATCGAATAAATGTCGTGGTGGGGCGGTGGTGACACCAGACCCACACCCGGAGTTGAGTGGCGAACCTTTGCAACCCATGGGTAAACCTTAGATCCGGGAAGCTCCCCACCTTCACCGGGCTTTGCACCCTGAGCGATCTTGATCTGAATTTCGTCTGAATTAACGAGATACTCGGAAGTCACACCAAAACGACCAGAAGCCACCTGCTTGATTGCTGAGCGTTTGCTGTCGCCGTTAGGCATCGTCTTGAAACGTTCAGGGTCTTCACCACCCTCACCGGTATTCGACTTGCCGCCGACACGATTCATCGCAATCGCCAGAGTTTCGTGGGCTTCCTGAGAAATGGACCCGTAAGACATCGCACCCGTCTTGAAGCGCTTTGTGATTTCCTCGATGGGTTCAACCTCGTCGATCGGAATTGGCTTTCTCTTACTGTCGAAACGCATCAATCCTCGGAGTGTCGCGAGATTTTCACTCTGGTCGTTGACCTTCTCCGCGTATTCCCTGTAAACCTCGTAAGAGCCAGTGCGCACCGCCTTTTGAAGTAGACTGATGGTTTCAGGATTGAAGAGGTGATACTCACCATCTTTACGCCACTGATACATCCCGCCGGAGTCGAGTGCCTTCTCGTCGTCTTCGTTGTGACGATCTGGGAAAGCGTCCACGTGACGCATGAATGCTTCTTTAGAAATCTCGTTGATACCGGAACCTTCGAGACGACTTGGTGTCCCGGTGAAATACTTGTTCACCACGTGGGTGTTTAGTCCGACAGCTTCGAAGATCTGAGCTCCGCGGTAAGATGCGACCGTCGAGATCCCCATCTTCGCCATGGTCTTAACCACGCCCTTGATGGAACCCTTGAGGTAATTGTAAATTGCCTTGTCGAGCTCCATATCCAGCATGTTTTCCTGAATCATGGAGTGCAGAGACTCAAACGCCATGTATGGGTTGATCGCGTCTGCTCCGTATCCGAGGAGAACCGCAAAGTGGTGAACCTCACGCGCTTCACCTGACTCGAGAATCAGAGAAACTTTTGTGCGGGTTCCAGCCGCAACTAAGTGATGGTGAAGACCACCGACGGCTAGCAGAGTTGGGATCGCAGCATTTGTTTGATCGATGTTGCGATCGGAAATAATCAACAGGTTGTTTCCTTCTTCGATCGCCTTATCAGCCTTTCTGAAGAGTTCGTCCAATGCCACATCTAAGGCCACCCCTCCGTCTTCACTTGCAGGAAACAGGGCATCGATGGTGGTTGCTTTAAAGTCTCCAAGCTCGATCTCACGTAGCTGAGTCAGTTGCTCATTTGTGATCAATGGACTTGAAAGGTGGATCATGCGCGCGCTCTTCGGATCAGGTTGCAGTAGATTGCCTTCTGAGCCGAGGAAGGTGTCTGTAGCGGTTACAAGTTCCTCTCGGATACAGTCCAAAGCAGGATTCGTTACCTGAGCGAAGATTTGCTTAAAATATTGATACAGGTGTTTAGACTTGTTCGAGAGCACCGCGAGTGGAGTGTCATTACCCATTGATGCGATAGGCTGCACTCCATTGGTGGCAGTTGGTCCAAGAACGTAGCGTAGATCTTCGTAGGTGTAGCCGAATGCCAATTGACGCTGGCGAATACCGTCCTCGTCGATTTCGGTTGCAGTTCTTGCGTCAGGAAGATCCTCAATGTCGACTGTATTCGCGTTCAGGTATTCGCGGTATGGTTTTGTATTGTAGACACGCTCCTTTACCTCTTCATCAGGGATGATGCGACCTTCATTCATGTCCACAAGGAACATACGTCCTGGCTGCAAGCGACCCTTTCTCACAACGGTCAGAGGATCGATTTCTGGAATAACCCCAACCTCTGACGCCATGATGACATAATCATCCTCAGTCACGTAATAACGACTTGGACGCAGACCGTTGCGGTCTAGAACCGCACCGATTTGGTAGCCGTCGGAGAAAGTGATTGATGCTGGACCGTCCCATGGCTCCATCATGCACGCGTGGTATTCATAGAATGCCTTCTTCGCGTCGTTCATAAGTGTGTGACGTTCCCATGGTTCAGGAATCATCATCATCACCGCGTGAGTTAGGTCGTATCCACCGAGGTGGAGGAACTCCAGCACGTTGTCGAAACGAGCGGAGTCCGAACCATCTGCATTTACGATTGGGAAAAGATCCTTGATATCTCTGTCGAAGGCATCGCTTTCACAGAGTGCCTGACGAGCACGCATGAAGTTTTCATTACCCTTAACCGTATTGATCTCACCGTTGTGTGCGATGAAACGATTTGGGTGAGCGCGTGACCAACTAGGGAAAGTGTTGGTTGAGAAACGAGTGTGCATCAACGCGAGAGCAGACTCGAAGTCAGGATCGTGGAAATCGTGGAAGTATTCCGCCAACTGACAAGGCGTGAGCATCCCTTTATATACCATGGTCCGGCAGGAAAGTCCGGTGACGTAGAAATAACTTTCGCCCGGAAAGTGACTGCTGGTTGTTCCGTGAACGTCTTCGAATTGTGCGGGAAGCTCGTTTGTGCGAATCGCATTTTCGACACGCTTACGAATGCGATAGAGCTTGCGTTCGAAAGCCATGGTATCGGTGATCGAGGCACTCTTTTTGATAAAGACCTGCTTCATCAATGGCTCGTAGCGACCGGAAGTCTTGCCGAGGATCTCGTTTTTAACCGGAACGGTACGCCAGCCAAGGAATTTTTGACCCTCTTCCTTGATGATGTGCTCGAAAAGCTGCATCGCAGCTTCACGTTCACTTGCTTCAGGAGAAAGGAAAACGATGCCTGCTCCGTAGTCACCTTCATCTGGAAGTTCGATATCTTTTTTCGCCAAATCCTTGCGAAGGAATTTGTCAGGCATCTGGATAAAGATACCCGCTCCATCCCCTGTATCAGGATCTGAGCCACTCGCCCCACGGTGAATCATGTGGGTATTCATGGTGAGCGTTTTTTCAATGATATCGTGTGAGCGCTTTCCCTTAAGGTGCGCAATAAATCCGACTCCGCAGGAATCTTTCTCTCTAGAAGGATCCCATAATCCTTGTGGCTCGGGCCATCCCAGCGGTGATTTTTGCGATTCAGGCATAAGTATTTCGTTGGTTAAGCGGTTATTAGTAATAGTCGTTCTTTAGGTTACCCAGAAGTCTGTCGACAGGTTCATCACCATCCACATTTGTGGACTTGAGCGATGTGCTCTCTATCATCAACCCTTCCAACCGATGGTTAGCAGCCAAAGGCGGTTAATCCCGATGACAGTGAGTGGAATTCAATATGACTAGTCAATACTTGAAAGCCAGATTTTGGTTTCGAACACTTGAAGTAATCTTCCTTTGGCTTTAGTTAGTTGGTCGTTTTCACCTATTATCGGTTATTTTCCCTAACGATAGGGAATCGAAGATCTTGTAATTATCTAAAAATGATCCAAAAAAGGTCCTTTTGAAGATTATCCTCCAGCCCTATTTAAATTTGGTATAAAAATTGTTGAATATATTTTGAAACCAACGGCTTCATTCTTTCGTCTACAAGCCAAGGTAGTAAAAACTCTTTAATATGAATTCCAACGACTCGACCCCACCGTCTCACGGTATCCGTTTGTTTCTGGCTATTTCAGTCGGTTTATTGAGCTGCTCTTTGTCGGCTGAGCTAACCCTCGATCAAGTGATTTACGAGGCGATCTCAAATAACAAGTCGCTGCAGATCGAATCCAAAGATCCCTTGATCCAGGAGCAAAACCTGATTGTTGAGGAAGCGCAGTTCGATACGACGCTCTTTGGATCTTATAATTTTTCGGAGAGTTCGCTGGACCGGGAAACGAATGACGGTTCGGTCAATGAGTTTTCGGAATCGGTTCAAGTGTCAGGAGGGGTTCGTAAGGATTTCAGTCTTGGAACAGCGGTTACTCTTCAAACTTATTACCAAAGCAGAGAAGGTCGAACCTACAACTCGGAATTGGACCAGTTTTTTGGTGGTGATCCTTCTTACAATACTTTTATCCGACTTAACGTCCGGCAGCCGTTGCTTCGCGGATTCGGAAGAAAAGCGAATTTGGCAGGAATCCATCAAGCCCAAAAACAGATCGAAATTGCTAAGCTGGAGTACACCAATCTTTTACTCGATGTGGTCAACCAGACCGAAAAAGCTTATTGGCGTCTTGCTTTTCAAAATGCTCGTTTGGCCCTAACCACCACTTCCCTGGAGGTAGCAGAAAACTTATTGAAAGAGACTGAGCAACGTGAGGAGCTCGGCCTGGCCACCAAACTTGACGTCCTACAGGCAAAAGCGAATCTCGCGAGTCAGAAAGAGAACTACATCGAAGCTCAAAGAGGGGTGGAGGACGCTTCTGATGAATTGCTTACTTACATGGGAAAAATGGCACCAGGAATGGCAGATCAGTCTATTCAGGTCAGCCCTCTCCCAAATTTGGGTCCCTCAGTTCCCAATATTGGAACGGCTTGGGGCGGCGCTCTTAACACGGATCTCGACCTTACGATTCAAAAACTTCGCATCGAGAGTCTCGGATTTGATGAGATTATTCTCAAAGATCGGGAAAAGACTCAACTGGATCTCGTCCTCAGTGGTAGGTCGAACGGTTTGTCGGATTCTCGCAAATCCGCGATCACGGGAAGTTTGGAAAAGCAGGGCTACGATGCCAGTATCGGAATCGAGCTCAACGTCCCAATCGGGAAGCGTGCATCAAAAGCGAATCTCAAAAGGGTGGAACTTCAGATTGATCGTGAGGAACTTCGTTATGACCGCTTTGAAGAAAACCTTTATCAAATTGTAAGACAACGTCTCAGAACCTTCGAGGTGAGTCTTGAAAAACTTGAGGCAGCGCGCACTACACTCGAGCTGCGAAACGAGTTTTTTGAACAAGAGCAGGTCAAATACACGAACGGACTGGCCGTCTTCAGAGACGTTCAGGAAGCGCAGGATGACCTGAATCGAGCCCGAATCTCTGAACTCAATGCGTGGCTCAGCGCACTTCAGGCGAAGGCTGATCTCGCTCGACTTGATGGAAGTCTACTGAAAGAGCGAAACATCAGTATCGAATTTCAAAAATAAACCAAACTACCCAACATCATCTCACCTATATATTTACCGTCATGGCCAAAAAGAAGAAAAAAGGAAAATTTAAACTCATCGTGATTCTCGCGATCGTGGTTGCGGCTGTCATCGCGATCGTCGTGATGAAGTCTAATGCGAAACCTGAAGGGATTCCGGTAACGACTGGAAAGTCCAAGACAGGCGACATCACTAGCGTCGTCACAGCAACAGGTAAAATTCACCCGGAGATCGAAGTTAAAATCTCGTCCGAAGTGTCTGGAGAGATCATCGAACTCCCTGTCAAAGATGGGATGAAGGTTGAGAAGGGCGATCTCCTTGTAAAGGTCAACCCAGACACGCTTGACGCTCAGGTAAAACAACAGGAGGCCGCTTTGAGTGCTAGCAAAGCCAATTCGTCTCAAGCGAAAGCGCAAATGCTCAAGGCTGAGCTGGATCTCAAACGCACCCAAAGTCTGTTTGAAAAAGGATTTGCGACTCAGGACGAACTTGACCAGGCGCAAACGGGTCTCGAAGTTAGCAAAGCGTCCTACGAATCGTCTGTTTTCCGGATTCAGCAACAAGATATGCAACTTCGTGAAGCGAAAGACACTCTTGCAAAGGCGAGTACCTATGCACCGATTTCGGGGACGATCACACGCCTGAATTCCGAGCTTGGTGATCGTGTCGTGGGCACCGGACAGTTTGCAGGAACTGAAATCATGCGTCTCGCCGATCTGAATAACATGGAGGTGAGGGTAGATGTGTCTGAAGCGGACATCATCAACGTCAAAGTTGGCGATGAGGCTGACATCGAGATTGATGCGCTACCTGACGAGAAATTTGAAGGGGTTGTGACCGAAATTGCCAACTCCGCCAGAACCTCGAATGCTCAGAGTCAGGAACAACTCACCACTTTCGAGGTAAAAGTTAAACTCACAAGCACAGACGGTAAATACCGTCCGGGTATGACCGCAACCGCTGACATCAAAACCAAGACCGTTACCGATGTCGTTTACGTCCCTCTCCAGAGTGTGACTGTTCGTCAGAAATCTGAGGTCAAAAAACAGCTTTCCAAAAAGTCTGATAAGAAAGACAAAGACTCCGAAGAAAAGGCTGAGAAGCAAGAGGAACCAAAAGAAGAACAAGAAGATGAGAAAGAGGAGTCTGACAAGGAGGACAAGGACGAAGGTGAAAAGAGTGCGCGTGACAGTCTTCAGCGTGTCGTATTTGTCGTGAAGGACGGAAAGGCCATCCTTACTCCGATCGAAACCGGGATTGCTGATAACAAATCCATCGAAGTCACCGAAGGGCTTGAGTCTGGTGAGAAAATTGTGACCGGAAGCTATGGTGTGCTTACGCGCCGACTTCGCCATGAATCGGACGTCTCCGAAAAGAATAACAACGAGGGAAAACCTGGTAACAAGTAAGGAGACCTGATGCGCCCTTATACGAATGGTGGCACCCCGGTCATTGAGATCATGGGGGTCAAAAAAATCTACGAACTCGGAGAGACCGAGGTTCGTGCCCTTGATGGAGTGGATCTCAAGATTTTCCCTAATGATTACGTCGCGATCATGGGCCCCTCTGGTAGTGGAAAATCAACACTGATGAATCTTCTCGGTTGTTTGGACACTCCCACCGAAGGTCATTACGAGTTTGGCGGAGAGGACGTGGCGGATATGACCGATGACGAACTCGCGGACATTCGAAATCGTCGAATCGGGTTTGTTTTTCAGAGTTTTAATCTCCTGCCAAGAGCAACGACTTTGCGCAACGTGGAGTTGCCGCTGGTTTATGCTGGCATCCAGACCTCAAAACGAGAGGAAATGGCTGAGAAAGCTCTGGAGCAGGTTCAACTCTCGGATCGCATCAAGCACCGGCCGAATGAGCTGTCGGGAGGACAACGTCAACGCGTGGCGATTGCCCGGGCTTTGGTAAATAATCCGTCGATCATTCTTGCAGACGAACCGACAGGAAATCTCGACTCCAAAACAGGTGAAGAGATCATGGAGCTCTTTGATGAGCTTCACAAACAGGGCAACACGATCATTCTCGTGACGCACGAAGACAATATCGCTCAACATGCTCACCGATGCGTGAGACTGATGGATGGTAAGATCGAATCTGACATATTTGTAGACAAAGATGAAAAAGCTCTGGAATGAGATGTTTGAATCCGTTCGGATCGCGCTGGAGCAAGTGAATCAGCACAAGCTTCGGTCGATTCTGACCGCTCTCGGAGTCATTATCGGTGTGGTGGCTGTCACGATGATGGGTACTGCGATCAAAGGCATTGATATCGGATTCCGAAACAGTATGGACATGATTGGTTCGGATAACTTTTTCGTTGAGCGATGGCCATGGAGAAATGTTGGGGACAATTGGATGAAGTATGTCAATCGGCCATTCATGAAGGCTAAATACGCTGATGAGCTGAATTTGATCATCGGTTCTACCCCCGACTCGAATCTCGAAATCGCGGTTCCGTCTACCTGGAGTCGACAGCACATTGAGAGAGGGGATCGTAAAATTGACCGCGTGGCGGTTTCAGGAACCAGTGCCGATTCGCCTTTGATTGATACTGCTGAAATTGAGTTTGGCAGATTTTTCACTGGTGCGGAGGATATCGCGGGTAGAAATGTGGTCGTTCTGGGGCATGACGTGGCAAAAACACTTTTTCCAGAAGGTGCGGATCGCGCGGTAGGGCAATACGTGAAGATCCGTAAAATCAAATACGAAGTAGTGGGTGTTTACGCTCGTCAGGGAAAATTCCTGGGAATGCAAAGTTGGGATCAAAATGCGGCGATTCCACTCAAGTCTTTACGGAAGTTTTTTGTGAATCGATGGTATGACAGCACGGTCATTCGAGTGAAAAAGAGAAGCGCTTCTTCGATTCAAGATGCTAGAGATGAAATCATCGGAGCGATGAGAAGAGTGAGAGCTCTCAAACCGGGTGAAGATAACGACTTCGAAGTGAATTTTTCCGAGATCATTGAAGAGCAGCTGGGACCTATTAAAAGTGGCATTGCTCTCGCAGGTTTTTTCGTGACTGGGCTTGCACTTTTCGTGGGTGCAATTGGCATCATGAACATCACTTTCGTTAGTGTTAAAGAGCGCACTAAAGAAATCGGGACGCGACGAGCGATTGGTGCGAGGAGGAGATCGATCCTCATGCAGTTTTTGGTGGAGGCGAGTATGATTTGTCTGCTAGGGGGACTTGTGGGTTTGGGATTATCCTTTTTACTGAAAACAGTCGTGGCGCAGGCGGCCCCTAATTTTCCTCTCGTCATGTCCAACGAGCTGATCTTGTTGGCGGTTTTGGTATCCATTGCGACAGGAGTTATCTCAGGATTTGCTCCAGCATTCCAAGCTTCAAGATTAGACCCTGCGGAGGCGTTAAGACATGAGTAGTTTACCGATTAAATACAACGGAATCAAAAAACACGATTTGCTCAAACTCGCTTTGGGTTCGTTGGGTTCTAATAAGTTGAGAACTTCGTTAACCATTTTGGGTGTGGCGATCGGGGTCTTTTCGGTTGTGGGTGTAATGACGGCTCTGAGTGCGGTGGGATCAAGCATCGACAAAGGTCTGAGTTTCCTTGGAGCAAATGTGTTTATGATTCAGCGGGAGCCAGCGATTCAATTTGGTGGAGGTAATGCTAAATGGCGAAATCGACCAAGAATTTCTCCTCGGCAAGCGCAAGAGTTTAAGGAAATCATGGACGACTTTGGAGTCCCGGTTTCCCTAACCGCTTATGATGGTGGAGAGCGTGTGAAATACAAAGATAAACGTACTTCTCCTACGATTACAGTTGTGGGCACTAACGAGCATTATCTCACGACCAACAAATATGAGCTTGAGTACGGTCGAAATCTGACCGCTGCGGATATTGAATTTAACCGCCCTGTGATTGTCATCGGTCAGGATGTGGTAAAGGAATTATTTCCAAATGAAGATCCGCTTGGGAAGAGCATTGTTGCCAGCCGAGACCGTTATGAAGTGGTTGGTGTATTGGCCTCAAGAGGTGAAATTTTTGGGAATAACATGGACAACCTAGTGATCATCCCGACCACCCGATTTACCGCTAGGAACTGGCATCAATGGAGAAGTATGAGGCTTTCTGTCCAGGCACCCAGCGCGATCCAGATGGCACCTACTCAAGATCTTGCGATTGGTGCTATGAGATTGGTGAGGGGGCTTGAACCAGAGGACGAAAATGACTTTGAACTTTCTTCGAACGACTCATTGCAAGAGGCCTTTTCTCAGATCGCAAAAGTGGTGGGAACCGGTGGTTTGTTGATAAGTGCAATCGCACTGCTTTGTTCGGGTATCGGCATCATGAACATCATGCTCGTGAGTGTGACCGAGAGAACTCGAGAAATCGGAGTAAGAAAATCGCTTGGTGCTCGCCGAAAGGACATCATGACACAGTTTCTTATCGAATCGGTATTCCTGTCAGAATTGGGTGCTGCGGTGGGTATCATCATCGGGATGATTGGCGGTAATATCGTAGCGACCATGATGAAAGTAAGCATGATTGTCCCCTGGAATTGGGTGGTCATTGCGGTGGTTGTCTGTTCGGTGATTGGCATTGGATTTGGGCTTTATCCGGCATGGAGGGCGGCCAGATTAAATCCTGTTGACGCGCTTCGATATGAATAAGCGTACACAGAAAATGCCGGAACAACGCCCGGCATTTTCATAACCATTGCTATTTGTTTAACTCAAATAAAGTTGATCAAGCTTAGCGAATAATGTCTGCCAGGCTTTATTGTAGTCTTCCATGACCTTCATCCCTTGGTCGGGATCTCCAGCCTTACAGCATTCTACAATTTGATGGGCGAGTTCATGAACCTTATTGTGCTCGATCTCGATTTCTTTGTAGACGGCGAGATTTTCGTATTGAGAGCCTTCACCATAAAACCATTTACCGAAGTAGCATTCTGTTGGTTTATTTACTGTTGAATCCGTGAGTGATCTGGGATCCATAAATCCTTCAATGATTTTTTCGAACCAAAGCAGGTGTTGCTTCTTGATCGTGAGAATGTCGAATTTTTCTTCAGAAAGAGTG
Organism: Opitutales bacterium; assembly: GCA_022361075.1. Classification (GTDB taxonomy): domain Bacteria; phylum Verrucomicrobiota; class Verrucomicrobiia; order Opitutales; family JAFGAQ01; genus JAKSBQ01. Next base: position 14,448 of record JAKSBQ010000205.1, on the reverse strand, counting down.
AAATGGTTGACAGACTTATTCATGTTCTCAGCGACTTGGCTAAGTTTATTAGAGACTGTGTTGCTTTGCTCGTTTCCAAATAACTGACCGTTCATCAGCACTCTCACTTCATCCATGTTCTTCGAGACGATTTCTGCTTGAGTTGCTGTGTTTTGAATGCTGCGTGACATATCTTCACTCGCTGCGGTGAAATTTGAAACCGAACTAGACACCTCGGTAACTGTTGCAGATTGTTCTTCGACAGCACTGCTAATCGTATGTGCGATTTGACTGATTTCTTCGATAGTCTCTGTGATTTCGGAAATCTCCTCCACACTTTGTTTGGTGGCGGATTGGATGGACTGGATTTGGTGCGCAATTTTTTCAGTCGCGTCGGAACTTTGTTTAGCAAGTTCTTTCACCTCGTTTGCGACTACGGCGAACCCTTTACCCGCTTCTCCGGCACTTGCAGCTTCGATGGTTGCATTGAGCGCTAGAAGATTTGTTTGATTGGCGATGCCATTGATCACCTCAATAATTTGATTGATCTCTTTTGCGGCAATGCCCAGCTGTTCGATCACTTCACGTGTTTTTTTGGACTTGATATTTGCATCTTCGGCGATTCGAGCTTCCTCCACACAACTCTTCGCGATCTCATTCACCGAAGCACTCATTTGCTCAATCGACGCGGAGATGGTGCTGGCTGTCGCGGAATATTCTTCAGCTGTTGAGGCCATATCATTGACTGTTTGGTAAAGGGCCTCACCTGACTCTGAAACTTTATCAATCTTTTTTGTGCTATTTTTGTTCTCTCTGGAAACTAATGAAGCGATTGCATCCAGAGAGCCGGAGATAGACAGAACAGATGATGAATCGGTGTTGATCCTTCGAACGAGCTCATTGAGTTGGGTGGTTGTACCATTAATGGAGTCTGCCAGATCACCCACAGCATCTTTGGTTTTGACATTGGTTTTGACTGTTAGATTTCCTGCCGCGATTTCCTGCATTCGATTTCTTAGCCTTTGAACTGGATTGAGTGATAGATTGGAAACCAGGATAAACAACCCAGCCATGCCTAGAAATGAGACCGCGGTTATGCCACCAGCAAATAAAAGTGTCTTGTTCCGTGCATCATCGTAAGTGTCCAGATATTGGATGACTTCGAAGGCGCCGTGTCGTTCTCCGACTTTCCAATTCTCCATTTTTCCGCCTGTGATATCGGTGCCGTCGGTGGTCCCCCAGAGCCCGTTTGCGGTAGCCGGATCACCATGACAGTTTAGGCAGTTTTGAGTGAGCTTAATGGAGCGAAAATATCGTAATGCGTTTTTTTCTTTGTCTAGAACATAGTGGTCATCAAGATTTTCGTTTTTCATTTTGTTGAGCACTTCTGCTTCAATTGAATCCGGCTCATTTTTTGGATTTCTCGGGTAAAATTTGGGAACTTTGAACTCGTAATGATTTACTTCTGCTTTAGACATCGCTGCTTCCCATGCACTGACCACTGGAACGGCTAGCATCGCTTTTTCTTCATCACCGTTTTCCCACCATTCCCGAAGCATGTCTGTTGTGTAAGAACCTAGTTCCCACTTTTTATCCATTGTCTCACGAACGGATTCCGCAGTCATGCAGATGGTCCGAGCTTTATCTACAAGAGCTTCGACATCCTTCTTTTTCGAGTTGTGAGAGTATGCTGCGAAAAAGGATAAGATTAAAATGAGCGGCAGACCAATTCCTGCTATCAGGATTTTGGTTCGGAGCGGTAGTTGTGCAAAATTCATAGGCGACAATTTTGATATTTTTTACATCTGAGCGATGCTTCAAAATCATCGTCTACTAAGACTTCACCTTAAGAAAAAGAAGCTGTTTGAAGTCATGAAATATCGGCAATAGTGGAAATCAATAGTCAGGTTACCATTTACCCATGGAATACCGGAGCGCTTCTGAAATTGAGGTATCAAAAAATTGAAAACCGGTTTCCAGCGTTTGTTCGGGAAAAACGTTTACACCCCCCAGGAGGGCTTCTTCCGCCATCGTCCCGAAAATCGTTTTCAAAACCAGTGAGGGAACGGGGAAAATAGCAGGCTTTTTGAGGACTGAGGAGAGCTCTTTCGTGAAATCCATGTTGTTGGTTTCGACTGGTGAACAAGCGTTGAAAACCCTGTCTGGAGTTTCAGTTTCGATCGCAAATCCGATCATGCGAATTACATCATCAAGTGATATCCACGGGAAGGGTTGTTTGCCACCTCCTAAACGTCCTCCGAGACCCAATCGGAAGGCGGGCAGCATTTTTTTTAGGGCTCCGCCTTTGGGTGAGAGAACGACACCCAAACGTAAAATTTTGAGTTGAGTCGTGATGTGTTCTTTGAGTTGAGCCGCCTCTTCCCATTGCTTGCAAACTTCAGCGAGGAATCCTTCACCCTCATGATTGCTTTCATCTATAGATTCTTTGCTCCTGAATCCGTAATATCCAGTTGCCGAGATTTGAATGAAATGCTTGGGTGGACTTTTTAGCTCGGAAATTGTGTCCGCAAGAAGCTTAGTAGCCTGAACTCTGCTATTCAGAATCGCGGCCTTGTTTTTTTGGGTCCAGCGACAGGCGATGGGGAATCCCGAGAGGTTAACAATTGCATGCAAGTCCTCAAGATCCGCGACGGGAATTTTTCCGATTTTTGGATCCCACTGTAATCCAGAGGTTTCAGGATTGGTTGTGAGATTTCGAACTTCGTAACCAAGAAGTCTTAAGTAGGGAGTTAGATGCGTCCCCACCAGTCCACTACCCCCGGCTAGAATCACCCTTGAGCTCCCTTTTTCAGGCGGTTGTTGCCGATGAAAATGAAGATCGTTCTTTAGGGTTCGGTGTTTGTAGTAGGTGATGTTTTTAAGAAGCGTATCGAGTGATTTTTTTGAGGCGACCATACGGTTGCGTTTCGGATACTCGAACCGATCCTCCAGTACACAATCGTTAGCGGTTTCGCCGGGAAGGCATCGACTCCAGAGAGACCAACTGTCGCCGTTTGGAGGGGTCAATCGATAGCCAATCAAATAACCTTTCCTCACGGACACGATTTCAGTGAGCCATTTTCCCTTAAGCGGTCCGTTTCTGATCTCAAAACTTGCGACCTGACCTTCTTTTACCTCAGTTATTCCTTCACTGATTTTCCAGTTGATCCAGGGCGGCGCCAGGCGGGAGTGAAAGTCGGATTGTGTCATGAGCTCCCAAACATACTCCGAGGAGGCGGGGAGTTGAGATTGTTGGATGAAATAGTTTTGTCGGGAAGCCTTCATTTTTTGGACAACCTGCAAGAGCAAGGTTGAATTCTCTTTGATAATATGACTGGAATACGGGATTGAAATCAAATTCCCCATGAAATTATTGATCACAGGCATTTGTGGATTTGCGGGTTTTCGAATCGCAAAGTTTTGGAAAGAACGGCAGCCGGAACTCGAAATCGTTGGAATGGACAACTTCATTCGACCTGGGAGTGAAACCAATCGGGAAGCGTTGAAGAAACTTGGAGTCTCTTTGGTTCACGGCGACATTCGATGTGCTAGTGATTTTGAAACCCTCCCAAAGGTTGATTGGGTTTTGGATTGTGCTGCTAATCCCTCTGTGATGGCTGGAGTGGATGGCAAATCAAGTAGCCGTCAGCTGATGGAGCACAATCTCGGGGGTACCGTCGAATTGTTGGAGTTTTGCCGAAAACATCAGGCGGGGTTCACTCTTTTGAGTACGAGTAGAGTTTACGGAGTGAAACCATTGGCAGGACTCAAAATGAAACAGCAAGGTAATCGTTTTGTGTTGAATGAAGACACTGAACACAACATCGGAGTCTCTTCAGAAGGGATCAGCGAGAACTTCAGCACCGAACCGCCACTTTCACTTTACGGGACGAGCAAAAGAGCAGCAGAGTTTCTTGCCCTGGAGTATGGGGAGACGTTCGATTTCCCTGTTTGGATCAACCGTTGTGGCGTGATGGCAGGGCCCGGGCAGTTCGGAAAAGCTGACCAAGGTATCATCTCCTTCTGGTTGCATTCTCATCGTGCGAAGCGACCTTTGAAATACATTGGATTTGGTGGAAAAGGTTACCAGGTTCGTGACTTTTTTGATCCGATTGATTTGATTCCTTTGATGGAGAAGCAGATGAGCTGCTCCGATCCTGAGGCTCCACGAACTGTCAATATTGGCGGGGGAAACGCGATTAGTGTTTCACTTGCTGAATTGACTGAGTGGTGCAACGATCGTTTTGGTGAACATGAGGTTGCTGAGACAAACGAAGAACGCCCGTTTGACATACCGTGGGTCATCATGGATAGCTCGAAAGCGATTGATTATTGGAACTGGTCCCCCACAATCGATAAAGAAACCTTACTTGAGTCTATTGCTCAACATGCTGAGCAGAACCCTAATTGGCTCGATTTGGCAGTTTCTTGAAACACATGAAATCACCTGCACCCGAGAACACGAAACTCCTTAGTTTGTATTCTGTCGTTATTCCGGCAAGGAATGAGGAGGGTAGTCTCAAAACCATGCTCGAATCTCTTCATCAAGCGTTTAAGAGGGAGGGCATTGAGCACGAGATCGTTACTGTGGATGACGGAAGCACTGATGGAACCTGGGATCTTCTGAACAGGCTCAAATCTGAAATTCCCGAACTACGTCCGATTCAAAATGATGGTTTGAACGGTTTTGGACGAGCGATCATTTTTGGCTTGGACCACTGCAAAGGTGACGCGGTTACGATTATGATGGCTGACGCCTCGGATGACCCAGAAGATGCTGTCAAATATTGGAGAAAACTTCAGGAAGGTTATGATTGTGCGTTTGGGAGCAGATTTGTGAAGGGGGGAGCGGTTTACGACTACCCAAAGGTGAAACTATTCGTCAATCGTATGGCGAATCTCTTTCTCAAAGTGTTTTTTAATATGAGTCTGAATGACACAACAAATGCATTTAAGGCTTATCGCATGGAAGTCATTGATGCTTGTCGACCACTCATCTCCCCGCACTTTAATCTTACGGTGGAGATCCCTCTCAAGGCGATGGTGAGAGGTTTTTCTTGGGATGTATTGCCAATCACATGGCAAAATCGGAAGGCTGGAGTCGCTAAGTTAAAAATGAAGGAGATGGGAAGCCGCTATCTTTTTATTTGTTTCTACATGTGGCTGGAAAAGTATTTCAGCAGAGGAGACTACAAAAAAAGCGTTTATCGTGAGCAGATTGAGCGCCGCCAGCGTTTCAAGGATTCAGAAACTTAACTTCGGAAAAAACCATGCCGGTTTACCTCTATCAAATCTTAAAAAAAGATGGCACCGAGGGTGAGGTTTTTGAATGTGAACACCCGATGTCAGAAAAGCTGACACAACATCCTGAAACGGGTGAGGAAGTGCGAAGAGTATACTCTATCCCGAATCTTGCTTCCAAATACACTCCGGGAAGGACCCAAAGTCTTTTGTCTGACGAAAATGTCGCCGACAAAGGTTTTACAAAATATGAGCGTGACAAGATGACCGGGAAGTATCACAAAATCGTGGGAGATGGACCGAAGGTCATTGATCGACCTCCGTCCGGTTCGTAAATCATTCCAGTCGTCTTTTAAAATAAACCAAAATCATGCGTATCCGTACATTCAACGCGCTTAGACCCGCAGCCGAAAAAGTCAGTGAAATCGCTTCGTTGCCTTACGATGTTGTCAAAACTGAAGAAGCTCGCGAACTCGCTGAAGGCAATCGACTGAGTTTTCTCCATGTGGTGAGAGCAGAAATCGATTTTCCGAAAGGCACCAATCCTTACGATGATGCGGTTTATGCGAAAGCCGTTTCCAACCTGAAAGCCCTTGTGGACCGGGGTGATCTCGTTCGGGATGGAGAAAACTGTCTCTACGTCTACCAACAGAAGATGGGAGATCATGTGCAACAGGGTATCGTGGGGCTTTGTCACGTGGAGGACTATCAAAACAACCTCATCAAAAAACATGAAAAGACCAGACAGGAGAAAGAGGATGACCGTACGCGACTCACCTCGGAGCTTTCCGCCAATTCGGGTCCTGTGTTTCTGACTTATCAGGACCAAGAGGAAATCAATGGGCTTGTAAAGGCGACCGTTGCTTCTGATCCAGTTTATGACTTTGTGGCTTCCGATGGAATTGGACACACGGTGTGGAAGGTGGACGCAAACGAGGCACTGCTTGAAGCGTTTAAACCGGTTTCATGCTTCTATGTGGCTGACGGTCACCATCGGTCTGCCAGTGCGGCTCGAGTGGGCGCTGAACGGAAAGCGGCGAATCCAAATCACACCGGAGAAGAAGACTACAATTGGTTTCTATGCGTGATGTTCCCTGCCTCTCACCTCAAAGTGCTCCCCTACAATCGTCTGGTCGAAAGCCTTAATGGTAGAAGTGCTTCAAAGTTCCTGGAAGAAGTGAAAAAAGCGTGTCCGGTAAAAGAAGTTAATTACGACACACCCGATGCTCCGGGTAAGGTCTGCATGTATCTGGATAGTAAATGGTATGAGTTGGATTTCTCCGGCAAAACGCCCGATAACCCGGTTGATCGTCTAGACGTGAGTCATCTTCAGTCTAAGATTCTGGCACCGTTACTGGCGGTGGAAGACCCTCGCACTGCTTCTCATATCGAGTTTGCTGGTGGTATTCGTGGAACAAGTTACTTGAAGGATTCGGTGGATAATGGAGATCATGCAGTTGGTTTTTCGATGTATCCGGTGACTATTCTACAACTCATGGATATTTCGGATGCCGATGAAATCATGCCTCCGAAGAGCACATGGTTCGAACCGAAGCTTCGATCCGGTTTATTGATCAACACTTTTTAGAAATTGGCCAAATCACCCTACACCGTTTTGCTCGGAGCGATGGATCAAGAGATCGTCGCCTTGCTTGAAGCTGCCAGCATCGAGAAGACTGAGAACTGGCATGGATGGGAGTTGCATTTCGGGACCTGGTCTGGGGTATCGGTGATCATCACCAGATCAGGAGTTGGCAAAGTGTTTGCTGCGATGATCATGCAACATCTGGTCGACACCTATTTGGTGGATCGCGTGATTTTTTCGGGTGTCGCCGGGGCTATCGCCACTGATCTCGAGCCAGGAGATTTGGTGATCAGTGAAGATCTTGTGCACCACGACATGGACGTCACTGGGCTCGGTTTCGCTCCAGGGAGAATTCCGTTTACGGACTACCATTTCTTCGCCGCCGACCAAACGATGCTTGAGCGGGCATCGGAAGTTCTTCTTGAAAAAGGCAAATTGAGAAAAGGTCGAATTGGCACTGGAGACCAATTCATCACCGAAAAGGGAAAACTTCCGGAACTGGGTCTTGACGCGGTGGATATGGAAGGTTGCGCTGTCGCTCAAGTTTGCACCGTTCAGAAAATACCTTTCTTAATCATTCGAATCATTTCTGACCGCGCGGACGGTAGCGCAGACAAAGATTTTCTCACAAATTTATCTCTCTATGCGGCGCGGTCCATCAAAGTGATCGATGCATTGATTTAATGAATCACGGAAATCGATAAACTGCGTGAATCGCAGTCAGGTTTGCCAGAATTAATCCCGGCCAGAAAAAACGTTTGGAGTTGTAAAGCAGGTTAAATGCGATGGTCATCGGCAAAACGACTCGGCACACAGCCCAGTAACCCCACCAAACGAGATCGCCAAGAAATATGAAAAGCAAGGCGTAAATGAGACCCAGTCGGAGTATTGGATTTGCGATTTTTTTCCATTGGGTGGTGAGCCAAATCGCTTGAAAACTCAGCCCAATAACTGCGGCGATACGAAATAGATAGCGATCATCTATGTTCCCCGAAAAAAGCTCCTGAATGGCAGCCCAAAGATTTCGGACCATTGAGGAGAATGGCCAGTCGAAGTTGCCGCTCACTCCGGCGAATGTTCCGAAAATGGAATTCACGTAGCGATACCATAGGAAGAAACTCACGAGTGTAAAAAAAGCTGTACAAGCCCAGAAGAGCAGGTTCTTCCATTCGAGGTGGAGGCGCCTCCGGACTCGAATCATCGCGATGCCCGAGAGGATGTTAGTTTCTTTCAGAAAAATGGAACTCAGAAACAAGCCAGCGGCCCCAAGCTGTCGTTTTTCAACGATCCTAATGGCAAACAGGACCACTAGAATCGAAGGTAGATCGGTCAGCGAATACTTCACACTGTCCATCACTCCCATGCTCAGGACACACGCGGTCCATTTTGCAAAGTCGTGCGGACTCCTCACCTCGAGGATTCGCCAAACGAGCAGGGCAAAAAGATACCAACACACAATGTTTATCGAACAGTAAATCCAGATCGATGCGGTCGGATCCCTGAACGCCATTAAGTGAGCGATCAATGGTAGCAATATCCGACGTGAGCGGTAGGCGGGTTCGTCGATGGCATCTTCAAACTGGGGATTTTTTAGGGATGGATCTGTCGCGATTTGGGCATAGAATTGTCCGTCGTAACCTCCGGAGTTGGGTTTGATGTAGGCGTTGATCTGAGCAATTCGATCAATGTAGCGATGTTCAAAGCGCTCCCCGAAACCTGCAAATCGAGTGATGCTTCCAGTGGAAAAGAGCTGGATGAGAATCATTGAGCTCATGAATCCGACGACGATCCAGGCCCAACGTTTCCAAATAGTTTCTTCCTGCATGCAAAGTTTAGTTCTTCAGAATGGCCAACAGACACTCTGCACTTTGTTTCCAGCTCGGAACCGGATGTTTTGCTGCGGTTTTCGCGAGTTCTTCAAGATCTGATGGGTTTGAAGAAAAGGATTCGATGCAGTCCGCGAGTTTTGCCGCATCGATCTGATCGATGATTTTCACCCCTCCTCCTCGTTTGGCGTGCTCAAGGTGTGGTGGTATCCCATTTGCGATTGCTGGCTTTCCGAACCAAAGTGATTCCATGATGGGGATTCCGTTTCCCTCTGCTTTCGAAGGAAATAAAGTGAGATGAGTTTCACTGTATAACTGCCGAAGTAATTCATCTGAGGCTTTGGGAAAGTAGCGCAGCGGTAGCCTGCGTTTGATCATCGCCTTGATGCGTTTTTCGATGGGTTTTCCGAAGTGAGGGTTGGTTCGGCCGACTATGCAAAGTTCCGCGAGAATTTTTTGCTCATCCAAAAGTTCGAAGGCGTCCAGAGCCGTATCGTAGTTTTTTCGAGGTTCGATAATGCCGACCATGAGTATTTTTAGAGGAGTGGAGCATTCATATTCCTGAGCTGGACGTTTTTCTCCCTGGAAATCTGCTCCGAGTGGAATGGGTGAAACGGGCGGCTGATTCTCAATTCCCAGCCAATTCCAGTAATCCTTCAACTCATTTGCGCTCGATTCGGAATTTGCGATCACGATGTCGAATCGAATGAGGAGTTTCATGTAAAACGGATGGCGTGCAACGCTCTTTGGCCAAGTGAATTCAGGATATTTGAGTGGAATGGCATCGTGGAAAATCGCCGCAGTTTTGGCAGGGCAATCCTCGATCCATTCGTCGACTCCGATTCGCTCGTTTTCGCTGAATAGTTCAGACGTGAGAAAGATGTCCCTTTTTTCGAGACGAAGAATAGATTTTTCGGAGGCGGAGACGAAAGTTTTTTTCTTCGATTCCCAGACGACCGGAATGATTTCCGTTCCCAGATCGCTACATGCCTCCTGGAGTTTTCGGGAAACGCGATTTAGGCCTGACTGCACGCGGGCATTTCCGGTTTTAGTAGTGTCCCAAAATATCCTCATCTATGGCGATCAGTGGATAAAAACTTGAAATGCAGCGCAAGACTGTTCTCATATCGTTCTTTATGATCACTCCAGAAACCCTTTCGAAAATCGAAGATATCAACAAGAGAGCCGGCTATTTATGGAGGTTTCTTTGACCTCGCGGGCAAGGAAAATCGAGTAGGCGAAATTGAGCAGGAGATGTCTGCCGCGGATTTTTGGGACCACCAGGAAAAGGCACAGACAACCACGAGTGAACTGAGTGGATTGAAGCAGATCATCAAAGAAGCAGATGATTTCAAATCTCAACTAGACGATTTGCAGACCTTGGTCGCCCTCGTCGAAGAATCTGACGAAGAAGAGGCTGCACTTTATGAGGAGGAGATTCTGGAGTCGGTGGAGAAGGTCTCTACGAGAATCGACACCCTGGAGCTCCAGTCATTCCTGAAAGGAAGGCATGACAAGAGTAACGCCATCCTCACTATCCATGCCGGAGCTGGTGGAACGGAGTCCTGCGACTGGGCGGATATGCTTTTTAGGATGTACAACCGTTGGGCGGAACGCTCGGGTTACGAAGTGGAAATTCAGGACCTGCAACCGGGTGAAGAGGCTGGGCTCTCTCGTGCAACGATCTCTATCAAGGGGTTGAACGCATATGGTTATTCCAAAGCTGAGCGTGGCGTGCACCGATTGGTGAGAATAAGTCCTTTCGACTCCAACAAGCGCCGCCATACCTCTTTTTGCTCGGTGGATGTCATTGCCGAGGTAACGGATGATATCGAGATTGAGATCAAGGACGAGGATTTACGTGTCGACACCTTCCGTGCCAGCGGAAAAGGAGGGCAGCATGTGAACAAAACCGATTCTGCGATCCGCATCACTCATCTTCCGAGTGGTATCGTGGTTTCCTGTCAAAATGAACGTTCCCAGCACAAAAATCGTGCGACTGCGATGAGCATTTTGAAGTCCCGTCTTTACGAGAAGATGGAAGATGAAAAACGCTCTGAGATGGAGAAGTTTTACGGAGAAAAAGGTGAAATGGGCTGGGGAAATCAGATTCGAAGTTATGTGTTTCAACCCTACCAAATGGTCAAAGACTTGAGAACCGGAGTGGAGACTTCGAATGTGCAGGGAGTGATGAACGGTGAGCTCGATGCGTTCATCCACGCTTGGTTGCGAGCAGGTGGCCCTAGAGCCAGGGCAGATGCAATCAAGGAAGATTGATCTGACGTTGAAATCGAAGGGATGGCCAATTCACTGTTGCCAAAATCCTTTGATTTCACTGACACTTTCAAACTGCATTTCTCATCCCAATGATTCCACACCAAAAGCTCAAAACTGTTTTTGAGGAAACCTCTCTGTTCGAGTCCAAGACCTGGCGTTTGTCCCCGGAGGCTTTCGAGATCAGTGAGAATCAATTACGCGAAATCGAAGCGATTGGTCAGGCGTGCTACGCCTTCCATTTGGCGTTGGAAACCCTCTATCTTCGTTCTGCTCAGGGAAAGAATTTGTTGAGAAATACGAAACTTGAAGCTCCCTGGGTTGCTCGATATCTGGATCGTGGTAAACCTCAGGCGCTCATTGATCACCAGCGCAGCAGTTTACTCAAAGGGAAAACCCCGCTGATTTTGCGTCCGGATTTGCTCATCACCGATGACGGATTTGCGCTTTCAGAGATGGATTCGGTTCCGGGTGGAATTGGGCTGACTGCCTTTCTCAATCAACTCTACGAAGCGGGAGAGTCTGAAAGTGCGGTCATTGGAGCCAAAAAGGCGATGCTTTCTGCATTTTACGAGACTCTTGCTGGCTCAGTGTCCGAGAGAGAGTTTCCGTTTGTGGCGATTTTGGTGAGTGATGAAGCTGCTACCTATCGTCCGGAGATGGAATGGGTGGCTTCCGAACTTCAGAAACAGGGAAAACGAGTATTTGTTTACCATCCCAACGACATCATGCCACTTGGTAACTCGCTCTGCGTAGCGATTGATGGCGATCCGCAGAAGATCGACATCATCTACCGATTTTGGGAGTTGTTTGATCTTGAACATGTGGAGCCGATCGACCACATCCTTGAGATTTGGAAAGAGGGTGAAGTCAACGTCACACCACCGATGAGGCCCTTTCAGGAAGAAAAAATGGGGATGGGGCTTTTTCATCATCCGATTCTTGAGCCCTACTGGAAAGAGAGCATGAGCAAGAAGGATTTTAAGGTCCTGAAAAAAGTCGTGCCTAAAACCTGGATCATGGATCCGACTCCCGTACCTCCATGTGCGGTATTGGACGCCCCGTTCATTGACGGACGCCCCATTTACAGCTGGGAACAACTCGGACAGGCTTCGAAGCGAGAAAGGGACTTGATCCTGAAAATCAGTGGATTTCACGAGACTGCTTGGGGTGCGAGAAGTGTTGTTTTGGGTTCGGATGTTTCTCGTGAGGAATGGTCCGATGCGATCGGGAGGGCGATTTCAGAAGAAAATTCGAGCTATTTTGTGCTGCAGGAGTATGAGAAACCGACCCGACTCCGTCATCCCGTATATCGAGACGACGGAAGCTTGCATGAGATGCAGGGAAGGGTTAGATTATGTCCTTATTATTTTGTGATCGATGGGAAAACTCAATTACACGGCATACTTTCGACTGTATGCCCTGCAGACAAAAAAATCATCCATGGCATGAAGGATGCCGCATTGATTCCCTGCAAGTTGCGCAAAGATTAAGAAAGCGATCTCAGATTTTAAACACGCATCATTCGTATGAGCAGCAAACATACAGAATTCCTGGAATTCTCAAAAATACTTGCCCTTAAAAGTGGGGCATTAATTTCAGAATACTTCGGTAATCATGAGGTGGAGGTTGAGACTAAAGATGACACCTCTCCGGTCACGATTGCGGATCGTGAGGCGGAACTGCTCATTCGGAAGATGATTCAGAATCGTTTCCCCGATCACGGTATCATCGGCGAGGAATTTGAGAATGAACGCGAAGACGCAGACTATGTGTGGGTGATCGATCCGATTGACGGCACGAAAACTTTTACAACTGCAGTTCCTCTTTTCGGAACGGTTATTTGTTTGAAATACAAGGGGGATCCGATTGTGGGGACGGTACACCAGCCGATTCTCAACCAGCTGCTTCTCGGAGACGGTGAAAATTGTTGGTTAAACGACAAACCTGTTCGTGTTCGGAAAACTTCTCAGATTGAAGAAGCCGTTTTGCTCACTTCTGATGCGCTGAATCCCGGACGCTTCAAGGGAGACGCAAAGTGGAACAAGCTCGTGCAAAAGGTGAAGCTTTACCGTACTTGGGGAGATTGTTACGGCTATCTCCTCTTGGCCACTGGTTGGGCGGATATCATGGTGGATCCGATTGTAGAGCCGTGGGATTTTCAGGCGATGATTCCAATCATCCGGGGCGCGAACGGATGCATCACGAACTGGGAAGGTGAGGATCCGCTAAATGGAAATTCGGTCGTAGCTTCGAACAAAGTGCTCCACCGAAAAGTGATTGATCTGCTCAACGACTAGTTGAAATCGATTTTTTGATGAACGAAGAACAGCACAATTTTCTTAAAGACCTCTTAACGACAGCCAGCCCAACGGGCGGCGAAATGCCCGGACAACGAATCTGGGCGAAATACATTGGCCAATTCGCCGACGAAGTGGACAATGATTCCTACGGCAACACCTGGGCTACTCTGAAAGGCTCCGCAGGTGAGGGTGCACCCAAGATCATGATCGAAGCTCATGCGGACGAGATTGGCTTCATGATCAATCACATCGGTGAAGAGGGTTTCGTATCTCTCATCGCGGTAGGTGGCTCCGATCCGGCGATCACCCGCGGCAGGCGTATCGTTTTCCTTGGCGACAAAGGTGAGGTGGAAGGTGTGATCGCTAACACGGCAATCCATCTTCGCAAGGATACTGTTGGTGGTGAGAAAGCCCCCAAGTGGCACGAAATCTTTGTGGATGTAGGTGCAGAGAAGAAGCAGGAGGTTCTTGATAAAGGACTTCGAGTGGGAATCTTTGCGGTTTACGATTCCGAGCCTTTTAAATTGTCGGAGAATCGTGTCGTCAGTCGCGCGATCGACAACAAAATTTCTGGTTATCTCCTCGCGCGCGTTTTTGAAGAACTGAAGGCCAACGGTGGAAATGAAGTAAATGTGATCGCATTAAATGCGGTGCAAGAGGAAGTGGGAGGCAATGGCGCCAAGATTGCGACACATCGACTCGATCCGGACGTCGCAATCGTTTACGATGTGACTCACGCAACGGACACTCCCGGTGTCGATAAGAAGAAATACGGGGAGGTTAAGTTGGCCGGAGGCCCTTCCCTGACTCATGGCACTGCGAATCACCCATTGGTGGTTGAGCGTTTAATGAATGTAGCAAAGGATAAAGACATCACGATCCAGCACGAGGCGATCAGTCGTTTTTCAGGAACCGACACCGACAAGATTTTCATTTCCAAGGATGGAATCCCCTCGGCTTTAGTTTCGATCCCCTTGCGCTACATGCATTCACCAGTGGAAACGGTGGATCTGCGTGATGTTGAGGAGACGATCAAGTTGACAGTCGAGTTCATTCGAAGCGTCAAAGCCACCGACCGTTTTGAGCATCAGTTATAGGCTTAGTTTTTGCCACTGATATTCTCGGATTCATTCAGATTCGTGGAGTCGAATCGATATTGGTGGTCGGAGCTTATTCCTTTTTACCGGAATTGCCTTTGTGCTTCGACATAGTCGTAACCTGCGTCGCCCAGTTTTTGGAT
>JAKSBQ010000426.1 GCA_022361075.1 Opitutales bacterium | reverse complement strand
GGAGATCTGAACGGTGCTTTTGGTGTTGTGGGTGACGATATGGCTGGTCCGGAGACTGGCGTGAATGAAAACGATGCAGATTGGCTCAGGGAGACTGCTCAGATGTTTTCCAAAGCAAATAAAGCAGGCCTCCGCTTAACCTACCACATTGGTGAGAGTCCAGATTCGGGCCCCGAAGGGATGTTGAACGTGATCCAAGAGATCAAACCCGATCGCATCGGACACGGAATACAGATAAGAGAGGCGAGAGCAACTTTGAAAGAGAAGCTGGTTTCTCAACTGAGGGAACACCAAATTTGTCTCGAGCTTTGCCCGACAGTCAACATCGTCACCCGAACACTCCCTGACTATAGCGCGATGGCTTCGCTGACCAAGGAATTGGCAAAAGAGGATGTTCCTTTCTGCATCAATACGGACAATCCCTACCTCATCCATACGAATCTGAGAAGGGAGTATGAGTTGGTTGGACAGCAATTGGGCCAAGTCTCTGGTTCCATACAGGAATTGAGTAAGAACCATGCTCAAGAACATGGTTTTCTAAGAGAATAGGTTCGATGTAGTCATGGGGCGCTAACCAGTGAATCCCGACCCGTCAACTTCTCAACCAATGCGGTAGACTTCAGATTGTGGCCGAGACGTTACTAGCTCTGCGAAACTACTCCGCCCGAACAAAAAAATCCAGGCCGGATCAACCAACCTGGATTTTATTATCTCTTAAGATTCAACTAAGAACTGATCGAGGTCAGATTCTTAAATATCTGTTTCAAATGAGAAGATGAACTGTCTTCCCGGAACACGTTTCAACCCGAGAACTTCGCCGGTGAAGAAATCCATGTTTTTCGGAACGTAAAGGTCTCCTTCAAATGCGTTGCGTACAGAGAGGCGAACCGTGTAATTACGATTTCCTAACCACTTGGACTTACCCCGGTAGTTGAAGTTAAGGTCGACTGCCTTTTCTTCCTTACCCTTTTGGATGAAAGAAGTATCAGGAACCAATACTCCGTTCACGTCCTGAACACCAAATCCGATGGCTGGAGCTGCACGCCAGCGGTAAGAAGCACCCACGCTCAGACCCTTGAGGTTTCCGTCAGTGAAACGATACATGGCATTCAGGTTGAGACGATTTTGGCGAACAAAATCATTGGGTCTGCCGTCATATGCCTGCATCACAGGAATCGCGGCGTTACCATTGTAAACACCTTGCATGAATTGTTCTTTAATCGTACGACGCGTCCAACCACCTTCAACGTAGTCATCGTTTTGACCCCATGGCATATTGCCACGAGCGATGTTGTTTGGATTGTTGCGACCGTTGCCTCCTCCATCAGGAATCTGATCCCAGGAGAAGTAATCGATACCTGGAGCCAGACCGTCGTTAGGATCGAGATCAAGGCCATCCATGTCATATCCGGCTGGATTGTGGTAAATCGATTCATTGTCTCCAGGAACATAACCTTCCACAAAACGCTCATTTTCCATCATCTCAAAGATACCTTCAGCAAACTCTACCCACTGAGTTGCGATATCCGATTGAACCACTTCCTGTTTGTTCCAGGTTAAACGCAAATCCAGATTCTTGGTTGGTGAGTAACGCACCGTGATTTCCTGACCTTCAGCTTTCGTATTAGCTGTCATGCCGTATGGATCTCCGTAGTTGAAGAAGTTGCGTCCATCGAATCCTGCTCCGGATTCGAATGGATATACTTTTTCAGGATTTGCAGCTTGGTCAATCAGTGGCCAATTTGGGAAACGACCAACGAAGCTTTCGTAGCTACCAGCCACGTCATACGCCAAACCTTGAAGTAGGTCGCGGGCCAGTGGACGGAGCGCAAAACGGAAACGACGGAATGGAAGATTCAAACCGGATGGGCCAGCGGTCGTTTCATACTCATTATACTTGATGGAGAATTTTCCATCAAACATGGTCAAACGAACTCCGCGGTCTTCTCCAGTTCCTTTTTCACCTTCCTGGAAGGTTCCATCAGGATTGAGTGAATTTGCGTTTGGCTGGAAGGTATTGGATTCACTATACATGAATGAAATGTCACTTCCGAAGGGCAGTTGCCAATCCCATCCACGGAACGGATGGATCACAATACCCTTGAGTGTGGTCTCACCAGTTTGCTCATTGCCCAGCTCCTCGAAACCGAAGTGTTGGTAGTGCGCTTTGTAGCCAGCTGTGGTCGCAACAACTTCTTCTCCTGTTTCAGGATTTACCCACATCACATCAGGCTCATCTTCATCTGCACTCGTTAAGGTATCTTCACGCCATCCGTAAGTTAAGACGATACGTTCATCCCACAAGAACCCTTGGTAAGCCCATTGTTTGGTTTCAAACTTGGTTTTTTTACCGTTCACGTTACGGGTTGCAACGAGTGTTTCACCGTTGGTTCCGGTTGCCAGATGCATCGGGTCAACCACCCAGGCTTCCCCGTTACTGTCAGTGATGGTCATTGGTGAACCCAACTCCCAGTCCAGTGTTGGATAACCTGGCCCTCCATCGAGGATGTAACTGCGAACATTAACTCCGCGATCTCCGTCATTAGCATTGAAGTTTGCACCTAATTCGGAGAGTGACTGACGATTGAACGGATCGTTCCCATAAACTGTATAAGGGAAATTTGCGAAATATGGATCACGCATTCTGCCGTTTTCATATTTCGGTGTAAATCGGTAAGCAAATTCCTGGCTCCATGTTTCTTCCTCTCTACCTGAGAGCAAACCCGCTATACGGTGTTTTCCAGCCCAGCGTAGCCACTTGCTTTGGAAATGATCGCGGAAATCGTATTCATAGGATAGTGCTGTCCGCCACTCATCACGTTCGCGTTCACCCATTACATTGCCAGGACCTCCCTGAGTGTAAAGCTGTCCAGCATACGGGTTGGGAGTGACACCATCCGGAAGATACATGTTAGGATCCACCTGCAAAGTCAAACTGCTGCGAAATCCCATCGCATCGAATTTCTCGTCCTTGTAGAGTTCTTTGTGATAACCCGCCTCAAGATTGAGGTTGGTGATGATTTCATGATTGAAGAAGATGTCATAGGATTGCGCGCGGTCTCTCTCAAGCTCGGTTGCGTAGTTAAGGCTGACATCTCTTGGGAAGTATTCATCAGTGATGAGTGTGGTTCCATCGGTATCTTTATTAACCGGGTCAATAAGATCTCCCCAACCGTCCAGACGCTCGATGTTTACGGAGTTGTTCCAACTCATTACCGGAACATTGGCAGGGTTTTGTCCGCTGATCATCACGACACCGTTTCCTGAAGTATCAAAAACGTTGTTGTCGAGAATTTGACGGACTTCGTTGTCTGCGATAATGCCATCACCATCGTAATCGACCCCCACAGCCCATGCGGCTGAGTTGTCGAAAATGTGTTGATTGCCATAGGCAGGTGAGCCTAGATCACCTGCACGGTACCAAACTGAAACTTCGTCGTAAGGAGTGTTTTGTGCATTACGACGAGACCTGATTTGGTAGTTCTCATAGTGAACTGAAACAGTGGTCTTTTCCGTTGGTTTCCACAAACCGGTTATGTAGAAACGCTGACTCTCCTGCTTGGAAGGTTGATAGTAGAAAGCTCTATTTTGATGAACCGCCGCAACGCGAATTGCCAGCTTGTCCTCAATGAGCTCACGATTCACTTCAAATTGGAAACGTTCTCCACCCCAGTCATCCAGTTGGATTTTCATTTTTCCAAAATTATTGAACCGAGCACGAGCCAATGAAGAATTGATCACACCCCCTGGGCTACCAGTACCAAACAGAATGGAGTTTGGCCCCGAAGTGATGGTCACACGATCGAGATTGTAGTTATCGGACGGAATCCACGAACTGAAGAAGTTACGAGTTCTTGAACCTAGTGACAGACCACGAATCCGCAATCCGCCGCCAACGCCGACTTTACCAGCGCCACTGCCAACGAATTCCTCCTGATTTTCCACGTTAAGAGTGTATAACGCCGCCTCTTCGATGGAATTCATGTTGAAGTCCTCCATGAAGTCGAGCGTCAGAACCTCGATTTGATTCGCGACATCCTTGAAGTCAGTACGCATTCTGGAACCCGCAAGGGTTTCAGTGGCATCCCATCCTTCTTCAGTTGTCTCAATGACGAAGGGCGATAGTTCGAATACGTCTTCGTCTATGTTGTTTGTCTCCTGGGGGTAGGCAACAATCGGCACCAGTAGGCACAGCGCCGCTAAGCACAAGAGCATTGATGCTCCATGCCTGGTAGGTCTTTTTTTGTGATACATAGTCTTATATTTGGGTTATGACTGATTTATGTTAAACCACTAACTAAGAACCTTTTATGAAAATATTGATCTTCATGAGGGGGTGAGTTCGGGTTAGGTTTAACATTTTTAACGGTAGGAAAAATATGATCGTAGATATTAAATACACTTTTGAATTCAAAAGCGGCGTTGATTGGCTGGTGTCAGATATCTGGTAGCAGCATACATCAACTAATCCTTTTAAATAAGGCTAGTGCAGACAAGAATACGGTGTAGGGGCGTATCGTTTAAGTATAGGGTCAAAAAGTAGTTTTAGATAATGGGTCAATATCTGGTTAGGTCGCCAAGAATATCG
>JAKSBQ010000122.1 GCA_022361075.1 Opitutales bacterium | reverse complement strand
TTCCCACTTTCGCAGCTGTCGCTCCGAATCCAGCAGCTTTTGCCGAAGGCGCTAGGGTCGTAATCGCTGCAATGACAGTCGCGGTGAAGACATGACTCGGTGCACTTCGTGTCAGCGCTCCTTCCACGAAATTCATCATTTTCTCCTTGAGCACCTTTCGGCCTCGGGAAAGACGTTGTTTAACGGCGTCTTCACTTAAATCCAATTCCGAAGCAACATGCTCCACGGAGCGATGCTCACGGTAGTATAGAATCAGGGTTTCCCGATATGTCTCAGGCACCGTTTCAAGCGCCTTCCATAGCAGGGCTTGTTCTTCTTCATTCATTGCTGCGTCTTCAATGGCTTTATCTGGTGAGTCTAGAATATCAGCTTCATGAAGCTCGGATGCCTGACGAACGGGTTGACGGGACTCCTTACGGCGGTGACGGCTGATCTTGAACCTTAGGATTCCACAAAGCCACGACTTGAGTTTCTCCGGCTCTCGAAGGTTTCCCAGCTTTTTCCATGCCTCAACAAACGCTTCCTGTGCCACGTCTTCACTCTCGCTTAAACTGCCTAAAGAAGAATAGGCCATGGAGCAAAGTAAGCGTTGATAACGGGCGACGATTTGACCAAAGGCCTGCCGATCACCTCCAAGAGATGCAATCACGAGGGAGGCATCGCTGAAATCCTCAATAGCGGAACTGTCTGTATCGATTTTCATGAGCTTCAATTAAGCGGCGTTAATGCACGCTGCCTAGGTAGTGCCCGTTATCCAACCAAAGGTGACAAATTTTTTCAAAAAACACAAAAAGAACCCCTTTTTCGAAAAAACTGAAAAAAGTCTGTCACCTTCCAAACCCCATTCGGCACTTATCCTGCAAATGCAAACAAGTGCGCCCTTCTGCTCACTCGATTCGCGAACCATAAAATCATTTAAACACCACTATTATGAAATCACTCAACAGCATCATTAAAATCACTGGTAACGTACTCATCGCAGCGCTACTCGCTACAAGTCTTCACGCCGGGCTCGACTCGATTGTCGATGACTTCAGTGACCCCGCCCAAAACAGCCTCGGACATCCCCGTATGTTCGTAGACGATTCAAGCGCAGGCGGAAAAACTCAGGTTCGGCACAAAGTGGAAGAAGGAGTTCTGTCTGTAAAAGGTGAGATCGTTCCCCCGCGTGGCCAACCCGGATGGGCCAGCACGATTCTCCTGCTCGATCCGATGGGACTTCCTCAGGACGCGAGCGCTTACAAAGGAGTCCGGCTGCTTGTTCGTGTGAACAAGGGAAATCTCGCGATCTCCGCCAACAGCACCGAGATCACTAACTACGATTACCACGCAGCTCCAGTGGTTCGAAAATCAGGCAAGGGTTTTCATGAAGTTAAAATTCCGTTCACAGAAATGAAACGGGCATGGTCCGGGCAAACTCCGTTGAACACCAAAACTCTCGCCAGTCTCAGTCTGGTCGTCGTTAATCTTCAGAAAGGCTCTTTCGATTACGAAGTCGATGAGGTGAGCTTCTACTAAAAATACCCCAACATCATCAAACCACATGAACCGCTCAGTCATGAACCATCGATTAGACTATCTGGACGCAGTCAGAGCATTTGCCTTGCTGCTAGGCATCGTTTTCCACGCAAGCTTGTCATTTGTACCAGTCTACATCGGCTGGGCGGTCATGGACGTCTCCACGAGCTCCTTTGTCGCTGCCCTAACGCTGGTAAGTCACTCCTTTCGCATGGAACTGTTTTTCCTGATTGCTGGCTTCTTCAGTCACATGACCTTTCACAAAAAAGGAGCCCGCACTTTCATCAACTCCCGCTTCGTCCGCATCGCGATTCCGTTCGTGGTGGGTTGGTTTATTCTGCGACCACTGATCGTTTCAGGATGGGTAATGGGTGGCCAAAGTCTTAGCGGTGATGTTCACGTGTGGAACGGCCTGGTGGCTGGTTTCCAAAGCCTGAGTCAACTACCCAAGGACTTACTGGTAGGTAGCCACCTTTGGTTTCTTTACTATCTTCTCCTCATCACGGCGATCACCTTGAGCGTCCGAGCTTTGATCTGCACGAATTCAAGTGTTCGATCTCAAATTTTGGAACTGACTGACTCCACTATGCGGTGGATCGCGGACTCTCGTTTTTCCCTACTATTACTGGTAATCCCCACGACCGGTTGCCTCTGGTTTATGAAAAACTGGGGGATGGATACTCCGGACAAATCCCTCATCCCCCACCTACCCACGCTTTTAGTCTTCGGTGGTTTCTTCAGCCTCGGATGGATCCTTCATCGCCAAAAAGAACTCTTGGAACGCTTCGCTCGACTCAATGCGTCACGAATCATCATTTGTGTGGGTAGCATTCTGATCACACTCGTCTTGTCCAGATATCAAAACGATATGGGGCATCCTCAGCACCAATGGATTCGAGCTGGATTCTCACTCAGTTATGCCCTCATGATGTGGTCGCTGGTGGCGCTGAGCATTGGATTGTTTAAACGATATTTCGACAGACCCAACAAAGTCGTGCGTTATCTCGCCGATGCTTCCTACTGGCTCTATCTGGTTCACCTTCCCATCGTCGTGTGGCTCCAGGTGGCTTTTGCCGAACTGCCGCTGCACTGGAGCGTAAAACTTAGTTCGATTTTCCTGATCACCGTCGGAGTGTCGCTTATATGCTACGATCTCTTCGTCCGCTCCACTCTCATTGGGAAAACACTAAACGGAGTGAAAAAGGAACGGGTTTTCTTCCGCTGAGGTGGTAAGCTCACTTGAACCGACGTTGTTCAGTCTCGAATAAAACACCCTACTTTCGGTGCATCGCGACCCATTCTCCTTCGTAATGAAAGAAATAAACCGGAAGATTCAGAGGCTCTGATGCGTTTTCGAAATAGCTTTGAACAAAATCTTTGAAATCATGCTTCAGATACAAACCAATACTACCACCGGGAATTCCATTTACTTCGGTCATCGCTTTAAAAGCCACCAAACCCTCTGGAGATTCGACATCTAGAGGCTCAAGCGAAACCACAGAAAGCTCGACCTTACGGTTTGCCCACTCCCCAGCCCTGGTTTTGTAAAACTCCGCCATCCCAAGATTAAGCAGCATGGGCTCGATGAGAACCAAACTGGATCTCATCTTTTCAAAGCTCCCGGGACCGATTCCTTTCACCTCTAACAATTGATCGAGATCCCCAAATGGCCTCCTCTCGATGATTCGGTTCGCAATGAAATGGCCGATTCCCGGGACCAAGGTTAGTTCATGTTTGCTAGCAGTGTTGACGCAAACTTGTAAATCATTCTTACCAATAGATGGTTTTGAAGCTTCGTCTGCATACGATTGGGTCCAATTGCCTTTACCTTCCATCCAAGCCCCCACTTTCGAAATTCGCGCTTGTGACTCCAGTTCCTCAAGCAGGTTAACATAGTTCCGCGCATTTATCCCACCGGGCCAAGTCTTACCGGGTTGATAACCCTTGATGCGGGCCAATCCGTTCTGAACTAAAGCTTCGATCAGGCTGGCACCATTCTGATCAGTAACGATCGCCAAATAACTTTCGTCGTCTCCACCCCCCGAATGCCATTGGGTAAAAACCGTGAACGTTTCACTCAAAAATGCACTTGTAAAACTGCTGGCCAATTTCCCGATTTCCAAAATCTGCTCTTGGTGACTGTCGAAATAAATCGCCTGCTGCTTCACCCGCTCGGGGAAAAACAGGCCTTTCTCTGGGCT
The DNA here is from genome assembly GCA_022361075.1 of Opitutales bacterium. Taxonomy (GTDB): domain Bacteria; phylum Verrucomicrobiota; class Verrucomicrobiia; order Opitutales; family JAFGAQ01; genus JAKSBQ01. The sequence goes on along the minus strand of JAKSBQ010000122.1, from coordinate 3,660 downwards.
ATCCACGAAATACAATCGAATGCGATATCGCTTCCCCTCATACTCGATCAGGAAAGAATCCCCGTCGTTGCTACTGGCATCGATCAATCGACAATCATCCAACCTCTCCCAGTTACTCCAAAGAGAAGAGAGAGTGGTGCAAAAAACCAAAACTGCTGGAAGGACAGACCTCATAAACGGATCAGGAGATGGAAACTGATACGTACGAGTTCCGATAAACACGTCGAGCTACTCAGAATCAATCAAATTGTTGAGGAACATCCTCTTTTAAAGCCTGATTCAGTTCTTCGATCACAGACTCCCATTCCCCAATTTCCTTTTGTCGAAACAACCGAACTCCTGAATACCAAACGCTCTCTTCTCCATCCAAACCCCAACGCCATTCCGGATATTTCTGAAGAATTACCCAGCACTCCTTACCCAGGAGCGCAGCCAGGTGAGCGATCGAAGTGTCGGTTGTGATTACAAGATCTAGGCCTTGAATCAGACTCACTGTTTCTGCAAAAGGGCCCGACTCGACGTCAAGGTCGATCAGGTAATGAAAATTGTTAAACTCCGACGCAAATGCTTCGATATCTTCAAGGCCATCCCTTCCCTGAAGCGAAACGAAGTCTGCCCAGCTGTTGCTCATTAGTGACTCAAAAAATGCGAGTGAAACCGAACGACCGAGATCAATAGCCGCCCTTGGATTTCCTTGCCAGCAAAGTCCGACTTTAAACCCTTCCAGCCCACTAATGAGCTCTTTGGCTCGTGGAGAGTCTATCTCTTTCACCGAAGACTCTGAAGCAGGAGCCATTGGCTCACCTTTGTCTAACAAACCCGGAAGAGAAAGAAGAGGGATTTGGTAATCGGTCTTCAGATCAAGTTTTTCTTCGAGGGTTTCGCGCTCAATCACCTCCACCTGATTACCCAAAAGGTTTCTCAAAATCCACGCGACACTCTTCTGTGACTCAAAAAAGACCTTTGCACCTTTTTTCACCAACGGGTGGAGATAGCGACAAAACATGAGTGTATCTCCGATTCCCTGTTCCGCGAAAACGAATATGCTCTTGCCTTTGAGTGATTGACCTGTCCAGATCCTGGCAGCATTTCGCTTCTGTAAGTTTTCGTAACCCGTGAGATTGAGGCGGTAATTGTAATACACCCAGCCTTCTTCAAAGTTCCCCTGAGCCAACAAAATATTAGAGTAGTTGAACCCCGCAATCGCATGTTTCGGGTCGACTTTGAGCACCTTAAGAAAACACGCTTTGGCCTGTTCGAAATCTCCCAGTCCGCGAAAGGAATTTCCCAAGTTTCCCCAAGCCTCAAGACTTCTTGAGTTGCGGCTTAGCCAGGTCTCCGACACGTTTTTTGCCTCCTCGTAGTGCCCGTAAAGATTCAACAAGTTAGGGAAGTTGATGAAAGTCGGTTCGTGGTGAGGATGTATTTGTGTCCCTATTTGGTAAGTCTTTAACAGCTCACCCAGCAGTTCTGAGCGATGAAAATAGCCCAACACTCCTTCGTAGTAACGCAGTTCTTCCGGTTGTTCATGCCATGCGTTTACATAACCCATTCTCGCACCGAAATCATCACCACTCTGTTCTGCCTCCGCTGCATAAGCATACCAAATCGCGGCGCACTCCGCCTTGTTCTGAGCCTGCTCCGACGAGAAAACAGGAGGGACGGGACGTGGCTCTTTATCTTCGTTCATCAAGAATTTAGATTAACTGCAGACTTGGGAGATCCTGACCGTCAACCACGCCAACCGGTTTTTTGTCTGCATCGAGAACGATGATGTCGTTGATGCGGTGGGTTTGAAAAATCTTCAATGCCTCAACTGCTAAAGCATCGTCAGTCACAGTGATGGGGTCCCGTGTCATGTATTTCTGAACGGGAACCGAAAGCACATCCGATTCGTTCAGCGAAGCTCTTCGCAAATCTCCGTCACTAAACACTCCTTTGAGCGTCCCACTATTCTCGTCCACAAGTGCAATCGTGCCGCATCTTGCCCTGGTGATCTCCATTACCGCATCCCGTATGCTGCAGGAATCTGGCAACATCGCGAATTTCTCCCCTTTTCGCATGACTTCACCTACTTTGAGCAGGAGTGACTTACCCAAGCGGCCTGAGGGGTGATATTTTGCAAAATCCTCTTTACGGAACCCACGCATTTCGAGAAACACCATCGCAAGCGCATCACCTAATCCCAACGCAGCGGTGGTACTCGAAGTAGGGGCCAAACTCAACGGACAAGCCTCTTCACCGTAGAAATAAAAAATAGAGAGATCTGTTGTTTTTGAGAGCGGACTCACTTCTTCAGAGGTGAAAGCAACCGTGCGCACTCCCTGCCGTTTGAGGAAAGCATTGAGCGCAATGAGCTCTTCTGAAGAACCGCTGTTACTGAACAAAAACGCCAAATCACCTGCCTGACACAAACCGAGATCTCCGTGCAACGCTTTGAGCGGATCGAGGTAGACCGCACTCACTCCGGTACTGTTGAAGGTCGCCTTGATTTTCTCGCAGATGGGTTCGTTTTTTCCAACACCGGAGAAGATCAGTTTCCCACCTTGGCGGACGCAGGAGTCGATGTTTTTGAGGATCTCGACGAATTGCCCATTGATCGATTCCCTCGTCTGGGCCAGAGCTTTGGCTTCCAGATCGAGACACTCTCGACCCCTCTCTATCATCGCTTGTTCGTCCATCGTCTGCTCGAAGCTAGTGGTTATCGATCCCTTCAGCAAGCGCATTCCTGGCGCACTGCCAGGGCAACATCACACAAAATGCACGCGACGGTTGATGCCGAAAATGTAGCAGCGATTGCCACTCTAACGAACGTCCTTCCACCTTCGGATCCTCAGCTGTCATGGATTCGAGAAAGTCATCAATAGTCGATCGAACGACCGAAGGTTTCTCTCCGGAAAGCATTTCACACATGATGGAACATGAGGCCACCGAAGCTGCGCAACCCTCGGAACGATGCTGAATCAGCAATCCGTCTTCATTTTCCCTAATCTGCAACCGCATAACGTCTCCGCAGGCGGGATTCTTAGCCGTGTGCACATGCAAATCGTCGTCCAGTTCAACCCTACACCGGGGGTCCCGATAGTGGGAAAGGATGATTTCCTGCATGATCTCCGTATCCATATCCCCAAACACCTAACCCAATAGCATCATCGCCTTTTCCAGGCTCTTTCTCACTCGTTCCAACTCTTCAGGATGATTGTAAATGGAAAATGACATGCGAACTGTCCCCGCGATGCCCATCCGATCCATCAACGGCTGTGCACAATGGTGTCCCGTCCTTACCGCGATGTGATCTGTTCCCAGGAATGTCGCGAGATCACTGGGGTGAACGGTTTTTGGATAGAAAGAAAGCACCCCGATCTGATGATCAGTCTTTCCCACTCTCTCAAGCCCGGGAACACTTTCCACGATCTCAGTGGCCTTCTTCAGAAGCAATTCATCGATTTTCGCAATCGTCTGGTAGCCGATGGACTGAACGTATTCAACAGCTCTGCCCAAACCAATCGCTCCCGAAATATGAGGAGTTCCTGCCTCAAATTTGGAGGGAGGTTCCGAGAAAGTCGTACCTTCGAAAGAAACCTTATGAATCATGTCCCCTCCACCTTGATACGGTGGGATCGCCTTCAAAATTTCCTCTCGAGCCCAGAGTATGCCGAT